>JAUNIP010000013.1 GCA_030523425.1 Coriobacteriia bacterium
CGCCGCACGAGGTCCATTACTCGACCACGTTGCAATTGATTTGAAGATTCAAGACCTAAAACGGAATACTCAAACACTCTCCACAACATTTTGGCCGCATTTTCCCATACCAGGTAACGCCCAGGGGGCAACAGGGGATGTGCGACCGGGGCGGCTTATTCGCCAGTCAGCACTTCCTTGATGGCGGCCATCAACTGCGGGTAGGTGTTGAACGCGGGCACGTCCGGGTTTTCCGCGATAATGGCTTCGGGCGCGTTCATGAGGAAGCCCGCCTTGGCAACCTTGATCATGGGCAGGTCGTTGTGGCTGTCACCTGCGGCTATAACCTGGAAGCCTGTGCTTTCCAGGGCCCTCACGCTCACATATTTCGGGTTCTGCACGCGGTATTCGTAGTCGGTTACAAAGCCTTCGCCGTCAATAACCAACGCGTTGCAGAAGATGGTAGGCCATCCCAGCTTTTCCATCACGGGCTTGGCAAACTGGGTGAACGTGTCGGACAGAATGACCACCTGCGTCAGCGTGCGCAGTTCGTCCAAAAATTCCTTGGCGCCCGGCAGGGGTTCCACTCCGGCTATAACCTTCTGGATGTCAGCAATGGTCAGCCCGTGTTCGCGCAGGGTGGCGATGCGCATCTTCATCAGCTTGTCGTAGTCGGGCTCTTCGCGCGTGGTCACGCGCAGTTCAGGGATGTTGGCGGCGTCGGCCACGGCAATCCAAATTTCAGGAACCAAGGTTCCTTCCAAGTCAAGGCACACAATATGTTGCATGATTTCGCTTCTTTCTGCTTCCCGTTTATTGCTGTAGGCATTATGCAACCATACACCTGCGTTTGACCTACATTTCTGCGAAAGTTTACAAATGGGCGGTTGTTAGCAGGCAAAGACTACGTAGTCGTTCAGGGTGCCGGTGCGGCCGTCGGCGCGGTAGCGGGCTGCCACGCGCGCCTGCGGGGCCACGGCTTCTACCAGCTGCGCCATGTCAGTGTCGGTGAAGCTGTGGCAGTAGCGGATGGCCTGCGTGCTGCCGTCAAAGCCCAGAAAGGCATCACCGGGGTCTAAGGCGGCGGGATTGAAGCCGGCTTCGGCTGCAGGCAGCGTCTTCGCGCGCAGGGATTCGTCTTCCAAAAAGCGCCAAAACGAAAGGGCCGCGAACCCGCCGGGGGCCACGCCTGCCAGCATGCGCCGCAGCAAGCGCAGGCGTGCCTGCTGGCCTGGCACGTGATGCATGAAGCCAAAGCATACGACCAGGTGCGCCGGTTGGAAGTCCCACGCGGCATCCCCCAGCAGGTCAAGCTGCTTGTGATCTAGCGGGCTGCGCAAGGTGCCCCAGGCTTCGAAACGCGCGCTGTCGGCCGTTTGGAAGGCAAAGCACGCTTGCGGGAAGCGCCGTTCCAGGAAGGTTTCGAAGCGCCAGTTGCCACAGGCCAGGTCGGTGACCACGCAGAGGGCTGGGTCGTTCAGGGCCGCAGGGCCCCCCGCGGGCGAAGAATTCCCCACAGCCGCGGGTTCCGCCTGCGGCAGGGGCACCACGCTTAGCAGCGTGTCCCACCCAGGCCAGCTGTTATGGCGCGTTTTCTCAAACCCGTGGGCCGTGGTTTCGTAGAAGCGCTGGTTCAAGGCGCGCAGGCGCGTGGCGGTTGCTTCGTCCATCTACAGCTCCCGCCGTTGGTACAGGCCCGCATCCGCAAAGCCTAACTTGCGGTAGTAGTCGCGCGTGCCCACGCTGCTGATAACGTTCACGCTGGCATATCCTGCTTCGGCAGCCAGTTCGCACGCCTTTTCCACCAGCGCGCGGCCCAAGCCCGCATGCTGGGCGCTGCCGTCGGTTTTATGCAGGCCCGCCACCGTGCCATACACGTGCACTTCGCGAATCATGGCCTGGCCAGGCGAAACAGGCAGCCCGGGCGTTTCGCGCACCGCCGTTTGACTTGGCAGCGAAAGCCGGCAAAACCCCGCCAGACGTCCGTTTGGCGCCACCCACTGCAGGAAACGCTCCTGGGAAACGGTGGTGTCGTACGGCAGCACCTGCAGGCTCAAGTCTTCCAGCGCCACGTCGCCTGTGCTCACTTCGCGTAGGCGTATTTCCTGGTAGCGCTCCCCCGTTTCGCGCACCGCCTGCTCCACCATCTGGCGCAGGTTCGTAAGCTTGTTGCCCACTAAAATGTCGCCAGCGCCTATGTCGCGGATCATGCGGCTGATGCGCGTGTAGGCCGGCGTGGCCAAGGTGTCGGCCACCAGCACGTCCATCAGCTCTTCGTAGGTGTAGGGCCTCCACGTGCCGTTCGCGTAGCACGCCTGCAGCCCCGTGCCTTTCACCAGCGCGCACGGATACAACTTCACCTCGTCCGGCAGAAACGCCGCTTCCCCCACCAGGCGCGCATAGTCCGCCTTGTCGGATTCCGGCGTGGCGCCTTTCAGGTTCAGCATGGTGTGCACGTGCGTCTTGAAACCGAACAGACGCAGCAGCGCGAAGGCGCGCTGCACATCCTGCACGCTGGCACCGCGGTTGTTTTCCTGCAGAATGCGCTGGTCCAGGCTTTGGATGCCCATCTGCACCTTCGTGGCGCCCATACGGCGCAGCAGGGTAAGGCTTTCCGCGGAAATGGCATCCGGCCGCGTTTCCATGACCAGCCCCACCACCCTATGCGCCGCCTTCACGTTGGCCGCTTGCTGCGCTTCCAGCTGCTCCCACGTGCCCTGCTGCCACGCCGCCACGGCTTCCCAGGCGGTGCCCGGGCCATACAGCCCGCGCACGGCTTGGTTGTACGTCAGCGCGCCTTCGTCCACTTGGCGCTGCACGTCCGCCGCGGCGGCCGCCAGCGCTTCGGCGTCCTGCTGCACGCCCGCCTTCGCGTAACGCGCGCGCACAGCGCGGCAATTTTGGTCCCGACGCATGGCGCTTTCCTGGTTCAGCGCCTCAAACAGCCTGGTCACAAACCAGATTTGGTACTCGGGCAAGTAATCGCTCCACGTGCCGCCAAGTATTATCAGCTCCACTTTGTCGGTGGTGTGGCCCATGTGCGTAAGCGCGCGCAGGCGGCTGGCCACCTGCAGGTACGGGTCGAAGTAGTTGCGCTCGGCCCGCTGACAGGCGGGTTCGTTGGTCAGATAACTCTTCGGCATGCGCACGTCGTTGGGGCAGTACAGGCACGCGCTGCCGCAGGGCTGCGGCTTGGTGATTACGGTGATGGTGGCCACCCCGCTGGCCGTGCGACGCGGCTTCATGCGCAAAACCGCGGCAAGGGCGTCCTGCTCGGCGGGCGTTAGGGCCCACGTGCGCCACAGCGCCGTGTCTTCGGCTTTCTGACGCAGGTAGAATTCCACCACTTTCTTCTTGGAATGATGCTGCGCATCGGCGCATATGCCCTGGTTGTGGGCGCGGATAGTGCGCTCCACCACGGCCGCGTCCACGCACCCTTCGGCGCGCAAGTACGCAATTATGTCAGCAACAACGTGTTCCATATCCCCGAATGCTACCACCTACCGCGCTCCAAACACGCTACAATAAGCGCCATGTTCGACCCTGTTGCATACATAAACACGCCCCGTTGGCAGTATTTGAGCCTGGGGCTTGAACGCATCACGCTGCTGCTAGACAAGCTGGGCAACCCGCAAGACAAGCTGAAGTTCGTGCATGTGGCCGGCACCAACGGCAAGGGATCGGTGTGCGCCTACCTGGCGCAGGTGCTGCAGGCCTCAGGCTACAAAACAGGCCTGTTCACCAGCCCCTACATCGAAAGCTTCGAAGAGCGTATCCGCGTGGACGGGCACAACATCGCGCCGGCGGCGCTGCGCGAAGCCACGCTTGCCGTGAAAGAACACGCCAACGCTGTGGAAGCCGAAACCGGCGAACATCCCACCGAATTCGAACTGATGACCGCCGTGGCCTTCCTGCATTTCGCCCGCGTGGGCTGCCAAGTGGTGGTGGCCGAAGTGGGCCTGGGCGGCCGGCTGGATTCCACGAACGTGATTGCCGCACCCGAAGTAAGCGTGATTTCCCGCCTGGGGCTTGACCACACGGGCGTGCTGGGAAACACCCTGGAAGAAATTGCCGCCGAAAAGGCGGGCATCATCAAGCGCAGCTGCCCCGTGGTGTGCGCCCCGCAACAGCCTGCGGCGCTGGAAGTGGTCCAGCGCGTGGCCGCGCAGCAGGAAAGCCCGTGCGTGGTGGTGGATGCCAGCCAGCTGGAAGTGGGCCCCGTGGCGCTTGAGGGCACCGTGCGGCCCGTGGGCCCCACGCAACTTGAGCGCACCACGCTGCAAAACGCCGCGCTTTCGCGCCGCTTTTCCTACCGCGGCACCTCCTACACCACGCGCCTGGCGGCCGCCTACCAGCCCGAAAACGCCGCCGTGGCGCTTGAGACGCTGGAAGTGCTACGCAGCCGCGGGTGGAACATCCCCGCTGCCGCTGAAGCCGCCGGCATTGCCGCCACCACGTGGCCCGGACGCTTCGAGCTTTTGCCCACCACGCCGTTGGCCCTGGTGGACGGCGGGCACAACCCCCAAGGCGCCCGCGCTCTGGCGCGTTCGCTGGGCGAAGTGCGGCCCCTGCTGCTGGGCAACGGCTGCTCCGGCCCGCTTGTGTTGCTGGTAGGCGTGCTGGCGGACAAAGACTACCCCGCCATGTTAGACGCCGTGTTGCCGCTGGCCAACGCCGTGGTGTGCACCCAACCGGAAAACCCGCGTGCCCTGCCTGCAGCAAAGCTGGCCCGCGCCGTGCAAGCCCGCACCTACGCACCGGTGGTGGTACGCGAAAGCGCAGCGCAGGCCGTAGACGCTGCCTGCCGCTTGACGTTCGACGACGGCCTGGTGGTGGCCTTCGGCAGCCTGTACCAAGTGGGCGCCGTAAAGCAGGCCTTCCGGATGCGGGCCTAGCATGCTGCCGGATTTCTTCACGCAAGCCCTAGCGCTTGCTTACAGCGCCGAAGACGCCCAGCGCGTGATAGACGGCTGCCAGCAACGCCGCGCCGTTTCCCTGCGTGCGAACACCCTGAAATCGGATGCTGCCGCCGTGGGCCAAGCCCTAAGCGCAGCCGGCCTTTCCTGGCAGTCCGTGCCCTGGTATACGGATGCCTTCCTGCTGGAAAACGCCCGCGAACGCGAGCTGTGGGACCTGCCTTTGTACCAGGAAGGGCACGTATACCTGCAGTCGCTCAGCTCCATGTTGCCGCCGCTGGTGTTAGCGCCTGCGCCCGGCACCGACATCTTGGACATGTGCGCCGCCCCCGGCGGCAAGACCACGCAGATGGCGGCCTTAGGCGGCAAGCAGGCCCACATAACCGCGTGCGAAATGAACGGTCCCCGCGTGGAAAAGCTGGAATACAACCTATGCCGACAGGGCGCTTCCAACGTGACCGTGATGCGGCAAGACGCCCGCCGCCTGGACAGCTTTTTCAGCTTCGACGCCATTTTGGTGGACGCCCCCTGTTCGGGGTCGGGCACCCTGTTCGCGCAAGACCCCAAGCTGGCAAAACGCTTCACCCCGCAGCTTCTGCAGAAAAGCCAGAAGAACCAAGCGGCCTTGCTGACCAAGGCGCTTGAGCTGGTGAAACCCGGCGGCACCGTGGTGTATTCCACCTGCAGCGTGCTGCCCTGCGAAAACGAAGACATCGTGAGCGCCTGCCTGAAAAAGGCCAACAAACGCGGCTTCTACCAGCTAGAACCCATCCAGTTGCCCGGCGCAGACTGCCTGCCGCTTCTGCCCTGCACCCTGCCGCAAGCCCTAACCCTGTGCCCCACCCCCACCTACGAAGGCTTCTTCGTGGCCAAGATTGTGCGCAAGGGGTAATGTCCCCGTTCGCGCCGGCGTGTGGCTTATTCGCTCCTGTCGTAGGCTTGGTCGCCCACCAGGCTGGCATCGAAGCTCATGTCTTCGTCCATCATATGCAAGAAGTCCGCCACCACTGCGGGATCGAACTGCGTGCCGGAACAGTCGCGCAATTCCTGAAGCGCCACTTCCTTAGGCGCGCCTTTGCGGTACACACGGTCGTGGGTCATGGCGTCGTATGTGTCCACCACCGCCAGGATGCGGCACATCAGCGGAATGTCAGCGCCCGCCAAGCCGTCAGGGTATCCTTGGCCGTCCCAGCGTTCGTGATGGTGCAAGATGCAGTCGGCTATCACGCTTAGCTCTTCGGATGCTTGGGCAATCATGTAGCCTTTGGTGGTATGGGACTTCATGATTTCCCATTCCTGATCGCTCAGCTTTCCCGGCTTGTTCAGAATCTCTAGCGGCACGCCCACCTTGCCGATGTCGTGCAAAAGGCACAGCAGCGCCAGCGAGCTGCGGTCCCAGTCGCTCATGCCCAAGCGCTGCGCCATGCGGTCCGCCACGGCGCGGGTGCGGCGCACATGCGCTTCCGTTTCACCGTCGCTTTGCCGCTGCGTCATGGCCAAGCTGGAAAGCAGCGACGAATGGGCGGCGTCGAAATCAAGCATCTTGCGCAGCCGCAATGCCTCCACGGCCGTGCGCGCCGTTTGCAGCACCGAAGGCACGTCAGAATCGTCCACCGCCAAAGCAGTTTGCACTTCCAGCCGCACATTGGCGAAAGCCGCATCACGCACTTCTGCGCGCACTGCCTTGGCGCATTCGCGCACCTGCTTTGGAGCGGCACCCAAGCATACGGCAACCAAGTTGGCTTCGTCGTGCCGCGTGAAATAGGTGCCCGGCGGAAAATGCTTCACCATGGCATCCGCCACCACACGAATAGCCTCGTCGCCCAGGTCACGCCCCAGTTTTGCGTTCAAGTTTGCCAGGTTGTTCAAGTCGCACGCACATGCCACCACCGGGCGTTCCACGATTCTGCCACGGCGCATGTCGAATTCCTGGTCAAACGCGTTTTTGGTATGGAACCCCGTCAGCAGGTCGATGCGCATAGTGGTATCAACCAGCACCAACATAGTGCCTAATACCCTGCTGCGATTGTCCTTCAGCACCTGATAGTCAACGCGATAGGTTTTCGCGGAGCCTTCGATATTCGGTTTGCACCGAAACGTGCAGTCCTCATTGGGGTTTTTAATATGTTCGCCCAGGCCGTATTCGTCCAAAAAGCGCCGCAGGCGGTAGTGGCGATTGCGTTTTTCTTCCGGCAACAGACGCTGCGCGTCGTTGTTGCTGATGGCATAGCGGCCTTCGTAGTCGAACAGAAACACCGCACGGCCCAGGTTGTCGAAGATGATTTCGTGCGTGGCCGCCAGCATGCGACGCGGCGCATCGAAAAACTCCGTCAAGTACAAATACACGCACATCACGCTGTAGAAGATGAGCGAGTAATCAAGCATAAAGGTGCGCGGGATGTACAAAAACAACGCGTTGACAAAAACGGTCACCAGCACACCGGCGATGGTGGCGAAATAGCGCCCGCGGAACACCGACGGCGCGTGTGCCACCTTCACCATAATCACTACCATGCACACCACCACCAGCACATAGCATAAGCCCAAATGGCAGATGTACAAGAACTTGGGATTATAACTGTAATGGGCCAAGTGGTCAGGGTTATACACGTACGAAATGGCTATTTCGTTGAAGGGATTCACCAGCAAGATGGTCACGTCCACGCACGCCAGCACCGCGAAAAGAGCCACAAGCCAAAAGCGAACCTTGCTGCGCCACTGATCGGTCATGCTGAAGAAGTAGGCCAAGGTGAACACCAACATGATGTCGATAGAAGCGAAGTAT
This sequence comes from Coriobacteriia bacterium, assembly GCA_030523425.1. GTDB lineage: Bacteria > Actinomycetota > Coriobacteriia > Coriobacteriales > Eggerthellaceae > JAUNIP01. The sequence goes on from JAUNIP010000013.1 coordinate 7,681, forward strand.
ATGCTGGAAGCCAGCGACATAAGGAAGTAATCCGTGGCCACCACGCTGAACAAATACCCCAAGGCAACCAACATGGCGCAGGCTATGGCACAGGCCAGCAAGCGGCCGTCCCGGTCGCGCTGACGTGCAGACATCACCAAAGTGACGGCGTCTACCGCCGCGATAGCAACCGAAAAGAAGATGAACAATGTCATAGCTGCCACTTTCCCACGAAAGACATGCAGGCATCATAGCGCTTTCGGGGCCTGCGCATCGCCGCAGGGCGTTATTTTTAGCCGAACAGTGCAAAGCCGTTGGCGCAGGCCTGCTGGGCCACTTCTTGCCCGCGCAGGGCCGCCACGGCGTCGAAGGCCGCTTGCAGGCCGTCGCCTTCGGGCGGGGCATCGGTTTCTAGCAGCAAGCGGTTTGCGGGAATGTCTTGCAGGTAGGCCCGGCCGCGCTTCGTGGACAGCAGGCGCTCCCCCACCGAAAACCAACAGCCTGCATCCAACGCTGCCAGCAGCGCGTCGTGCGGCCCGGAAAACCAATGGATGATGCAGGTGTTGTTCGCGGCCACCTGCGTACTGTGCAGCATGCCCAGCAGTTCCCCATATGCGCGCACGCAGTGCAGGGAAATCACCTTGTCGCCCGCGCGGGCGCAGGCGTACAGCACCTCCAGCAGCGCCTTGCACTGCTGCACCTGAGTGCCCACGTGCGCGGGTGCGAAGTCCAAGCCCACTTCGCCCACAAACGGCGCACCCGGCAGCAGCTCCAAGAAGCGCTGCACCTGCGCTTGCGCCTGAGCAGAGCTTTCAGCCAGCCACCAAGGGTGCAGCCCCAGGCCCACGCACACGCCGGGCAAGCCGCCCCAGCGCAACCGCGCGGCTTCAAAGCCCGTTGGCGTAACGGTGCAGGAAAACATTCCTTCGCCGCGGGACAGGGCGGCCTGCGCGTATGCGTCAGGCTGCTCCATAAGGTCTAGGTGCATATGGGCGTCAAACAGCACGCAGGGTGCCCCCTACAGCAGAATGTCTTCCAAGGCGCGCTTGGTCGTTGCGCGTTGCCGCAGCGTAACGCGTGGTGTCTACTAAATCTTTCAGTACGTCGGCGCCGATGGGCTGATCCTGGTAGAACCGCCTATAGCTGTGGCAGGTCTTCGCTAGTTCTTTAAGCATGGAAGCTCCCCTTATTCGCCTGCGGGCAAAAACGCCCGCGCATTGGCGGCCGAAAGGGCCACCGTGGAGGCATTGTGCAAAAGCGAAGATGTCTGGGGCGTAATAGTCCCGGAAATCCCCAAGGCCAACAGCACGGAATTGATTGCTACCGCCGTGCGATACCCCCTGCTCATACGCTTGTTCAGCACCATGCTCAGGTGCCTTAGGTCAACCAAGGCCTCCAAGCTGTCCGAAACCAAGGAAATATCCGCAGCTTCGCGCGCCACCGCGCTGCCGCCGCTCATAGCGATGCTCACGTGCGCTGCAGAAAGCGCGGGCGTGTCGTTCACGCCATCGCCCACCATGGCCACCTTGTAGCCTTCCTCCTGCAGCTGATGCACCAGCGCATGCTTGTCTTCGGGCAACAAATCGGCCTTGAAGTCTTCTATGCCGGCCTTTTCAGCCACCAGCTTGGCAGTGCGTTCGTTGTCGCCGGTCAGCATGATCACCCGCTTGAAGCCGGCTTCTTTCAGCTGGGCAACCACACGCGCAACGTTAGGCTTCAAGGGGTCTTCGATGTAGATAACACCTTCAAGCACGCCGTCAACCGCCAAGAACAACGGCGAAGCGCCACCGGCCTTTTCATGGATGCGCTCAAGCTCTAGCGCGTCTAAGGGCACGTGCTCGTCTTCCAACACGAAATGCTCGCTGCCTATGACGGCACGCCGACCATGGATGGTGGTGGCAATGCCGTGGGCCACGATGTATTCCACTTCGGCGTGTTCTTCGCGATGGGCAAGCTGCAGCTCTAAGGCCTTGTTCACCACCGCGCGCGCCACCGGATGCGGGAAATGCTCTTCCAGACAGGCGGCAAAGCGCAGCACTTCGCGTTCATTGTGCCCATTGTAAGCATCCACCCCGCACACGCCGGGCTCGGCAGCCGTCAACGTTCCGGTCTTGTCGAACACAATGCAGTCGGCCGTGGCCATGGCGTCGAAAAAGCGCGACCCCTTCACCACGAACCCACGCTTGGCGCTTTCGCGCTGAGCGGCCATGACAGCGATGGAACCTGAAAGCTTCAGCGCGCACGAATAGTCCACCATCAGCGCAGCGGCGGTCTTGGTGAAGTTGCGTGTGGTAAGCGCCACTATGCCGGCTAACAAGAAATTCCACGGCACCAACTTGTCCGCCGCACTTTCAATGCGCTTTTGGCTGGCGGATTTCATGGCTTCAGCCTGCTCCACAATGTGAACGATAGATCGCACCTTGCTTTGCAGCGGGTCTCCCGTTATGCGGATGCGCACTTCGCCGTCTTCCACCACGGTGCCGGCATACACGCTGTCGCCTACCGTGCGCACCACGGCTAACGGTTCGCCGGTCAGCGAACTTTGGTTCACCGCCGCGGTACCGCCTACCACTTCGCCGTCTACGGGAATGGAATCGCCCAAGCGGGACACAACCACATCGCCCAAAGCCAGTTCCGCAATGGCCACTTCACGTTCTTCAAAGCCTTCCACCTTGCGCGCCTTGTTGGGAATGTCCATCAAGCTGCGTGCCAGGCTGCATTCGCTGCGCCGCTGCGTGTAGTGTTCCAGCGCAGCGCCCACGTTCAGCAGATACATGGAACTGCCCGCCGAAGTCCCGTCGCCTTGCAGGAAGCCCATGGCTATGGCGGCGCCGTCAAGCACTGGCACATCAAGGCGTCCCGCACGCAGCGAAGCAAACGCCTCCTTCCAGAAAGGAAGGGCGTGGCGCAGACGCAGCGCCATCTTCACCGGCTGGGGCAAAAACGCACGTCTCAGGTAATGAAGCAGCGCCATGTTCGCAAGCTTGGTGAACAAATGCCGCGGCTTGGGGGCCATCATCAGCGAATCGGTGGGTTCCCACGTTTCAACCTGGTCATACGTCAGCTGTCCCAGGCGCGAAAGCACTTCGTTGCGTGCCGCCGCTTGGGCCTGGGCGCTTTCCGCTTCGTAGGTTATAGCCAAGCTGCCGGCTTTCGGGTACGCCACGCATTTCGTGACGCAGGGCACACCCAAAAACAGCTCCTCTAAGGCCACGGCATGGCGCTCCGGAATGGTGCCATGCAAGCTAACCCGCAAGCGCCCCGGAATGGAATGCTGGATGGTGTAGCGCATAGGAAAACCTATTCGGCCGAAGCAGCAGCCTTCTTGGTGGTGCGCTTAGCAGCTGGTTTCTTCGCCGGCTTGGATTCAGGCTGAGTCTGAATTTCCACGTACTCTTCAGCATCGGCATTCTTTTGATATTCTGCCTCCGCCATAATGTCGTCGAATTCGGCCTTGGCTTCGTCTACCAGCCCTTCGCAGCACTCCTTCACCTTCATGCCTTGGACCATGCCCGCTACGGCTATGTTCTTAGCGGCCTGCGAAGTAACCGCCTTCATGCCAACGGTGCCGGCCAAAAAGCCAATACCAACAAAAATCGCAGGATTCATACCCCACCTCTTTCCTTTGTGGACAGATACCATAAAAGTAATCTTACACTAACTTTTCTAAAAAAGTAATCTGCTTCTAACTTTTTCAGTGAAGGGGGCCTGTTCCGGCAAAATGCGCTTCAGGCCAACCGTTTCGTACCGCGCGCGGTATCATTGGATTGTCATTTTTGGCCGCACCGCAGAACGGAAAACCCATGCCTGCTATTACGCTCAGCCAGCCACTGCAAGCCTACCTGACCCGCAAGAAATGCACCTGCGTGGTGATTGACCTGGCCGAATGCAAAACCTGCGGGGGCGCGGTGGCCGAAGTGTTCGCCCGTGCCGCAAAGCCCGCAGAAGCAGCACGCCTGAAGGAGAAGGGTTGCCGCACCCTGCCAGCAGGCACCTGCGAAGTGACGTTGGCCAACCCCTACCTGAAAGTGGCCGACGAAGTATCCTTAGGCCTGCGCCATTTCCTGGGCATTGCCGACATAACCGTGGAAGGCATCACGTTCTGATTGGGGCATACGCGATGGGGGCGGTTCATACTCCGGGCTAGATTTCTCCACTCCGCGTCCTGCGGACGCTCCGGTCGAAATGACACGGGCGCCCTACTTCCACAAGCGCACTTCGGGTTCCAGGCGCACGCCTTCCATGGCGAACACGCGGTCTTGCACGTCGGTTATAAGCTGCAGCACGTCTGCCGCGGTGGCGCCGCCGGCGTTCACTACGAAGCCCGTGTGCTTTTCGGACACTTGGGCGCCCCCAACGCGATACCCGCGCAAGCCTGCGTCCTGAATCAGCTTCCCGGCGAAGTAGCCTTCGGGACGCTTGAAGGTGGAACCCGCGGAAGGCATTTCCAGCGGCTGTTTGCTTTCGCGCCGTTGCCGCAGGTCATCCATACGAAGCTGGATGGCGGCCGGGTCGTCCGCGTGCAGGGAAAGCACGGCGCCTAGCACCACGTAGCCTTCGTCCATCATCATGGAATGCCGGTATCCCCAGTCCGCTTGCTCAGCGGAAACCTCAACCACTTCCCCGTCGGGCCGCAGGCACGTCACCGAAACGCACACGCCCTTGAATTCGCCGTCGTAGGCACCGGCGTTCATGATGGCCGCACCCCCCACCGTGCCGGGGATGCCGCTAGCAAACTCATAGCCCGCCAGCCCCGCCGCCTGGGCCGCGCGAGCCACGGCTTCGTTGCTGGCACCAGCTTGGGCCCGCACGCTGGTGCCGTCCACTTCCACAGCGGCAAAGTTTTCGGCCAGCTTAATGACCATGCCTTCCAGCCCTGCATCGGCCACCAGCACGTTCGATCCCAGCCCGATCACCCGCACGGGAACGCTGGCTGCCTGCGCGGCCAAAAACGCCGCCCGCACCTGCTCAACCGTGCGCGGCGTGACCAACAGCTGCACCGGCCCGCCAATTTTGAACGTGGTATGCGCGCTCATGGGTTCGTTCGCAAACACGTTTTCAGCGCCCAGCGCCTGCTCAAGCTGCGTTTGCAAAGCACTCACATCAGCCATGGTATCGTCCTTTCGTTTCACGGCGTAGCCACGCCGCGCAAGTTCGCCTGCCAAGGTATCAACCAGCAGGGGCAGCTGCGCCGCGCATTCCGGCGTCAGCCCCACCGTGTATTCCACCGGCGAAGGGTTGCCCACCTGCATGCCTAAGCACAGCCCTTCGGCATCAAAACCCAAAAGCGCTGCCGCATCAAACAAGTTCGCCAACTTCAAGTCATGCAGCGACGTCATCAGCGCGTTGCGCTCAACGTCGTCTGGCGCAAAGCGAAACACCGTGCCCGGCGCTGCACCCGTGCCATCCACAGCATCTACCGTCATCAGAAAGTCGTAGGTGCCCACATGCGTCACCATGTCCATGGTCATGCATCCCACGTCGAACACATCCACGCACGGGGGCACCTCATAGCGCGCCGAGAAATCCTCCAACGCCGCTTGACCGATGCCGTCGTCAAGCATCAAGGCATTCCCTACGAAAAAAACGGCCGCACGGCCGTTTCCAGAAGACGGGCTTTCCACACAACTCCCTATCCTACAGGTACGGTTGATCTGATGCACAGGTTATACCATGTTGCCGCCGCAATCATAATCACACCCAAAATAACCATGCCCACCGCCCAAAAACGCTCGGTGCGCAAATACCGTTCACGCGCAATGCCGCGCGCGGCCGCCCGGTGCGCCGAACGGGGCGAACTTATGCGCGCGTACACAAACGTGACCGCCGTAAGCACCAGCCCGCACACCACCGCTAACACCACGCTGAGCACCGAAGGCGCGCTGTAGGCCGCATAAAACAGGTTGTCGCAGAACAGCCACGCAGGGTAAAACAGCACACAAATCCAGTCACCGTGCGCCACGCCCCAAATGGGAGGCATAAACAGCGCCCCCACATTCAAAAAGGGCACGCCGCGCAGAAACGCTTCCTCTTGGCGGATGTCTTCGTCAGACAGTCCGCAGGAAGCAGATTCCGCAGCAGCGCGCCCTTCAGTCAACAGCTAACCCTTAAAGCCTACGCCACAGCCTCTTCGGCAGCCTCGGCCTGGGCAGCCGGCTCAGCAGCAGCCTCTTCGCCGTGGCCCATCAGGTCTTCGCCGTCAATCACGTGCTTCTTGGGATCGTAGGTCAGGCCACCGTGTTCCTTGCGGAACAGCATCAGCTTGGTGGGCTCAAAGCCTTCCACATTCGCCAGGTACAGGTGAATGAAGCAGAAGATGATGAACACGAACATCAAGAAGAAGTGGATGATGCGCATAGACATGGGACCGCCCACCAGGTTCAGCAACGCCAGGCACAAACCCGTGTTGGCCAGCGGCGGCCACAGGCAGATGCCGGTGAAGAACATGATGATCAGCAGGAAGGGAATCAGCAGGTAGGAAATCTTTTGCGGAACGCCCAGCTTGCCGCCTAACGGATGGGTCTTGCGCAAGAACAGGTAATACTTAACCCATTCCAGGGCCTGATGACGGTTGTCCTTCTGGGGCAGCCACATCTTGATGTCCACTTCTTGTTCGCGCGTGCCGCCGGTGGGGGCAGCCTTCACGAAGAAGGCCATGATAATGCGGACCACGCAGTTGATGAAGATGACGAAGCCGCAGAACACGTGGATGCCACGCGCCATGCTCATGAAGAAGGGGAAGAACGGGTAATGGATGCAAAAGCCCGTGAAGATGAGCAGGAACATGCATACCAGGTTGATCCAGTGGGTAATGACAAACGGCAGCGGATGCGCCTCACGATAATGTGCTAAATGTGCCATTTACTTCACCCCCCAAGGGCTGGTGACGGTTTCGAAATGCTTGCCCGTCTTCGGCTCGGTCACATGCACGGCGCACGCGGTGCAGGGGTCGAAGCTGTGGACGGTGCGCAGGGCGTTGATGGGCTTGTCGATGGTTTCCACCGGGGTGCCAATGAGCGCTTGCTCTAGCGGGCCCTTTTCGCCCTTGTCGTTCTTGGGCGCCAAGTTCCACGTGGACGGGATGATAATCTGGTAGCCGTCTATCTGGCCGTTGGTCACCTTTTCGCTGTGATACAGAGCACCGCGCGGGGCCTCCCAGAAGCCCGTGCCGGCGCCGGTGGTGGTCTTGGGGGTTTCGAAGTAAGCCGAATCGCCGCCCTTCACGGCTTCGATCAGCTCGTCGCACCACTGCTCCATCAGTTCGGCGATGTAGACGGTTTCCACCTGGCGGATGGCGGTGCGGCCAAGCGTGGACTGCGCCTGCGTCAGGGTCAGGCCGGTATCGGCTAGCAGCTGGTCGACCATCTTCACGATGGTGGAGTTCTTGCGCTGGTAGGCGGCCAAAATGCGGGCCATGCTGCCAGCTTCGTAAGGCTTGCCGCCGTATGCCGGAGCCTTCACCCAGGTGTAGCGGTCGGTCACGTCGTAGCTAGTGAATTCGCCGTCAGTGATGAAGTAGGGGGACTGATAGGTTTCAGATCCCTTGTACCACGAACTGCCCACGTATTCGGTGATCATGCTTTCGTCCGGTTCGCTTAAGTTCAGAAGCTCGTCTAGCACGCCGGAAGGCATGTAGCGGTTGGCCATCTGCTTGGTGTAGTCGTTGTCGTAGGGCCACTGCGGACCTTCGAACACGCCCCAAGCAATGTAGCGGCCGCAGCCCTTGCCAAACTCAAGCGCATCGGTGTAGAACGGGGCCAATGCCACCGTGTCCTGCAGCAAGGTGGCGTCGCACCATGCCTTCAGGTCCTTGATGAGCATCTTCAGGTCGTCAAGCTTTTGTTCGGTGGGAACAAACGCGGTGCCGCCGGGGATGAGCGTCATAACATGGGGCATCTTGCCGCCAAGCAGGCCAGCAATCTCGGAAGCCTTCGACTGCATCTGCAGGCCTTCCAGGTAATGGGCGGTCAGCAGCAGGTCGGCTTCGGGGGTAAGCTTGTAGGCTTCGCCGCCATCGGCGTCAAACCAGTTGCCGCTGAAGATGGATAGCTGGCCGTTGTCGGCGAACTTCTTCAGGCGCGCCTGCAGGGCCACAAAGTCGGTGTTCGTGGACGTGCCCGCCGCCTTTGCCAAGGCCAGGGCGCCATCGGGGTCGGCAGACAAGCCGTTGATGGGGTTCACGTAGTCAAGCGCAGCCAAGTTGTAGAACCACAAAATGTTGCTGTGCAAGAACTGGGCACCTTCCAACATGTTGCGAATGATGCGCGCGTTGTTGGGGATGGTGATGCCATAGGCCTTTTCAGCGGCAATGGAAGAAGCATGCGCATGGGAAACGGGGCACACGCCGCAGATGCGCTGCACAATGTGAGCGGCATCTTCAGGACGGCGCTTTTCCACCACGTGCTCCATGCCGCGGTAGCAGCCGCCGGAAACCCACGCGTCGGTTACCTTGCCGGCTTCCACTTCCATTTCAACGCGCAGATGGCCTTCGATGCGGGTGATCGGGTCAATAACGGAACGAGTCATTACTTATTGCCTCCCTTCTTGGATTTCAGGCTCTCATCTAGAGCTTCCTGGGCGGCAACGGCCGTTTCGATATTGCCATAATCGCCAATAGACTTGTTGGGATGCTTGGCGTCCCAACGACGAACCTTCTCAAACGGTGCGCCGCCGTCCATACGGCCCGACACCTTCATGCCGAAGCCGTGGATGACCAAAGCGCCGGCCACCACAGCGGTCAAAATGTAGGCAGGTTGTTCGGGCTGGAAGGTGATGCCGGCCACACGCAGATCGCGATGGCGGCTGCGGAAGGGTGTGTTCACTTCCACCCAGTTGTGGCCCGGGTCGTTCGGCGCGGCTTCGCAGCAGCCCACGCACGGGGCGCCGGACTTCACGCACCAGCTGCGGCCATGGTTCCACAGGGTGACGCCGCAGTTGGAATTGGTTTGCGGACCGCGGCAGCCCAGCGGGTACAGGCAGTAGCCCAAGGCCTCTTCCTTCGTGCCGAATTCATACACGAATTCGCCGTTTTCGAAGTGGCCGCGGCGTTCGCAGTTGTCATGGATGGTCTGGTTGAAGATGCCAGCGGGCTTGCCTTCGCCGTTCAATTCCGGCATCTTGCCCATCATAACAACGTCTACCAGCACCGAAACCAACCATTCAGGATTGGCGGGGCAACCCGGGATGTTGATGACCGGGGTCTTGATGCCGTTCTTTTCCAGGAACTGCTGCACGCCCAAGGCGCCGGCGGAATTGGGGTTAGCCCCCATCCAGCCGCCGTTGACGGCGCACGAACCCAGCGCTACAACCGCGTTGGCGCTTTCAGCAGCTTCGATGAGATGCTCGGTGCCGGGTTTGTCGGCCACGCGCAGGGCCTGACCGCCCCAGCCTTCCAGGATTGCACCTTCGTACACCAGCAGGTAATTGCCGGCGTGGATGGTTTGCTCCTTGGCAAGCTCCATAGATTCACCTGCTGCTGCAGACAATGTCTCGGAGTAATTCAGAGACAGCATCTCCAGCACCACGGTTGCCGGGTCAGGTGTATCCACCTGAGCAAAGGATTCGGTACAACCCGTGCAGGAAGCACCTTCGATCCAAATAACCGGATACAGGCTGCCTGTCTTAGCGCCAATAACCGATTCTTCCAAGGCCTGCGCCACCCTTGGCGCGGCCGCTTCACCAAGCCCAGCGGCCACCGCAACGGCACCGCATAGCTTCATGAAGCTTCGACGTGAAACGCCACGCGCGTCGAGCGCAAGCTCGAAATCAAATGACTGCGTATTGTTTCGCATGGTCCACCCCCTCTAAGGTTACTAGGCACAACAAAGCCTTAGCGCTTTGCCGCGCATAGAAACGATTATACAACTTTGGAGTTATTGTTCCACGCGCATTGGAAATTTCACTCGAACACGGCCATTCGTAACATTGCCACAAGCGCTGTAGCGGGGCAAACGAAGCCGCCGCTGGAAAACAGCCCGTCAGTGCGTTGCGCGAACGGCACAAATTCAGACGCTATCGGCGCAAACGGGCGGGCGCTGCGTGTCGCACGCTCGCAGCGCGCATCCGCGTGCCGCGACCGTGCGGCACGCAGCGCTACAGGTAGGTCCAGGGGCTTACGGCGGTGCCGTTCACTTCCACTTGGAAATGCAGGTGGGCGCCGAAAGAGTTGCCGGTGTTGCCCACAGCGCCTATGTTTTGGCCGCGGGTTACCTGCTGGCCCACCGAAACGTACACGGCCGAAGAGTGCATATACTTCGTGACCAGGCCGTTGCCGTGGGAAATGACAATCCAGTTGCCCGCACCGCCGTTGTAGCCGCCGTCATACGTGGCATAAATGACCGTGCCGGCTTCCGCCGCGTAATACGGCGTGCCTTCGGGGGCGGCCAAGTCTATGCCGCGGTGGAAGGAAGCGTCGAAGTCGCGGTAGCCAAAGCCGCTGGAAAGGGTGCCTGACGGGCAGGGGTTGCAGAACACGCCAGAGCCGGTGTCAACGGTTTCCCCCACCGAAGACGGCGTTTCGCCGCGGGCTATGGCGGCTGCGGCCTCGGCGGCCTTCTTGGCGGCCTCTTCGGCGGCGGCCTGGGCAGCGGCGGCAGCTTCGGCAGCGCGGCGCGCCTCTTCGGCTTCCGCCTCTTCCTGGGCCTCTATTTCGGCAATTTCGGTGGTAATGCCAGCAATTTCTTCATTCAGCGACTGCTGGGTGGCGGTGATTTCGTTGGAAAGCGCTTCCTGGCGGGCCATTTCGTCGGCCGCAATCTTTTCCTGGGCGGCGTATTCCGCGCGCGCCGCATCGGCTTCGGCCCGCACATCCTTAGATTCCTGGATAAGCTCTGCGGCCTGGTTGGCCACGCGCTCCATCAGGTTCCACGTAGTCAGGAATTCCTCAAAGGAAGTGGAGCCCATGATCACGTCCAAGAAGGAAAGCGCACCGCCGTTTTTGTACAGCGCCACGGCCTGTTCGTTTAGCTGGGGCTCCAGTTCGTCCAAGCGCTTCTGGGCGGCGTTCATGCGGTCTTGCGCTTCGTTCATGGCGTCAACGGCCTGTTCATGGGCCCATTCGGCATCCGCAAGGTTAGCCTGCACCTGGTTTAGCTGGGTCTGCAGCTCGTCGATGCGGCTCATAATCTGCTGGGACTGTTCCTGCAGCGCTTCCTTGCGTGCGGTGTCGGCCGCGAAAGCCTGGGGCGCTGCGGGCATGCAAAACACCGCCAACAGCAAAGACAAAGCCACGCAAGCGGCTTTTCGGGTGCCAGAAAGTATCACGTGTTCTACGTTGTGCATAAAAGTCTGCCAATCCTATGTTGTAGCTACGTTTATAGGCAGAAAGGCTTGCCAGGCGTTGCGCCCCGCGCGCCTTTCGAAGGTGGGTCAATTCTAGCCCTTCGGCGCATTCTTCATCATTTCCCGACAATTCTTCCGTTTTTTGCGCAAACAAAACCCACATTTCAGCGCCGTTTCAGCCCCCACCCGCACAAACGCCGCCAAAGGATGTGTGATACCCTGTGAACAGCCCAACAGAAAGGACAACCATGCAGCAAGAATTGAAACCGCTCAATCCCATCATCTCGGGCATCATCCTTATTATCGTCGGCGGCATTTTCGTGTTCGCCCCTGGGCTTTCCGGGTCTATGATCAGCATATTCATTGGCGCTGCCCTGTTGGTTTCGGGCTGTTCTTCCCTTATTGCCTGGAACAACGCTCGCAAGGTGGGATCGGCGAACGGCATTTTGGTGTTCGCCATTGTGGCCATCCTGCTGGCAGCAGTGTGCCTGGTGCATCCCTTGGCCGTGGCCGAAACACTGGGATGGCTGATTGCCGGCTGCATTGTGGTGGCGGGCATCTTCCGCGTTATCAGCACGCTGACCACGCCATTCATACCCTTCAGCCTGAAGGTGGCCGGCATCATTTCGGGCGCCATCGACATCGTGTTAGGCGTGTTGGCCATCTTAAACCCCGCCTGGATCATGTACTTCTTAGGCGCGGGCCTGCTGCTGACCGGCATCACCGACATCGTGTTCGGCATACTGGTGAAAAAGGAAGGCCCCATAGACGTGCAGGCCGAACCGTCCACACAAACGCCTCCCCGCGAACTATCCGAATAATCGCTTCCGAACAGGAAAACGCCGCTTCGCGCCACCCAAAACGAGAGAACCATGCCTGCAAACGTTATACCCTTCCGATACACCCTTCGGGACGACCAACTGCCCAAGCAGTGGTATAACCTGCGCGCGCACCTGCCCGAAAAGCCCGCCGGCCTTCGCCTGCCCGACGGCAGCGAAGCCCGCTTTTCAAACCTGCAGCCCATCCTGTGCGATGCGCTCATCCGCCAAGAATTCGACACCGAAACGCCGTGGGTGCACATCCCTTCGGGCGTGCAGAACATGTATAAGCTGTACCGCCCCACCCCGCTGTGCCGGGCACGCCACTTGGAAGAAGAGCTGGGCACGCCGGCGCGCATCTACTACAAGTTCGAAGGCAACAGCACCAGCGGGTCGCACAAGCTGAACAGCGCCGTAGCGCAGGCCTACTACGGCAAGGAACAAGGCATTACCACCCTTGCCACCGAAACCGGTTCGGGGCAGTGGGGCACCGCCCTTTCCGAAGCGGCCGCCCACTACGGCCTGGATTGCAACGTGTTCATGGTGCGCTCGTCGTATGACCGCAAGCCGGCGCGGCGCTCCATCATGCAAACGTTCGGGTCTACCGTCACCGCTTCCCCATCGAATGCCACCAACGCCGGGCGTCACGCGCTTTCGGTTGACCCCTTCGCACCTGGGTCGTTGGGCACCGCCATTTCCGAAGCGGTGGAAACGGCGCTGAACGTGCCCGAAAACAAGGGGCGCTACCAGTTGGGCAGCGTTTTGAACGAAGTAATGCTGCACCAGTCCATCATAGGGCTGGAAGCCTACGCGGTCATGGAAGAGCTGGAAGAATACCCCGACGTCATCATAGGCTGCGTGGGCGGCGGCTCCAACTTCGGCGGCCTGATAAGCCCCTTTGTGCGCGACAAGCTGCAGGGACGCCACACCGAAACGCGCTTTGTGGCCGCCGAGCCCACCGCCGTGCCCACGCTGACCCGCGGGCGCTTCGCCTACGACTACGTGGACGCGGGCCACATTTGCCCGCTGTGCAAGATGTACACCTTAGGCGCGGACTTTGTGCCCAACCCCCTGCACGTAAGCGGCCTGGCCTTCCATGGCATGAACCCCGTGGTTTCGCAGCTGTACCATGAAGGACTGGTGGAAGCTGTGGCCATCGAACAGCTTGAGGCATTCCAGTCCGCCACGCTGTTCAGCAAGTTGGAAACCATTTTGCCCGCCGCCGAAAGCTCCTATGCCGTGCATGCCGCCATTCAGGAAGCGAAAGCGTGCATCGAAACGGGCCAGCGCAAGACCATTCTGTTCTGCCTGACCGGCACCGGATATTTCGACATGGAAGCCTACGAGATGTTCAACCACGGGTCCATGGTCAACCACGTGCCCACCGAAGAAGAGCTGCAGGCCAGCTTCGCCGGCATCCCCGCCCTGCCTGGCATCCAGCAGGCCGGCGGCTTGCCGCTGTAGGCAGCGAAAGAAAGCGTACCTTACCCATGCTGATCAAGAAGTTGAAATCCAAAATTCACCGCGCCACCGTGACGCAGGCCGATGTGAACTACGTGGGCTCTATCACCATCGACGCCGCGCTTATGGAAGCATCCGGCCTGGTGGAATACGAGCAGGTGACCGTGGCCGACGTAGACAACGGCAACCGCCTGGAAACCTACGTGATAGCCGCGCCCGCGCTCAGCGGCACCATCTGCATGAACGGCGCCGCCGCACGCCTGGTGGAAGTCGGCCACAAGGTGATCATCATGGCGTATGCCCACATGACCCCCGAAGAAGCTCAAGACTTCGACCCCAAGGTTGCTTTTGTGGACGAACAAAACGCCCTGCTACGCGCCACCCGCTACGCCTCCTGCGGCAAGCTGATGTAGCCAAAACAGAAGGGCCGGCCCCGCGTGCGGGGTCGGCCCAGCTTTCGGACCTATAAGCTAAGCGGCGGGCTATTCGTCCTTCGCTTCTAGCTTGCGGGTTTTGCGGGTGTGTGCGTTCGCGCAACCTGCCACCAGGCCGGAAAGGCCAATGAGCGCGATGGCATTTGGCAGCACCATCAGCTGGTTGAACAGGTCGGCAAGCTCCCACACCAAGTCGTTGGACAAAATGGATCCCAGGAAGATGAACACCAGGGCAATCACGCTGAACGCCGGCACGGCCTTCTTGCCGAACAGGTATTCCACGTTGATCTTGGCGAACAAGTTCCAGCTGACGATGGTGCTGAACGCGAAGAACAGCAGGCAGATGGCCACAAACGCGTTGCCGAACGTGCTGCCGAAGAACTGCCCGAAGGCCAGCTGGGCCATATTGGTCTTGTCGATGCCCTCATAGGCACCCTGCGCCAGCGCGCCATCGCCGGTATACAGCACCGAAATGACCACCAGCGCGGTGATGGAAACCACCACGAACGTGTCGATGAACACGGCCACGATGGCCACCACGCCCTGGTCATGCGGGTCTTTCACGTCGGCCAGCGCATGCGCGTGCGGCGTGGAACCCATGCCCGCTTCGTTGGAGAACAAGCCGCGCTTGGCGCCTTGGCTTAGCGCCGCTATGATGCCGAAGGTCACACCGCCAATGGAAGCGTCCGGGTTGAACGCGCACTGGAAGATAAGCGCAAAGGCTTCGCCCACATGCGGGGCGTTCATGACCAGCACCACAATACCGCCAATCAGGTAGATGACCGCCATCACGGGCACCAGCTTTTCAGTAACCGACGCAATGCGCTGCACGCCGCCGATGAAGATGAAGCCGGCAACCACCACCACCACGATGCCTACCACCCACGCTGGGATGGCGAACGCGGTTTCCATGGTGGAAGCGATGGAGTTCGACTGCACCATGCAGCCCATAAATCCCAGCGCCAAGATGATGGCCACGCTGAAGAAGCCGGCCAAGAACTTGCCGCCGGCACCCTTGAACAGCGCGCGGATGTAATACACCGGGCCGCCGTGCACTTCGCCGTCTTCGTCCACAATCTTGGTCTTTTGCGCCAGCACGGCTTCGGCGTAGTTGGTGGCCATGCCCAAAAAGGCAATCACCCACATCCAGAAGATGGCACCCGGGCCGCCGATGAAGATGGCGCCGCACGCGCCAACGATGTTGCCCGTGCCCACCTGGGCGGCAATGGCGGTGGTCAGCGCCTGGAAAGAACTCATAGAGCCATGCTTCTTTTCGCCGTTCAGGCTGACGGTTCCCAGCATGCGCTTGAAGCCTTCGCCGAAGCAGCGCACCTGCACAAACTTGGTGCGGATGGTGAAGAACAGGCCCGTGCCCACCAACAAGATGATCAGCACGTAGTTCGACAGATAAGAATTGATAGTGCAGACAATGTCATATAAGACGTCCATGGTTTGCTTTCTCCCGTATTCCAATACTGCACTGGAGAAAGCGAAAAGGGGCGCACGCAGCGCGGCCTCTGTCCGTTTGCCTGAGAGATTCAGCCCTTGCGGGCCTTGCACCGTCGGCACTCACCTAAGAGTTCTCCAGAGGTTTCTCCGCCTTCGGTTCCTCACAAGTTCCGAAGGTTTCAACGAAATCCAAGGCGGTATAGTACCAGCACGCGCAGGGCGGCGCCACCAAAAGTTTGTCAACGGAGTATGATTTTACACCTGGGAAACATGACACCCGAATCCCGCCGCGATCGGGGGGCCGGGATTACGCTTCGCGTAGTTCTTCGGCAGTGGCGGGTTCTAGGTGGACTACCACTTCGCTTAGTTGGGGGTAGCTTGCTGCCAGCTTGCGTTCCACTTCGTCGCTTATTTCGTGGGCGCGTTGGATGGTCATGGCGGGGTCTACCAGCACGTGTAGGTCGGCGTACACTTCGTTTTCCAGGCCGCGCGTGCGCACCCGGTGCACGGCCATCACGCCGGGCACTTCCATCACGCTGCGCTCGATTTCTTGCGGGTCAATGCGCACGGCGTCGGAAAACGTGTGTAGCACGTCTTTGAACACGTCAACCGCCGTGGCCACGATGGCCACCGTAACGATAAGCGTGGCAATGGGGTCGGCGATGGGAAAGCCCAGGTTCACGAAAATCAGACCCACGATGACGCTGATGGTCACCAGCGCGTCGGAAAGCGTGTGCTTGGAATCGGCACCCAATACCGAAGAGTTCAGGCGGCGGCCTGCGCGCTGTTCGTAGGTGGTCAGCGTGATGTTCACCACCAGCGTGACCACCATGATGCCCAACGCCAGCGCGGAAGGCTGCGCGCCATATTCGCCCGTGACCAGTGTGTTCACCGCGCCGCTGCCCACTTCGAAGGCCGCGATAAGCAACATGACGCCAATGACCAAGCTGGCCGCGGTTTCGAACTTGCCGTGACCATAAGGATGGCTTTCGTCGGCGGGGCGAGCGGCCAAGGAAATGCCGATGATGCCTGCCAGGTTGCCCAGGCTGTCGAAGATGGAATGGATGCCATCGCCGCGCACCGAATTAGTGCCGGTGAGCACGCCGATGACAATCTTGGCCACGGAAACCACCAGGTTCAGCGTCATGACCACCAGCAGCACGCGACGCACCTCGCGCGCTCTGCTGGTATCCTGCTCCCTGACCACCATGTTGCGTGCACCTTCCCCCAAAAGTTGGGAATTCCTAACTTGCCCCAAATGCGCGAAAGCGAAGGCCGCCCTTCGCTTTCAAGTTTGTTGCAGTGTAAGCCTTAGGCCGGAAATTGGAAGAGAAATACGCAAGCGCAAGCCAAGGGTAACTTTCCATATGGCCCCTGACCTGCTCCTTTCCCAAAAGCGCAAGCCTTGGGTAACTTTTTGAGGGCGTGCAGAAGGGAAAGCGGACGCTAGAACGCGCGCCCGCCCACCGGGAGCGGTCCACGCTTCGGGCTAGACCTCTCCACTCTGGCGGCTTCGCCGCCTCCGGTCGGAACGACACGCCCGCATGGTTTGGCGCACGCTAGAAGCCCAGGTAGTGCAGCAGGCCTTCGCAGCCGTCCGCTACGTCGTTGTAGGTGGTTTCGAAATCGCCGGTGTACCACGGGTCGGCCACGTTGCGCGTTCTGCCGGCGAATTCCAGCAGCAGGTGCATGCGCTCCACATCCCCGGGCAGCATGCGCTGCAGGTTGCGCATGTTGTAGGAATCCATGCCCACTATCACATCCCACGCACCGGCGTCCGCACGGCCCACCTGGCGCGCTCGGTGGTCCCCGCAGGGCACGCCATGGGCCAACAGAGCCCGGCGCGTGCCGTGATGCACGCCATTGCCCAGCTCTTCGGTGCTGGTGGCCGCCGAATCAATGAAGAATGCGTCTTCCAGCCCCCGCTTAGCCACCATGTCCTTCAACACATATTCCGCCATAGGGCTGCGGCAAATGTTGCCATGGCACACAAACAGAACCCGAATAGGGCCCTGCAGACTGCGAAGCGGCTTAAGCTGCATACAACATTCTCCCCCGCGCGCAGTTACTCTTGCGGGTCTACCACCAGCGTGGCCGATCCGTAGGCTTTTACGGGGCGGCCGTGCTTGTCGCGTTCAACGGTGTAGCGCACTATGAAGGGAATGCGGTCGGCGGTAAGCGGGATGACGGCTTCCAGGTTGGATTCTCCTTCGTCCACCCTGCGCATCATGTCGCGGTACATGTCGGCGTAATCGGGCGGGAAAATGCCCGCTTCTATGGCAGATTCGGGATAGTTGTTCAATATCTTCGGCAGTTCCAAATCCCTCATGCAGCGCACGCAGGGACGCATGATTTTGGTGGGAATGTCGTATTCCCACGCGTACACGTTCGCCTGCTCGCTGGCATTCCTGAACTTGCGCTCGCTTTCTTCCACCGCTTCGTAGCTCAGCCGGTCTAGCGTGAAATTGCGTATGCTGGCGAAGAATTGGTAGGCATTTCCGAAGCGCCCCAGCAGTTGGAATTCGCTGCGCAGATACACCTTCGCGTCCCCGCACAGGTCGGAACACACGGTGCACCAGGTATCGCAGCTGGTATCTTCGCCTTTTTCCACCGCCTTGTCCAAGGCCGCCTGGTACACCGCGCGGTTTTCTTCATCGAAGAAGGTCCAGGGGTCCAAGGAAAGAAATTCCTCTTCGGAAAAAGCCACGTCAAGCTCCTGAATGAAGCGGCTGTTGATTTTCGCGTGGCGCAACGAACCGTCGTCGCCGTACATCAGGATGGCCGCCGGGCCCACGAAGCGGTTGAATATGAGCGATTCCTGCGATTCGGGGTTGGAAAAGCCGCTAGATTCCAAGGTGGTGTAGCTTAGCTCCATCGGCCGCATGGGCGCGATGGTAGTTTGCTCTAGAAGCTGGTCAAAGGCCTGTTCGGGCACCGGCTTGGAATACAGATAGCCCTGTACGTAATTGCTGCCCACGCTGCGCATGAAATCGGCCTGCTCTACCGTTTCCACGCCTTCGGCAACAACCGTTGCGCCAATGCCTTGGCACATCTGCACCACCGAAGCAATAATCACGCCGCCGCGGCCGCCGATGGTGCCCTCGAAGAACTTCATGTCTAACTTCACCACGTCGAATTCTATGTCCTTCAGCACGTTGAGCGACGAATACCCGCTGCCGAAGTCATCCATTTCCACCACATAGCCCAAGCGGTGAAGCTTCTCCACGAAATCCGCCACTATGAACGACCCGTCCACCGCGGCCGATTCCGTAATTTCTATGCGTAGGTAACGGGCGGGCACGTCATAGCGCTTCCTGATGTCTTCCAGCCGATCCACGAAATCGGAATGGAAGATGTCTTGCCGGGAACAGTTGACCGAAATGGGCACCACGTACTTGCCGGCGGACAGCCGGGTGCTTAAGTACCGGCACACTTCTTCGTACACATAGGCATCCAACCGGTCAATTTGACCAATGTCTTCGAACTGGGGCACGAAGTCATAGGGACCCAGTATGCCCTGCTGCGGATGATCCCATCTTACCAGCGCTTCGGCGCCTACCATGTAAGCGTTCGAATGGTCGTATTGGGGCTGGTAGTACACCAGGTATTCATGGTTGTCCAAGGCGGAAAGCATGTCTTTCACCAATTGGGATTTCGTCATGTTCACGCTGACCTCCTTTGTGCAGGGTGCCCATGGCGGTTTGCACGGGACTGCCGCCGTGGATTCGGGCAGTTCCTATGTTACCAGTTCGCGGCATATCTGTTGGGCCACACGCAATCCGTCGGCCGCGGCGCTCACGATGCCGCCCGCGTATCCGGCGCCTTCGCCGCAGGGATACACGCCGGTGGAAACGGTGGCGCAGTTGACGCCTTGGGCGTTTGCGTCTGCCGCGAAGAAGGCTTGCAGGCTGGCATCGCGCACCACGCGCACGGGGCTTGAGCTGCGGGCCTCCACGCCGGTCAGCACCGCTTGCGGGTGGGCGAAGCCATGCAGCTTGCGGTCGAACAGCGGCAGGGCTTCTTCCAGGCTTTGCGCGATGAGCGGCGGCAGGCAGTCGTGCAAGTTGGCCCAGGTCACGCCGCGGGAATAGGTGGGGGTTACCGTGGTGGAGGGGTTGCCGCCTTCGTGGGCCAGGAAGTCCCCCACGGTTTGGGCGGGCGCGGCATAAGCGGGGGCGCCCTGGCGCAGGGCCATCTGGTAGGCTTCGCGCTCCACGGCGCGCTGCAGCTCCATGCCGGCCAGCACGTCTTCGCCGGGGAAATCTTCGGGGTCAAGCCCCACCAGCACCGCAGCGTTGGCGTTTTCGCCCGCACGCGCATGGTAGCTCATGCCGTTCACGCACATGCCGCCTTCTTCGCTGGCCGCGGGCACCACCACACCGCCCGGGCACATGCAGAAGGTGTACACTCCCCTGCCCGCCTTGGTGCGCACCGCCATTTTGTAGTAGGCAGCGCCTAACGCAGGGTGATCAGCCGCTTCGCCGTACTGTGCCCGGTTGATATCCCGCTGGCGATGTTCGATGCGCACGCCCATGCTGAAGGGCTTGCGCTGCATAAGCAGGCCCGTTTCCTGCAGCAGGCGGAACGTGTCGCGCGCGGAATGGCCCGCCGCTAACACCAGATGCGTGGCGGGCAGTTCTTCGGCGCCGTTCACTTCCGCGGCGCACAGCGCGCCGTCTTCGAAGCGCAGGCCGGTAAGCTGGGCGTGGAAACGCACGGTGCCGCCCGCTTCTTCAATGCGCGTGCGCAGGGTTTTCACCACGCCGCGCAGCAGGTCGGTGCCTATATGGGGCATGGCCTGCCACAGAATATCTTCCGGGGCTCCTGCTTCCACCAGCCAGTGCAGCACATGTTGGGCGTTGGGGTTCTTGATGTTGGTGGTCAGCTTGCCGTCGCTGAACGTGCCTGCCCCGCCTTCGCCAAACTGCACGTTGGTGGTGGGGTCAAGCGCGCCGCCCGCAAAGAAGGCTTCCACCGCGGCTGTGCGCTGTTCCACGTTGCCGCCCCGTTCCAGCACCACCGGCCGCAGCCCCGCCCGTGCCAGGTACAGCGCCGCGAACAGCCCCGCCGGCCCCGCGCCCACCACCACCGGGCGAACGCTTGCCGCGGCCTGCGAACAGTCGGGAATCTCCAGCGGCTGGTAGGGCACGTGCGCCTTCACCTGCACGCCGGGCGTGGCCGCGCCTTTGCGCAGCACGCGCGCTTCGTCGATCTGGTTTGCCAGCTGCACGCCTAAGGTGGCCACGAAATGCACATTGGCCTTCTTGCGCGCATCCACGGCTCTGCGCAGCAGCTGCACCTGCGCAACCTGCCGCTTACCCACGCCGCACGCCTTCGCCGCGGCGTCACGCAGCAGCGCCTGGCCTTCCAAAAGCCCCGCGTCTAAGGGCAATTTCACATTCGCAAGCTGTAGCACCGCATTCCTTCCTTACGCGCGCGTTGCTTTCATGGTAGCGTATAGCGCAAACGAAAGGCGGTCACAATGCGAGCAGTTGTCCAACGCGTGCGCGAAGCGCAGGTAAGCATCCAAGACGAAGTGGTAGGCAGCATAGAGCGCGGCTATGTGGTGCTGCTAGGCGTGGGACAAGAAGACGGCCCCGCCCAGATAGAGCGCCTGTGGTCCAAGATTTGGAAGATGCGCATCTTCGAAGATGAGGCTGGCAAGACCAACCTTTCGCTGGCCGATGTGGGCGGTGCGGTGCTGATAGTCAGCCAGTTCACGCTGTATGCGAATTGCAAGAAGGGCAACCGCCCCAGCTTCGCGCAAGCCGGCGCGCCGGCGCAAGCCGAAGCGCTGTACGAACAGTTTGTGGCCCGAGCTGGCCAAGACGCCCGCTGTGTGGAAACGGGCCGCTTCGGCGCCATGATGGACGTAAGCCTGGTAAACGACGGCCCCTTCACCATCTGCTTGGACACCGACAACCTATAGCGGCAACGCGTCCGCCCTGCGTCAGTGCGAGCAAAACAGCGAAACTACAGCCCTTCGGCCGCCTTGTAGTCTTCCCACCACAAAAGCACTTTGTTGAACAGCTCTTCTTTGGTACCGTCGTTGTTGAACACCACATCAGCTTGGTCTATGCGCTGGGCGTCGGTAATCTGCTGGGCAATGCGGCGGCGTACGTCGGTTTCGTCCCAACCGCCTGCTACCGCGCGTTCAATGCGCATCTCCATGGGCGCTAACACCGCGATGACCACGTCAGCCGTGTCGGCGATGGAAGCGCTGCGGCGCTTGAACACCGAATATTCCACCACGCACGCCTTGTGGCCTTCCTTTTCAAGGCCTTTCAGCATGTCGGTGTAAGCCTCTTCGATACGCGGCATGGTAATGCGATTCAACTTGCGGGTTTCGGCCGGGCTGACAAAGGCCTTGTCAGCCACGCGGCTGCGCACCACTTCGGAATGTTCGTCCAAAATATCTTCGCCGAACACGTCTGCCAATTCCCACTTCACGGAATCCCATTTCAGCACGTCGTGACCCACTTTGTCCAGGTCAATCACGGGAAGTCCTTGGGAAACAAGGGCCTTCGTTGCTGTGGATTTGCCGGCACCCATGCCGCCAATGATGAACAGTGTTTTGATACTCACCAGGACCTCCCCTGAAACGCGCTTGGCGGGTTCACACCCAGATACTTATATGATACACACAAAATGCAACAACAAGGCAGGGAATGTGCAGCGAAAACAAAACCGTCTCCTCAAGCGAAAAGTGGTGCAGCGGCCGGGGGGCGGCGGGCCCGAGCGGGTCGCCGCCCCCCCGCCGCCGGGGGCTTGGCCGCGCGACAGCCGGCGGGGAGAAACGGAGGCGGCGGGGTTGCGGGTTCCGTAGGCGCTGCCTTTGCGGGCTTGCTTTTTCAGGTCCTTCAGCACGTCGGCTTCGGCGGCGCCTTCAATTTGGGCGCGCAGCTTCACCACCTGGTCGCGCAGGCGGGCAGCCTCTTCGAAGTCCATATTGGCCGAAGCGGCGGCCATTTCGTCTTCCATGCTGGACACTATGCGCAGCACCTCTTCGCGGCTGAGCGCGGCTAATTCCTTGTTGATGTCTACTGCGGAAACGTTGCCGGCCTCTTCGGTCACGTAACCCATGATGTCGTTGATGGCCTTGCGGATGGTCTTGGGCTGGATGCCGTGCTCTTCGTTGTAGGCCATCTGAATCTGGCGGCGGCGGGCCGTTTCGTCAAGGGCGCGTGCCATGGAATCGGTAATCTTGTCGGCGTACATGATCACCTGCCCGCTGACGTTGCGGGCGGCACGCCCGATGGTCTGAATCAGGCTGCGGTGGTTGCGCAGGAAGCCTTCCTTGTCCGCGTCCAGTATGGCCACCAGGCTGACTTCCGGCAGGTCAAGGCCTTCACGCAGCAAGTTGATGCCCACCAGGCAGTCGAATTCGCCCTTGCGAAGGGCCGTCAGAATTTCCACGCGTTCAAGGGTGGCTATGTCCGAATGCATGTAGCGCGCTCGAATGCCCTGGTCAAGAAGGTGGTCGGTCAGGTCTTCGGCCATTTTCTTCGTCAGCGTGGTCACCAGCACACGCTCGTCTTTGGCGGCGCGCAGCTTCACTTCGTCTATGATGTCGTCAATTTGGCTGGCAATGGGTCGCACTATCACTTCCGGGTCTAACAGGCCGGTGGGGCGGATGATTTGCTCCACCTGCTTTTGGGTCACGCGCTCTTCGTAGTCGCCCGGCGTGGCGGAAACGTAGATGAACTGGGGCACGCGCTGCTCGTATTCGTCGAAGCGCAGCGGGCGGTTATCCAGGCAGCTGGGCAGGCGAAAGCCGTGTTCGGCCAGCGTCACCTTGCGGGAGCGGTCGCCTTCATGCATGCCGCGGATCTGCGGCACCGTCACGTGGCTTTCGTCGATGATGCACAGGAAGTCTTTCGGGAAGTAATCGATCAGCGTATACGGCGGCTGCCCAGGTTCGCGACCGTCCAAATGGCGCGAATAGTTTTCGATGCCGCTGCAAAAGCCCATGGTTTCCAGCATTTCCAGGTCGTATTGCGTGCGCATTTCCAAGCGCTGGGCTTCCAGCAGCTTGCCTTCGGCGTTGAACTGCTGCAAGCGGTCGCGCAGCTCGTCTTGGATGGTCACCAAGGCGTGGTCAAGCTTGGGCTTCGCCGTCACGTAATGCGAAGCGGGCCACAGCGGCAGGGCTTCGTAGCTGTTCAGCACTTCGCCGGTCACGTGGTCAAGCTCGGTGATGGCCTCAATTTCGTCGCCCCAGAAGTCTATGCGCACGGGGTTGTCGGCATACGGGGGGAACACGTCTAAGCTGTCGCCGCGCACGCGGAAGGTGCCGCGGGCCAGCTCGTAGTCGTTGCGGTCGTACTGGATGTCTATCAGCTGGCGGATCACGTCGTCGCGGTCGGCTTCCTTCTGCTTGTCCACAAACACCGCCAAGCCCGCGTAGTCCGCTGGGCTACCTATGCCGTAAATGCACGAAACGCTGGCAACCACCACCACGTCGCGGCGCGAAAGCAGCGCGCTGGTGGCCGCGTGACGCAGCTTTTCCACCTCTTCGTTGATGGAGGCGTCCTTTTCGATAAACGTATCGCTGGAAGGCACATACGCTTCAGGCTGATAGTAGTCGTAGTAGCTTACAAAGTACACCACCGCGTTGTTGGGGAAGAATTCGCGCAGCTCGGCGGCCAACTGAGCCGCCAGCGTTTTGTTGGGCGCCATGATCAGCGTGGGCTTTTGCACGGCTTCGATGACTTTGGCCATGGTGAACGTTTTGCCGCTGCCGGTAACGCCCAACAGGTTTTGGTAGCGCAGGCCTTCGCGCACGCCTTCGGCCAGCGCTTGTATGGCTTGGGGCTGGTCCCCTGCCGGTTCGTAGGGCGAAACCACCTTGAAAGGGGTGTTTGCCAGGCGCACTTCAGGCAGCTTGCCCGCCATTTCCACGCCGTCTAAGTTGGATAGATGAGCCACCGCGCCCCCTTTCTTCGCAACCGCATACTAACAAAAAAGGCGCCCCCGCGGGGGCGCCTTCCGGAATGCGAATGCTTATTCGGCAGCCTCTTCGGCAGCAGGAGCTTCCTCAGCCGGCGCTTCCTCAGCCTTGGCACGGTCGCTCTTGCGACGGGCCGGCTTTTCTTCGGCCTGGTTGGTCTCGTCCACTTCGATTTCGATGCCCAGGTCGATGGCGGCGGCCTTCATGGACAGGCTGATGCGACGACGCTCAGAGTTCACGTCCATGATCTTCACCTTCACGTCCTGACCCACCTTGACCACCTGAGCAGGCGTATCGATGTGCTTCAGAGCCATTTCGGAAATGTGCACCAGGCCTTCGATGGAATCGCTTAGGGCCACGAAGGCGCCGAAGGGCACCACCTTGGTGATCTTGCCGTCCACGATAGAGCCAACCGGGTAGGACTCGACCAGCTTCACCCACGGATCTTCGGTGGTCTGCTTCAGGCCCAGGGAAATGCGCTCGCGCTGCAAGTCCACATCCAGAACCTCAACCTCAACCTCGTCGCCCACCTTCACAACCTCGGAAGGATGGTTCACATGGTTCCAGGAAAGCTCGGAAATGTGCACCAGGCCGTCGATGCCGCCCAGGTCAACGAAGGCACCGAAGTCCACGATGCTAGAAACGTTGCCCTTCAGGCGCATGCCCTTGGTAAGCTTGGACAGAATCTCGGCGCGTTCGTTGCGACGGCCTTCTTCCAGCAGCACGCGACGGGAAAGCACCACGTTGTTGCGGTTGCGGTCCATTTCGATGACGCGGGCTTCCACCTGGGTGCCCAAGAACATGTCCAATTCCTTCACGCGGCGAAGGTCAACCAAGGAAGCGGGCAGAAAGCCGCGCAGGCCGATGTCCAGAATAAGGCCACCCTTCACAACTTCGATGACCTCGCCCGTGACGGCTTCGCCGGCCTTGAACTTCTCTTCCACGCTGATCCAGGCGCGCTCGTATTCAGCACGCTTCTTGGAAAGGATCAGGCGGCCGTCCTTGTCTTCCTTCTGAAGGACCAAGGCCTCAATTTCTTCGCCCAGGCTTACAATCTCGGTGGGATCGGCATCCTTGCGAATGGTCAATTCGCGCACAGGCACAACGCCTTCACTCTTGAACCCGATGTCGACCAGCACTTCGTCATGCTCGATCTTTACTACGGTGCCGCCGACCAGATCGCCTTCGTCGAATTCGGTCAGCGTGCCATCGATCATTTGGTTCATCTGGTCATCGTCGATGCCAGAAAAGTCGATGACGGAAGTGTTCTTGATGTCGGTCAAAATGGACCCCTTTCAAAATTCGGGGACCCTTCGTCATGATTGATTGCTTACACTCACATGGTTGCCAGCGCAAGGCCAGCATCAAACACGTCTCGGGGGCCTATAATTCCAACGCCTGCGCCTTCCTTTGCGCAAGCTTTCATAGTGTAACACGACCCGCGCCCCACAAGGCGAAAGCAATTCACGTTTTTTGTAAGATTCCCGCAAGGTGGATGCCGCATCAAGGCACCGCAAAGGGGACGGTTATTTCTTTTCCACCCGCTTACCCGCGCAAATGGCGCCAACTGGGCAAACCAGTATGCACAGTTGGCATCCCACGCATTTTCCAGCCACCATACGCGGCTTTCCGTCCACCATCTGGATGGCCTGATGACCGCCATCGGAACAGGAAACGTAGCACCTGCCCAGCCCATCTCGAAGGCCTTCGCCACCATGTCGTAGTTGCTGCTTACCACCGAAGAGGACAGCAAAAATCCCCGGATAATAGAAACCATTTGGCGCACCGGCTACCGCTTCAACAAACAGTGAGTGTGGTGCCGCCGCTGGGCGCGTTTCGGCGCTATAATTGGCTGGCAGCCCACAAACGAACGGAGGCCTTGCCATGTCTTATTTGCCCGAAGCCCAGAAAACCCCTTGGCAGCAAAGCGACGAAATCAACCTGTCCACCACCGCCGTGCTGGTGATTGACGTGCTAGGCGGAAAAGGCGGGCCCACGCCTGGCTTGGAAGACATGGCCGCCAATTGCGTGGCCGTTGTGAAAGCAGCCCGGGCGAAGGGCATGCCCGTGGTGTTCGCCTGCGATGCCCACATTCCGGGACTGGACAAAGAATTGGAGCTGTGGGGCGAACACGGCATAGCCGGCACCGACGCCGCCCAGCCGTTGGCCGCCTTCGATGTGTGCGATCAAGACTACGTAATCCCCAAGCGCCGCTACAACGGCTTTTACCAGACCGACCTGGAGCTGACCCTGCGGGAATTGGGTACCGACACCCTGATAGCCATAGGATGCGACACCAACATCTGCGTGCTGCAAACCTTGGCAGGCGCCTACTACGCCGGCTTCAAGACCGTGGTGCCGGCGGACGCCACCGCAACGTTTTTGGTAGGCACCCAAGAAGCCGGCCTGGAATACTTCACCAAGTGCTACGACACCCGCGTAGTAAGCACCGAAACAGTGCTGGATTACCTGGCGTAAACGTGAAAAGAGGAGATGCGGACGAAAAGCTGGACCGCGTAGGTCCGGTTAGGAGTCCGCATCCCCCTTCTTCGGGACGCTCAAGAACGAGTTCTTCTACTACCGCGATTGGAGCGGGGTGCGCGCCGAAGAGTTCATGGGGCGGCTGGACGAGTGGATCCGGAACTACAATGAGTCCAGGGCCAAGAAGTCACTGGGCTGGATGAGCCCGATGGCATACCGAAGGAGCAAGGGGCTGGCCGCATAGCCGGTCCAAAGAAATGTCCGCACCCCCTTCTCTTGACGTGCCAGCGTGGTTTTGTGTGTCGGGCTTCGTCTGCAATGTGCGTATGCAGGTTTTGCACGCATGTGCGCGAGGGGCAGCGAGTATCAAACATTCACCGCCCGAACGCTTGCCTTAGCCCTTTTTACATGAACAACAGGAACAAATGGGTGAAAGCGAAGGCCAAAATGCCGCAACCCGGGAAGGTGAGTACCCAGGTGAGCACCATGTTGCCTGCCAAGTTCCACTTAACTGCCCGCAGCCGTTTTTCAGCACCCACGCCCATGATGGCCGTGGTATTCGTGTGGGTTGTGGACACCGGAATGCCCGTGAAGGTGGCAAGCCCAATGCAGAAGCACGAGCTCAGGCAGACCGCAAAGCCTTGGTATTGGCTCATCTTCACCATGTTCATGCCCACCGATTTTATAATCTTGCGGCCGCCCACGGCGGTGCCCAAGCTCATGGTCAGACTTACCAGCACCACCATCCATAAGGGGAAGCCGGAATCCAGATTCGGCGTACCGTAGACGCCCAGCATAACCGCCAACATGCACAAAGAAAGGAACTTCTGCCCGTCTTGGGCACCATGCAAAATGGCCACGCCGGCGCCGGAAACAATTTGGGCCCATTTGAAGAACTGGTTGGCGCGCAAGCGATCCAGACCCGCGCACGCCTTGCGGATAATCCGGGTGAACAGCCACCCCGTGCCGAAGCCCAAGCAGGTGGAAACGACCAAGCCATACACCACCTTTATCCATTCGGCGCCGTTGACGCCGTCCAAGCCGCTCTGCAGAGCAATAGCCGCACCGGTGATGCCGGCAATCAAGGAATGGCTTTGGCTGGTGGGGATGCCTATGGCCCACGCGGCCACACCCCACACGATGATGGCCACCATGGCCGCAGCCAAGGCCACCAATGCCGCGTGAGTGTCACCGCCGAAGTCCACCATGCCGAAGATGGTGCTGGCCACCGCCGTGCTGATGGAAGTAATAAGCACCAGGCCAATGAAGTTGCAAATAGCAGCCATGGCAATGGCGGGACCGGGCCTCATGGCCTTCGTGCCCACCACGGTGGCAATGGCGTTGGGAGCATCAGTGGCGCCGTTTACGACCGTGGCGCCCAAGCACAGCACAATGATAAGCAGCAAAACCGGATTCGCGACAATAGCCTCAAGCACTACTGAGATGGAAACAAACATAGGACTTCTTTCCCGCTGCTGCAAATACCAGCGTTCATCCTAGCACAAGCAGGCGCTAACGACACCAAAAGGCAATTTGCTGTCTGCAGAAGGCGGCAGGAAACAGCCCGCCATCTGATTTGGCCCCTTCGCCTGGGCGGCAAAAGATGACGCGGGGTAAGGGCAGGGGCGGGTCTCTTGTCATTTTTTTTGCTGCGCGGGCGGTCTACAATAGGCAGACCGGAAGCAATCCTGGGTTCGGGAAGGAACTGCCATGAAACATACGGTCGGCAACGTTTTGGCTGCGTTGGTGCTGATGTGCGGCCTTTCGCTGGCAGGCTGCGCTGGCCAAGGGACGCCCGCGGCCGCGCCGGAAAACGCACCCAGCAACGGCACCACCCCGGCCGCCCCGGCTTCCGCCAAAACGTACCAGGTGACGCGCTGCGCCAGCCTGGATGCCATCGCATGGGACGCCGTGCCCGCCGCACACATAGATGTGAACCGGTGGAATTCCCCGGTCACCTACCCATCATGGGCCAAGGTGGTCTTCGTGGAAGGCTACGGCTTCGTAGCGCGCTTGGAGTGCGAACAGGCCAACCCCTGGACGGAGTGCCTGCAAGACGGCGACCCCGTGTACCACGATTCCGCCTTAGAGCTGTTCATCAGCCTGGACAGGAAGGACTATCTGAACGTGGAGACCAACGCGCTTGGGGTTAGCCTGCAGCAATTCGGCCCTTCCCGGCAGCAGCGGCAGGAGCTGTCCCACGCCCAGGGCACCGCCTTCACGGTAGAAGCGCAGCGGGAAGCCGACCGGTGGTGGGTGACCATCTACCTGCCACAGGAAGGCTTGGCCCGCCTGTGGCCGAACTTCGACTTTGCAAGCCTGAGCGCAGGGGCCATCCTATACGCCAACTTCTACAAGACCGGCAAAGACCCCGCCACCGGCCAGTCCCACTACCAAACCTGGAACGACGTGCCCACCGAAAAGCCCGACTTCCACCAGCCCACCTACTTCGGAACGCTGGTGTTAGGCTAAGCCAGACGCGCGCGGCGGGCAGCTCAGGCGGGGCGACCGGGTTTACGCGCCGCGTGACGCAAGTTTCGGATTTTGTCCACAAAATCCGAAAACTCGTTCAAAAAAGAGTCAGCGCACAGGGCATCGCCGCCGCCAACCCCCCTGAAAGCTGCGCCCCGCGACAGCGCTCGTGCCAGGAGAACAGTCCTCTACCCATGCGGCACGTGCTTGGCTTAAAGCTGGTGGATGCGGCTTTCGTCGTAGTAGCCTGCGCATTTGGGCTGGGGCTTTGCGGCAGGATGGCCTACGGCCACCAAGGCGAAGGCCTCCAAGCCAGACGGCATTTTTACCGCAGCGGCAACATTGTCCATGCGGTCTTGTTCTGGGGCCACGCCCATCCAAACCGCGCCCAAGCCCATGTGGGCAGCCTCCAGCAGCAGGTTTTCAACGGCGGCGGAAAGGTCCTGCGGCGCGCATTCCCGGAAGCGCAGGCCTTCCGTGCGCTGACACACCACAACCACCACCGGAGCGGCCCCCGCAGGTTTAGCGTAGGGGCTGGCCTGCGAAAGCTGCTGACGCGCATCGGCATCCCGCACCACGTAGAATTCCCAAGGCTGCTGATTGCCTGCAGAAGGCGCGGCCATGGCAGCCCGCAGAAGCTTCTCTATTTCGGCTTCTGTCAAATCCTGGTCGGTGAACTGGCGAACGCTGGTGCGAGCGTAAATGGCATCCATACAAGAACTCCCCTACCTGTGGGTTGAATACATCACGCGAAATGATACTACGAAAAGACGCACCGCGTCCCTGCCATGAGCGGATTGTGTTTCGTGATACGGCAAACCTGCAAATAGCATTATCATAAGCGGATGACCCCCGACACACT
This sequence comes from Coriobacteriia bacterium, assembly GCA_030523425.1. Taxonomy (GTDB): domain Bacteria; phylum Actinomycetota; class Coriobacteriia; order Coriobacteriales; family Eggerthellaceae; genus JAUNIP01. The sequence continues at coordinate 37,867 of JAUNIP010000013.1, forward strand.
CTGTCGAACACTGAAAGAAGCGTTTTGACATGGGCGAATCCATTTGTGAAGCAGTCATGAGCAACAAGGAGCTTTTGGCGCAGCTGCTGGAAGCCCAACGCGAAGCCGCGAAGGAGGGCATGCCCGCAGACCAGATGGCCGATGCCGCCTGCCAGATAATCAATGCCGCAGGCATAGGCGCCACAAAGGAAGACGCTGCCGACCTTTTGGCCAAGGCCGGCAGCGCCCAACTGTCCGACAAAGAGCTAGACAGCGTTTCCGGCGGCTGCTGCGACAAATACTGCCCTCGCTTCTAAAGCCGCATGTTTCGTTCCTGAGCGAAAAGCAGGAGCACCCCGCGCCGGAAACGCAACTCGCCGGACAGCGCGGCGGGCTTTCCATACAGACCCCTTCGCCCGTATGGTCAGAGGTCGTGTGTCAGAGGTCGAGGAGCTGGGAGTGCGGACGAAAAGTTGGACCGAATAGGTCCGGTTAGGAGTCCGCATGAA
>JAUNIP010000071.1 GCA_030523425.1 Coriobacteriia bacterium
ACTCCCTGGGCGGTGCCGCCTCATCGCCGGATTAACTACGATTTAAACTGTAATGAGGCGCTTCTACTGGTGGTCTTCCGCCCAGGCGGCTATGCATTCCAAGAACGCTTCGCCGTAGCGGTTGGCCTTCACTTCGCCTACGCCGCTGCATTCCAGCAGCTGTTCGCGAGTACGGGGCTTGCGAAGGGCCATGTCTTGCAGGGTGGTGTTGTGAAACACCACGTAGGCGGGTACTTCCTGCTGCTGGGCAAGGCTGGCGCGCAGGGTGCGCAGTTGCTCGAACAGAGCTTCGTCGCCGTGTTGGCTGGCGGCCGGGACGGGGGTGGCAGCGCCCGCACCCTTGCCCACGCCCGCAGGCTTCGCCGTGCGCGCCTTAACCGCGGGCTCCTTGGGCACCTTGATGACGAACGACGTGCGCTCCTTCAAAAACCGCGCGCTGTTGGCATTTGCCGCCACCATGGGGTATTGGCCGCCTTGCGCAGAAAGCAGGTCCGCCTCTATCAGCCTATCTAGCACGAACAGGATGCGCTTCTTGGAAACGCCCCTCATGATGCCGAAGGTGCTCAGGCTGTCATAGCCCGCGTCTAGCATCTTTTGGCTGCCCGACCCCACCAGGATGTCCGCGATGGTGGTGCGCCCCACCGTGCGTTCGCGTTCGCGCAAGCGGTACACGCACGACACAATCTTCAGCGCTTCGGTGCTCACGTCTTGCTCTTCGAACTGCGTGGAGCAGTTGGAGCAGTTTTCGCACAGCGCAGGCGGGCGTTCGCCGAAGTAGCGCAGGATGAAACCGCGCAGGCAGTCGGTGGTGGTGGCGTAAAACGTCATCTGCTTGATGCGCTCCTGGCCGCGTTCTAACAGCTGTACGCGCAAAGACACGTCCAGGTCCGGGTTTTCCAGGATGGTTTTTTCCAGCAGGAACTGGCAGGTGCTTACGTCCTTGGGGGAATAAAGCAGCGTGCAGGTGGCAGGCGACCCGTCGCGGCCGGCGCGCCCGGCTTCCTGGTAGTAGCTTTCCAGGTCCATAGGCATGTTGTAGTGCACCACGAAGCTGACGTTGCTTTTGTCGATGCCCATGCCGAAGGCGGTGGTGGCAACCATCACCAGCGAGCGGTCGAAGATGAAGTCGTCTTGGTTCTTGCGGCGCTCGGCGTCGGACAGCTTCGCGTGGTAGCGCGTGGCGTTCACGCCGTTGGCCTGCAGCAGCTCGCACGTCTTTTCTACGGTTTTGGTGGTGGAGCAATACACGATGCCGCAGTCGGATGCGTGCTGCTGGCAGATGCTCAGCAAGGCGGCGTCTTTGCTGCGCGGGCGCTGCGTTTCGAAGCGCAGATTGGGGCGGTCGAAGCTGGAGACCACCGTAAAAGGGCTGTTCAGCCGCAAGATTTCGCGAATGTCGTCCCGCACACGCGCAGTGGCTGTGGCGGTGAAGGCGCATACGGGCGGGCGTTGCGGCAGGCTGTCCACGAAGCCGCAGATGCGCGTGTATGACGGGCGGAAGTCCTGTCCCCATTGCGACACACAGTGTGCTTCGTCCACGGCGACCAGGCTGATGGGCGTGCTTTGCGCCAAATTGCGAAATGCGGGGTCGTCCAGGCGTTCGGGCGCAACATACAGCAGCTTGCAGGCGCCGTCGCGCGCTTCGCGCAGCACCTGGGTGCGCGCAGCGGCCGATAGGGTGGAGTTCAAAAACGCTGCCGGGATGCCGTTTTGGCGCAGCGCGCTCACCTGGTCTTTCATGAGCGAAATGAGCGGCGACACCACTACGGTAAGCCCCGGCAGAAGCATGGCCGGCACTTGGTAGCACACCGACTTGCCCGCCCCGGTAGGCATGACGGCAAGCACATCCCGCCCGGTCAGCACAGCACGCACGATGTCTTCCTGGTGTGCGCGGAACGTGCTGTACCCGAAGTAGCGCTGCAGCACCTGGGCGGGACTTTCTGTCGAAGGATATTCGCAGTTTGCCTTGGCGGTTTCGGTGGCCGAATTCAAGGCGTCGGGGCATTCGCGCGGCATGGCGGAATGATCACCTGCGGATGGCAGTTCATGCATGATTGCTCCTTGGGGTTTTGTGTTTGTCTTCTAATTTTACATAAAATTAGGTATATACAAAAGCAAAAGTAAGAAATATTTATTACGAACCGTATACTAATTACGTTACGAACTAATTAGGAATGTCAGCAATTTTTGCAGAAGCCCCCCGCTACCTGCGGGTTTCTTTTGCTTTTCGGCGCTGTGCAGCACGCGCTACAATGCCATATGTAGTAATTGTCGCTTGTGTCAGGAGCCATCCATGCATGAATTCGCTGAGTACACCATCGCCAACGACCGCCTGCAGGTGCGCATCAGCAGCTGCGGCGCCGAGCCGCAAAGCATTGTGTGCGACGGGCTGGAACGGCTATGGTGCGCTGACCCCGCCGTGTGGGACAAGCATGCGCCCCTGCTGTTTCCCCTGATAGGACGCCTGCGCGATGGGCGGTATCTGCTAGAGGGCCAGCCCGTCGATGCGCCGCGCCATGGGTTTTGCCGCCAGCGCGCGTTCACGGCGCAGCAAGTTTCCCCCAGCTGCGTGCGCTTCACTACGCAAGATGACGCATCCACCAAGCAGGTGTTTCCGTTTTCGTTCCAGCTGACAGTGGAGTACTCCTTGCAGGGCAACAGCATCCAAAAGCGACACATTGTTTCCAACACCGGCGCGACCGGAAGCGCCGCCATGCCCTTTGAGCTAGGTGGGCACGAAGCCTACGCCATTTGCCTAGGGCCCAGCGACACGTCGGCGGACTGGTACCTGCAGTTTGCGCCCGACGCCCGCCTGCAAGCATTCGGCATGGATGACCAGGGCATACTCACTTTGCCCAAGCAGGACCTTCCCTTAGATGGCGGCCGCCTGCAGCAGTTCCCCCAGCAGCTGGGGCTTGACACCGTGGTGGTGGAAAACGTTCCCGGCAGCACGGTCACCCTTGCCTGCAATGCCAACCCCCACACGCTTACCGTGGACTTTCCCGACTTCCCCTACTTGGGCATTTGGACTGCCTATCCCGTGGACAACCCGCGCTATTTGTGCGTGGAGCCGTGGTCGGCCCTGCCCGACGGCCACTTCATGTCGCGCGAGCTGGCTGAAAAGCCAGGCGTCATCAGCGTGCAGCCTGGACAGCACGTAGAGCTGACGTACCGCATGACGTTTGGCGCGTAGGGGCTGGATGGCGGTGGGAGAGGGTATCCCAGAGCATTTTTGAATCAGTTTTCGAGATTCGTGGGCCAAATTTACATTTTTCAGCGTAGATTTGTCCGGAGCCCCGGCGACTTGCAGAACCCTTAACAGCTTGAAAATCGAAAACGCCTGGTCAGGAACATGGCTCTAAAGCAGTTGGAAAGCCGTCCGGACCAAGGTGGTCCCGTTAACCCTCCAACAGCCCTAAACCAACGCGGAAAAATGTAAATTTGGCCCACGAAAACGGGAAACTGCTTCAAAAAGCTTAGCAACGCGCAGAAAAAGGTTTTCGGTTTGCCAAGCAGTTGATTGATGGGCCTATTGGCCCGTTTACCTGCGCTGTGGTCTTATGCATATGTTGGATGCTTATCCGCAAGGTGCTAATGTTCTTGCTCGCTTCCCCCCTGGCCGTTCCCCCAAACCGTCTAGCGCCCAGCGACCGTGCGCTGCCGGCGGGGAAGGAGTATCCTGTCCCTGAGCAACAACGAAAGGACCCCCCATGGAAATCGGCATCATTTCGGACATTCACGGCCATCTGTCGGATGCGGCCGAACAGGCGCTTCAGGGCTGCGATCACATTCTGTGCGCGGGCGACAGCGAACGCCCCAGCGTGCTAGACCACCTGGAAAACATAGCGCCCACCACGGCGGTGCTGGGCAACTGCGACTACTACGGCGACTTTGCGGCGCGAAATGTGCCCGCGGTGGCTTGCCCTGTGCTTGGCGGCGTGCGCTTCAAGATGGTGCATCGGCCCGCCGATGTGGGCCATGTACCCGAAGACGTGCAAGTTGTCGTGCACGGCCACACGCACATCCCGCGCGACGAAGTCATCGCAGGCGTGCGCTGGATCAACCCCGGGTCGGCCACGCGCCCGCGGGGCGACAGCGTGCGGTCGGTGGTGCGCATGCGCGTGGAAGAAGGCCGCGTGGTTGACGTGCGGTTTGTCCCGATTCACAGGCCCCTGCGCAGCTAGCCAGCACCCAAGGAAGCCTCCAACAGCGCTATACTGGCGCCAAACACCAACACGAAATGGAGCGCATTATGGAACCAGCCGAACTGCCGAAAAAGGTGGCGGGGGAGATGTCCCGCAAAAAGGAAGAACGCGAAGCCGCCCGGGTGTATTCGGGCATCGACCAGCTGCCGCACGGCTTTGCGTCGCGCAATTTCACGCTGGGATGCCTGGTGCTGGAAGGCGGCGGCTTCCGGGGGCTCTATACTGGCGGCGTCATAGATGCCCTGATGGAAAACGACATCAACTTGCAGGCGACCGTGGGGGTTTCCGCCGGCGCGCTGTATGGCATGTGCTACGCAGGCGCCCAGTTAGGCAGCGCGCGCATCAACTTGAAGTACCGCCACGACGACCGCTACGTGGGCGGTCGCGCGCTCATCAGCAACCACGGCATCATGGGCTGGGACTTCCTGTTTGACGACTTGGCCCTGCCCACCACCGAATCGTGCCGCCGCTTCTACGACGACAATCGCCGCCTGACCGTGGTGGTCTCGAACGTGGATACGGGCCAGGCGGAATACCTGGAAAAGGGCGACCACGACCACGAATCGTGCGACGACATTATTGCCGCGGTGTGCGCCTCGGCGTCGCTGCCGTTTGTTTCCGAGCCGGTGCAGCTTGCCACGGGCAGGTACCTTGACGGCGGCTGCTGCGACAAAATTCCCTTCCAGTGGGCCGTTGACCAGGGTTATCGCAACATTGTGGTGGTGCGCACGCAGCATGCCGACTACCGCAAGAAGAACACGCTTTCCTCGCGTGCGGGGGCTCGCATGGCGTACGGGAAAAGCCATCCGGAATTCGCGGCGGCCTTGGCGGGAAGCAACCAGCGCTACAACGAACAGTGCGATCAGCTGGACAAGCTGGTGGCGCAAGGCCGCGTGTTCTGCTTGGCGCCTTCCCGGCCAGTGGATGTGGGCCGCCTTGAAGGCGACATGGAGAAGCTAGGCGAACTGTACCACCTGGGCTACGACGACACCATGGCACGTCTGGACGGCCTGCGTGCCTACTTGGAAAGGTAGCGCCGCGGTCGGCAAAATGCCTTTTATGGCCGCTCAACGGTGCCAATGGCACCATTCTGGCATGTTTTGGGTCCCCTAAATGCTTCATTGCGAAGAATAATGCATCACAATGCGCAGTAATGCGCTATCATACGTGACTGTGTTGAAACCATCGATATCCCAAGGAGGAACGACATGGCACTACCTAAGATGACTCCCGAGCAGCAAGCCGCCGCCCTGGAGAAGGCAAAGAAGGCTCGTGCAAAGCGCGCCGCTCTGAAGGCCGACCTGAAGGCTGGCAAGAAGAAGCTGTCCAGCGTGCTGAATTCCAAGGACGAAATCGTCAAGAAGACCAAGGTGGTCCAGGTGCTGACCGCCCTTCCCGGCGTTGGCAAGATCACTGCCGAAAAGGCCATGGAAGAAATCGGCATTCCCGAGGGTCGTCGCGTTGGCGGCCTGGGCTCCAAGCAGAAGGAAGCTCTCATCGAGAAGTTCGGCAAGTAGTCGAAGTAAGCGTTTTCGCGCTACCAAGTTTGGCTTTTGGCCCCTGCAGGCAACTGCGGGGGCTTTTTTTGCGGCCTGCGGCCCGCCCCAATCCTTCGACACCCGCTAAGGCAGGTGGCGCTATACTAAGCTGGTCAACCACTTCAACCTCAAGGAGGACCTCGTGTCGGAAAACATGCTCGTTGCGCGCTTGGATGAAGCCCAGGCATATATGGAAGCCCAGCTGCAGGGCCGCAAGCCTGCCATCGGCATCATTCTGGGGTCGGGGCTGAATCCCTTCGCGGAAGAAATCGCCGACCCGCTGTATGTGCCCTTCACAGACGTGCCGCATATGAAGATGTCCACGGCCACGGGGCATGTGGGACGCTTCGTGTGCGGGCGCGTGGGCGAACGCATGGTGTTGGCCATGCAGGGCCGCCTGCACGCCTACGAGGGGAATTCTTCTATTGAAGTGGCCTTCCCGGTGTGGCTGATGGCGCGCCTGGGCGTTAAGGTGCTTATTACCACCAACGCTGCCGGCGGCATTAACGAAAGCTACCGTGTGGGGGACTTTTGCCTGATGAAAGACCACATCAACTTCACCGGGCGCAACCCGGTTGCGTCCCCGGAAGCGGCGGGCTTGGCCGAGCGCTTCTTCAGCATGACCGACGCGTACGATCCCGCGTTGCGCGCCTTGGCCAAAGAAGTTGCCGCCCGCGAAAACGTGCGTGTGCAGGAAGGCGTGTACTTGGGGCTGTTAGGCCCCAGCTTCGAAAGCCCGGCGGAAATCCGCGCGTTTCGCGCCTGGGGGGCCGACACCGTGGCCATGAGCGTGTGCGAAGAAGTGATAGCGGCCCGTCAGATGGGCGTGCGCGTGCTGGGCATTTCGCTGGTGTCCAATCCGGCGGCGGGCGTGGAAGGGGCCAGCCCCAACGGCGAAGAAGTAATGGAAGCCGCCCGCAACGCCGAAGCCAACTTCAGCCGCCTGATCAGTGGCATCGTGGCTGAGGTGGACTAGCGGGCGAATTCTAGTCGCACACCAAAATCCACTCGGCGGGGATGGCGGATGCCTTTCGGGCGACCCGTTCCGCTGCTGAAACCCTTGCGCTGGACATGTGAAATGGGGACGTAGCATTTTGTGAAATGGGGACGTAGCA
>JAUNIP010000072.1 GCA_030523425.1 Coriobacteriia bacterium
CGGCGGCGGTGACCCCAGCGGCGGCGGTGACTCTGGCGGCGGGACGGACCCCGCAGCCTAAAGCGCGCTACGTAACTTTGCGGTATCATCCCCTGTAATGTCTAACCTAGTAGAATGCGAGAAGCGATGAAGAATAGGGTTGCTGCGCTGGTGTTTTCGGCGTTATGCCTGGTGATAGCGGTTGCTTTTGTAGGCTGCGCCAACAACGGCGTCAGTTCGCCACAGGCCCAGGCCCAGGCGGAAAACCGCGCGTACATGTCCCAGGTAAACCAAACTATGGAAACTTTGAACGAAAAGCTTGATCTGTTCGTAGATGCGGTTTCCAGGGGCGATGCCATAGGCATGAAAACGCAAGTAGACCGCGCCATGGAATCACTTACCGCCTTGGAAAATCTTGAAGCCCCCGAAGCGCTGAAAGAAGTGCAAGATTCCTACAAGTCCGGCTGCGAAAACCTGAAGCTGGCCCTGAAAGACTACGTGAATCTGGTAACCACCACTGAAGACTTCACCGCCATAGATGCCGCTGCCCTAGAAACCATCCAAAGCGAATACGACGCCGGCGTAAAAGCTCTAAAAGAAGCCGACGAAAAAGCCGCCAGCCTTTAGTTGCGGTGTTCTGCCGAACGCCGCAACGTTAGTTTGTAGTGGAAGTGTCGGTGGTTCCTGTTCCGGAGGCTGTGCCGTAGGTGGTGCCGCCGGTGTAGTCGTAGGAGTAGCCGGTTCCCGTGCTGGAGGTGTTCGACGTGTTCGACGTGGCGCCGGCGGGGTGCAGCGTGTTGTACACTGCGTCGTAGGTGGGCGCGCTGTGGCTGGTGAACTCTTCCTTTTCGGTGCCGTCTAGCAGGCGGGTCATGAAGCGCTTCCACATGTCTTTCGACCATGAAGCCTCGTACAGTTCGCGTTCGGGGTCGGCGCCGGTCCACACGCTGCAGGACCACTGGGGTGTGTAGCCGCAGAACCACAGGTCGCGCCAATTTTCCGACGTGCCGGTTTTGCCGGCGGAAACCTGGCCGGAATCAAGGATGGTCTGCGTGGCGGTGCCGTACTTCACCACGCCTTCAAGCACTTGGGTTACCGCATAAGAAACTTCAGGGCTGATAACCTGCTTGCCTTCGGGTTTGGTGTTGTCAATCAAAATTTCGCCATTCTGGTTGAAGGCCATCAGAATGGCGGTGGGCTCGTGGTATACGCCGTCTGCGGCGAAGGTGGCATACGCGCCGGCCATCATGGTGGTGTTCACCTGGGCAACGCCTAAGGTTAAGGCGGGATAGGCGCCAAAGCCGTTCGATTCATCGCCCGAAACACCCATGCGCGCCGCCATTTCCACAACCTGCTCAGGCGTGACGCCGTTTTCGTCGGTGATCAGGTGGGCGTAGCCGGTGTTAGAAGAAACCCAGGTGGCGCGTTCGATGCTGCGAATGCCGTAGTCATAAGCGTCGTAGTTTTCCACCGACCAGCCGTCGATGACATCCTTGGAACCGCAGTCCACGGTGGATTGCGGGCTGATGCCCTTTTCGATGGCGGTGGCCAAGGTGAAGGGCTTGAAGGAAGAACCCGCCTGCCTGCCCGAACCGTTGGTTGCCAAGTTGAATTCGCTGGCGCTGTAGTCGCGCCCGCCTATCATGGCCACAATGTAGCCATTTTCGGGGTTCACGCAGGTCATTGCCAACTCTACGTCTTCATCAAGGTCTTCATAGGTTTCGGCGGCGGCTTCTTCGGCCATGGCCTGTATGGAAGGGTCTATGGTGGTGTATACCGTTAGGCCGCCGGAAAACACCTGGTCAAACGAAAGCGTGTCCACCAAGCACTGGCGCACGTAACTGGTGAAGTACGGATACGCCTGGATGCCGTCGTCGGTCTTTTCGGGGGCAATGTTGAGCACCAGCGGCTCTTGCACTGCCGCTTCGTATTCAGCCTGCGTGATAACGCCGTAGGAAAGCATACGGTTCAGCACCAGGTTGCGCCGCGCCAAGCAGTTGTCGGGGTATTCAACGGGGCTGTTGTAGGTGGGTGACTGCGGAATGCCCACCAACGTGGCGGCCTCCACAATGGTCAGATCCTTCGCGTTCTTTTGGAAGTAATGCTTGCTTGCCGCCTGAATACCGTAACAGCCATCGCCGTAATTGATGGTGTTCAGATACATCTGCAGGATTTCGTCTTTGGTGTATGTTTTTTCCATTTCCATGGCCAAGGCCGCTTCACGCACCTTGCGCTTCAGGGAAATGTCGTTGGCTTCATCTGCCAGCAAGGTGTTGCGCACCAGCTGTTGGGTGATGGTGGAAGCGCCTTCCAAGTCGCCGCCCATCAGGTTGTTCAGCAAGGCGCGCGCAATGCCGGTCAAGTCAACGCCGTTGTGTTCGTAAAAGCGAACGTCTTCGGTTGCCACCGTGCCCAAGGAAACGTAAGTGCTCACTTCGGAAAGCGCCACGGGCTCTTGGTCTTCCAGATAAAATTCCGCCAGCAGGGTGTTTCGATCCGAAGCGTAAATGCGGGTTTTGGCGCTGTAGTTGAAGGTGCTGGTGCTTTCAACGCTGGGGAGGTCTTTTTCCCATTCTTGGATAAGGCCCATAACGCCTTGCGCGCCCATGTAGCCAGCGAATACAATCATGGCAAGCAGGGCCACCAGGCCCCACTTTATGGCATGGGTTTTAGCGTGTCGTTGTTTTCTGCGCGGTTTCATAGCTTAATAATGGTACTACAATACTGTGAAATTGGCGGAAAACCGCTGTTCCTGCGTTCATACTCCACAAGTTGAGCGGCGCGCGGCAGGCGGATTCTGCGTGGAACCAGACGAATTGGGAGCACATGAGCAGGGAAACAAGCATGGAATTGTTGGCACCGGCGGGCAGCATAGCGGCGCTGCATGCTGCGGTGCGTGGCGGGGCAGACGCGGTGTATGTGGGCCTTGAGCGCTTCAATGCGCGTCGTGGGGCCGAAAACTTCACGCCGGAAACCCTGCGTGAGGCGTGCCGTTATGCGCATGTGCGGGGCGTTTCGGTATATGTGGCGCTGAACACGGTGGCGTTGCCGGAAGAAACGGAAGACGCGCTTGAGTGCGCTCGCCAGGCGTACCGTGCGGGCGCTGATGCGTTCATAGTGCAGGATGTGGGCTTGGCGCACGAACTGCACCGGGTGCTTCCCGCAGCCGAGCTGCACATGTCCACGCAGATGAACATTCACAGCCAAGCGGGCGTTGAATTAGCGGCTTCGCTAGGTGCCAAGCGCGTCACGCTGGCGCGCGAACTTTCGGTGGAAGAAGTGTCCAACCTGTGCGCTGCGGCGGCCGACCTGAACATGGAAGTGGAGGTGTTCGCCCACGGCGCGCTGTGCGTGTGCTATTCCGGGCAGTGCCTGATGTCTTCCATGATAGGCGGGCGTTCTGCCAACCGCGGCACGTGTGCGCAGGCATGCCGTTTGCCCTACGAACTGCACGTGGAAGGTTCGGGACCCGCAGGGAAGGCACCGGGCGAACACCTGCTTTCGCCGAAGGACCTGTGCACCATAGACCTGTTGGGACAGTTGCACCTTGCAGGAGTCACGTCGCTGAAGGTTGAAGGGCGCATGAAGTCCCCCGACTACGTGTTCGCGGTGGTTTCGGCTTACCGCGCGGTGCTAGACCGCATGGCTGCAAGTGATGACGGCCTGGCGCGCGCCACCGCCGAAGAGCGCCAGAGCCTGTCTGAAGCGTTTTCGCGCGGCTTCACCACGGCTTATCTTGAAGGTGAACGCGGCAACACCATGATGAGCTACCAGCGCCCCAACAACCGCGGCGTCTTTCTGGGGCGTATAGCGAAGATGGCCGAAGACTTCTTTGTGCTGGAAACCGCAGAAGCCCCCGGTGTGGGCGATGTGCTGGAAATCTGGACGAAGAAGGGCCGTTCCACCTATGAGGTTTCCCAGGTGCTGCCTGCGAAGGGCAAGGCCGTGAAGCTGCCTTTCGAATCGGGCAGCCGCTCCATGCGGGGTGTGCATGCGGGCGACCGCGTGTTCCGGGTGCGCTGCGCCCAGGCGGCCTTCGAAGAGGTGCCCTATGAGCCGCGCGTTGCCGTTGCGGGGGTGGCCAAAGTGCGCAAAGGCAAGCCGCTAGAGCTCTCGTTTTCGCTGGCCGGGCCGTTGCGCGGCATAAACCCGCAGCGGGCACAGGCATTCCAGCAGGTGCAGGGCGTGGCAACGGGCCCGGTGGTGGAAGAAGCGCGCACCAAGGCGCTTACCGTTGAAGACCTGCGCAGCCACATAGACCGCATGGGCCAAACGCCGTTTTCGTTGGCTTCGTTAGACGTACACATGGACGAAGGCGTGGGTTTGGGCTTTTCCCAGGTTCACCAGGTGCGCGCCCGTGCACTGGCGAACCTGGAAGACAACCTGGTGGGAGCGTTCGGCGCGCGTGAGGTGCCCAAGGCGAAGTCCCGCAGCTGGACCCCTGCCCAGAAAGAGCCCGTCTGCCAGGTGGCGGCGTTCGTGACCAACCCTGCTTGCGCCCGCGCCGCGCGCAAAGCCGGCGCGCAGCTGGTGTATGTTTCGGCCCTGAACTACAAGCGCGGCACAGCCACCGTGCAGGGAAAGACCGTTTCCCAAGCCGACCAAGCGGGCTATCCCAAGCAATGCGTGTTGGCCCTGCCTGCCATAGAACATGACGCCATCCCTTTCACTAGGGAATTCGAAACAGGCTTCGACGTCTGGGAATACGTCCAGCCGGGAAAACCGGTGCTGGTAGACAGCGCCGCTTCGCTTATGCGCGCGTTGCGAGACGACTGCCTGTGCGAAGTGGGACCCCATGTGCCCGTGATGAACAGGCTGACCCTAGACGTGATGGCTAAGTTGGGCGTGCAGCGCGTGTGGCTTTCGCCCGAACTGAACCTGGGGCAAATAAAAGCCTTGGCCGCCGGTACGCCTGCTGCCTTGGGCTGTACCATCATTGGCACCCAAGAACTCATGATCACCGAACACTGCCTGCTGATGAGCCAAGGCCCGTGCAACCAGCAATGCACCACCTGCAACCGGCGCACGCGCGGGCATTTCCTGCGCGACCGCAAAGGCTTCGATTTCCCCGTGGCCACCGACTGCATGGGCCGCAGCCATCTGTATAACAGTGTGCTTACCGACGTGGCCCACGCCGTGCCGGACTTGATGGCGGCCGGGGTTAGCACCTTCATGGTGGACGCCACGCTGATGGATGCCGAACAGACCGCCCAAGCGGTTGGCCGGGCGGTGCAGGCGGTAAGCCTGGCACAAAACGGGGAAGGCGCGGTGGACAAGGTGCACAAGGCCACCAGTGGCCATTTATTCCGCGGCGTGTCCTAAGCGGCGCTTGTCGTACTAAAGTGCGCTATAATCCATGACTTACGTGCAAGAAGGAGATGCTTATGCTGTCACCGGAAGAACAACTTCACATAATTGCTTCGGGCGCCAACCAGATTGTGCCTGAATCGGCCCTGATGGAAAAGCTGAAGCGCGGCAAGCCGCTGAACATCAAGCTAGGCGTAGACCCCACCGCGCCCGATATTCACCTAGGCCATGCGGTGCCCCTGCGCAAGCTGCGCCAGTTTCAGGACTTAGGCCATCAGGTAACGCTTATCATCGGCGACGGCACCGCCTTGATAGGGGATCCCTCGGGCCGCAATTCCACACGCCCGCAGCTTACCTACGACCAGATTAAAGAAAACGCGCAAACCTACGTTGACCAGGCCTTCAAGGTGTTAGACCCCGAACGCACCACCCTGCGTTACAACAGCGAATGGATTTTGTCCCTGAAGATGGAAGACCTGCTGAAGCTGTTGTCCAACTTCACCGTGGCGCGCATTTTGGAACGCGACGACTTCCATAAGCGCTACACCACCAACCAGCCCATCAGCCTGCACGAATTCATGTACCCCGTCATGCAGGCCTACGATTCGGTGGTTATCAAGTCTGATGTGGAGCTAGGTGGCAACGACCAGTTGTTCAACCTGTTAGCCGGCCGCGAACTGATGGAAAAGATGGGGATGGAGCCCCAGGTGTGCCTGACGCTGCCGCTTCTGGAAGGCACCGACGGCGTGCAGAAGATGTCGAAGAGCTACGGCAACTACATTGGGCTTACCGATGCGCCTAACGAAATGTTCGGCAAAGTCATGAGCATCCCGGACAACATTATGGTGAAGTACTACCGCTTGGCTTCCACGGTAGACGTTGATGAAATCGACCGCATTGAGGCAGGTCTAGCCAACGACGAGCTGCATCCCAACAAGGTGAAGCGTGCCTTGGCGCGCAACATTGTGGAGTCCTACTACAGCGCCGAAGAAGCGGTTGCGGCCGAAGAGGCATTCGACAGGCTGTTCAAGCAACACGAAGTGCCCGAAGACACGCCGGAGTTCAACCTGACGCTGGAGGTGAATGACCAAGGCACGGTGTATTTGGCGAAACTGCTGGTGGATATGAAGCTGGCGGCATCGGCCGGCGAAGCGCGCAGGCTCATAGACGGCGGCGGCGTGAAGGTGAACGGAACGCCGGTGCCCGCCAAGCAGTACAACGTGGATCCCGCCCTGCTGGAAGGCGCGGTGGTGCAAGTGGGGAAGAGGAAGTTCGCGAAGCTGGTTTAGCGCTTCCGCTTACTTATATATAGTAATGATGCGACCCGCTTCCATGCGGGTCGCTTTTGCTTGTGGGGGCCGGCTTTGCGGGCCAGGCATACGGCGAACTTGTGCACAAACTGTGGCGAAAAAATTTGTTGAAAATTGTCAAAAATTTTCCTTGACTCGGGTATACGCGGCGCGTAATATATTCACTCGCGCCGCACGGAAGGAACGCTGTTTCCGACCGCAGCGGCGGCACCTTGAGAACCG
>JAUNIP010000014.1 GCA_030523425.1 Coriobacteriia bacterium
CATGCGTCCCCATTTCACATGTCAAGCAGCGCAGCGTGGAGCCCGTAAGGTCCCCGCCGGCCCGCGCGCGCTACTCTTCGGGATCCTTCGTTTCCACGGTCAACAGTAGGCGCTCCACGCGGTGGCCGTCCATCTCTTCCACGGTCAGTACCGCGCGCTCTCCCCGGTCTTCCAGTGTCACGGTGTCGCCCTCTTCGGGGATGCGGTCTAGCAGCGCCATCACCAGGCCGGCCGCGGTTTCGCACTCTTCGGCTTCGGGCGGCTGGATGCGCACCAGCTCCACCAATTCCGCAATGGAAAGCGAACCTTCCACCTCGAACACACCTTCGTCTACTGGGCGAATCTCGTCCACGTCGTGGGTGTACTCGTCTTCTATGCGGCCTATGATCTGCTCCACCACGTCGCTCATGGTCACTATGCCCGCCGTGCCGCCGTGTTCGTCAACCACCACGGCAATCTTGGAATGCCCGTTTTGCAGCACCTGCAACAGCTTCGGGATGCTTAAATTTTCCGGCACGGCTTCAATGGGGCGCACGGGAATGTCGTCAATCTGCGCGTCTTCCGGCAGCGTGTACAGGTCTTTCACGTGCACAAATCCCACTATGCGGTCCTTGTTGCCGCGGCACACGGGATAGCGCGTGTAGCGGTACTGCAGCATGACCGCGCGGTTTTCCTCCAGGGATTTCTCCAGGTCAAGGCACACTAAGTCGGTGCGCGGAGTCATGATGCTTTCGGCGTCGCGGTCGCCCAAGTCGAAGATGTTGTCCACGTATTCGTTTTCCTCTTCGCCTATCAGGCCGCTTTCGGTGGATTCGTCAATCAACAGCTTGATCTCGTCGTCGGAATACGCTTCGCTTTCCTTGGTAGGGTCATAACCCATCAGCCGCACCGCGCCGTTGGTGATGGCCGTAAACACCACCATGATGGGATACGTTATGCGGTAGAACCACCGCAACGGCGTGCTGGTGCCCAACGCGTACGCTTCGGTGTTGAACAGCGCCAGGCACTTGGGAATCTGTTCGCCCACCACCACGTGGAACAGCGTCATCAGCGCGAAGCCGAACGCCGTGGACAAGGCCACCACCAGGCCTTCCGGCATGCCCACCAGGTTAAACAGCGGCCTTAGCAGCTCGGCGAAGGCCGGTTCGCCCAGCCACCCAATGGCAAGCGACGCCAACGTGATGCCCAACTGGCACGCGGCCAGGTACGCATTGACGTTCTCCACCACGCGCTTGGCGTTCTTCGCGCCGCGTTTGCCCTGTTCGTAGGCCAAATCTATCTGGCTTTTGCGCACGCGCACGCACGCAAATTCGGCAATAACGAAAAAGGCGTTCATCGCAAGGAAGAACACAACCAGCAACAAACTAAGCCATACCGGCATATGTTGGGACACCCCACCTTTTGTTTTATGAGTCAAAAACTCGCATATCTTTCGTTGGTGTCCTATCATAAGGCATGAAACAACAAGGAAAGAAGAATACATGGGTCTTACACGCAAACAAATTGTCATGCTTGCCGTGCTTATCAGCGGCACCTTCGTCACCATACTGAACCAGACGCTGGTCACGCCGGCGCTGCCCACCATCATGAGCGAAACCAACGTGGACGCGTCCACCGTGCAATGGCTGACCACGGGCTTTACCATGGTCAGCGCCGTCATGGTGCCCATAACCGCTTACCTTACCGACCGCTTCCCCGTAAAGGGCCTGTTCGTGGTCTCCATGAGCGTGTTTACCGCAGGCACCCTGCTGTGCGCGTGGGGGCCTAACTTCCCGGCGCTTTTGGGCGGCCGCTTGGTGCAGGCCGCGGCTGCCGGCGTGCTTATGCCCATGGTGATGACCGTGATGCTGCTAACCTTCCCGGTG
This sequence comes from Coriobacteriia bacterium, assembly GCA_030523425.1. Lineage (GTDB taxonomy): Bacteria > Actinomycetota > Coriobacteriia > Coriobacteriales > Eggerthellaceae > JAUNIP01. Next base: position 1,866 of record JAUNIP010000014.1, read on the forward strand.
GAACGCCGCGGCACGGCCATGGGGCTGTTCGGCATCATCATCATGTTCGCGCCGGCCCTAGGCCCCACGGTTTCCGGCCTGATCATCGACAACGCCAACTGGCATATTCTGTTTTTGCTGGTGGCGGCCCTGTGTGCCATAGACGTGCTGGTGGCCGCGTTCGCCCTGCCCCGCGAACAGAAGGCCGTGCCCGAACACCTTACGCTGGACAAGCTTTCCGTGGTGCTTTCCACCTTCGGGTTCGGCGGCATGCTGTACGGCTTCAGCGTCATCGGGTCTAGCGGGTTCAGCGTTACGGCGGGCGTTGCCGTGCTGGCCGGCGCCATCATAACCGCGCTGTTCATTCGCCGCCAGCTGCACCTGGAAGTGCCCATGCTGGAAATGCGCGTGCTGAAGGTGCGCAACTTCACCGTGGGCACCGTGGTGGGCATGATTGTGCAGGCCGCCATCTTGGCCAACAGCGTGCTCATTCCCATCTACGTGCAGAACCTGTGCGGGCAGCCCGCCACCGTTTCCGGCCTGGTGCTGCTGCCGGGCGCCATTCTGATGGGCATCATGGGCCCCGTGGCCGGCCGCATCTTCGACAAGCACGGCCCGCGCGTGCTCAGCCTGGTGGGCATCATAGGGCTGACCGTTTCCACCTTCGTTATGACCACGCTTTCGCTGGAAACGTCCATGGTTTTTTTGGGCACCATGATTGCCATTCGCAACCTGTGCATGTCGCTGATCAACATGCCGCTGAACACCTGGGCCATGAACGCGCTGGACAACCGCTACATCAACCACGGCAACGCTGTAAGCAACACCTTCCGCCAAGCCGCCGGCGCACTGGGCACCGCGCTGGTCATTTCCGCGTATTCCATCATGGCCGGCCTGCAGACAGAAGCGCTTGGCGAAGTGCAGGCTTCGCTTGCGGGCATCAACTTCGCGTTCGTGGTGCAGGGCGTGCTGTGCTTGGCCGCCACCGTGATTGTGATTTTCTTTGTGAAGGACAAAAAGAAGGCCCCAGCGGGCGCCCAATCGCCTGCCGCCGCGAAGGCCAACCCCGAAAACCTTGCTTCTATGATGCGCGAAGCCAACAACGTGCTGCCGGCAGAAACGCCGGTTTCCCAGGTGGTGGCTTTCTTCGACGCCAACAAAACCGATGCGGCCATCTTGGTGGACAGCGAACACCGCATGATGGGCATCATTTCCGACGGCGACATTTTGCGCGCGCTGACGCCCCATGCCGCTTCGGAATATGTTGACCCGACCATCATCTTGGCCACCGCCCGCCAAGACCCCGACACGAACCACCACATTAACACCGTCATGTCCACGCCGGCCATACACCTTGCCACCACCAACGTCATCACCATCAACGTGACCGACACGCCCCGGGAAGTGATGCACGTGCTAGGGCAAAATCACCTGAAGAAGGCCCCGGTGCTGCAGGACGGCAAACTGGTGGGCGTCCTGGACCGCAGCGCCATCAACATGCAAGCCCTGCAGCGTTTCTTAGAAGAAGAGCGCACAACGCAACAAGACTAGCTATAATCGAACAACGCGCGCAAGACGGCGGCACGCGCCGGCCGTCCCGCCCACACCGTTTGCCTAGGGAGCATCGCATGGACAAGGAAAAGATCGAACAAGGCGTACGGCTGATTCTGGAAGGAATCGGCGAAGACCCTAACCGCGAAGGCCTGCTGAAAACACCTTCGCGCGTGGCCAACATGTACGAAGAGATTTGCGCGGGCCTAACCGCCGACCCCGGCGAACACTTCGAAACGCTGTTTGACGAGCACCACCAGGAAATGGTGCTGGTAAAAGACATCCCCTTCGCGTCCATTTGCGAACACCACCTGGTGCCCTTCATAGGCCGGGCGCACGTGGCCTACATCCCTGCCGCCGACGGCCGCATTTGCGGGCTGTCCAAGATTGCGCGCCTGGTGGACGCCTTCGCGAAACGCCCCCAGGTGCAGGAACGCCTGACGTCGCAAATTGCCGACACCATGATTGAGCACCTGCACCCGCAAGGCGTGATTGTGGTGCTAGAGGCAGAGCACCTGTGCATGACCATGCGCGGCGTGCGCAAGCCCGGCAGCCAAACGGTGACCAGCGCCGTGCGCGGCATCTTCGAATCCAACCATTCCACCCGCAGCGAAGCCCTTTCGCTCATCTATTCCGGCAGCAGCAAGTAAAAGGAGCTCTTCATGAAGTGCGTAGTTTCTGTTTTGGGCAAGGACCGCAGCGGCATCGTGGCGGCCGTGGCCGTGGCGTTAGCCGACTGCGGCGCCAACATCGACGACATCAGCCAGACCATCCTAAGCGGCATGTTCTCCATGACCATGATGACCACGCTGAACCCCGAAGTGGCCGACTTCGACACCGTGCAGGCCCGCCTGAACCAGGTAGGCGAAGACCTGGGCATGCAGATAACCATCCAACGCGAAGACGTCTTCCAGTTTATGTACAAAATCTAGCGACTACCTCCGGGGTTGCATGCCGTTGAAACCTTGGCCGCCGAAGCCTTGCGTGCCGAAATTGGACGTGGCTTCGGTGCTGGGCGTGAAGTCGGTGGCGCTGCCGTCAACCTTTAGCGTGCACGTGGACCCTTCGCCCAGGCCGGGGGCGGTAACCACCACGTTGCCGAAGGTCTTGCTGGCCGTCATGGACGCTACCACGGTGCCGCTGGCGTCGCACAGCTCAATGGTGGACCCATTCCCACCGCTGGCGTTAATGGTGGCGAAGGGCTGCGTGCCGTCGGTGAACCCTTCGGCCATGCCCACCGACCCCACGGCTATCAGGGTGCCGCCGGAAACCGAGGCGGTGGTTTCGTAGTCGAGCGCGCCGTCGCCGCTGGAGTTGGGGCCGTTCACGTACACCGTGCCGCCCGTCATTTCGATATGGCCGTTGGAGTCCAGGCCATCGCCGCCGGCATCCACTTCCAGGTAGCCGCCGTTAATCTGCAAGAACACCTTTTCCGCGTCTTCGGCGCTCAGCTGGCTCATACCGCCGCCTTTGCCGCCCATGCCGCCCATGTCGCCGCCGGGACCGCCGGCCGCCTGCACAACCGTGGTGGAATCCGCAGCCTGAACCGTGGTTACCACCGTGGTATAGCCCGCCTGCGTGGTGCCGCCCATGCCTCCGGGCATCACTTGCCCGTCAGGCGCGTCTCCTGCCGGCGCGCCGTCAGACCCCGAAAAGTCCCACTTGTGGTTCTGCCCGGCGTCCCCCATGCCGTTCATGGCGTCTACCGAAGACCCCACGGCGGCATTCAGGCCGTCGTCAGATGCCACCACGTACGACTTCCCGCCGTTGATGTAAATCTGCTGGCCTTCAAAGCCTTCGTAGGAAGATTCCACGGAAATGGTGCCGTCGTTGATAATCAGGGCGGTTTCAGCATGAACGGCATCGTCGCCTGCGTTGATGGTGAAGGTGCCGCCGTCGATGACCACGTATCCTTTGGTGTTGCTGTTGTCGCGGTTGGACTTGATGGCGTCTTCGCCCGACGTCAGGTTGAACGTGCCGCCGCAAATCTTCACGCAGTCGCGGCCGCGCAGGGCGTCTTCCACAGCCGTCACGTTGTAGGTGCCGCCGGTGATAACCAGGTCGTCCTTGCTGCAGATGGCGTGGCGATAGGTGCCGTTCACGTTCAGCGTGCCGCTGCCCTGCAGCGTCAGGTTGTCCTTGCTGAATATGCAGGCGTACGGTTCGTCCGACCCGTCTTCCAGCGTGTAGTCCGCGCCGTCAGAAAGCGTGTTGGTGGAACCCGCCGCCAAGGTCACAAACGCCTTCTTAGCCTGCTTCACGTACACCGCCGGGCCTGTGGAATTGGTGATGGTGACGCCGTTGAGCACTATCTGCACCTTGGCCTTGTCTTCCTTGTTGCACTCCACCACAATTTGGCCCTGGGTCAGCGTGCCGCTGAACACGTACACGCCTTCTTGCGAAATGGTCACCACGCCGCCGTTCACGCTGACTCCGCTGCTGGTGCCCTGCACCGTGGCGGTGCTGCCGTTCAAGGCAATCTTCACCGCGGAAGACTCGTCGTAGCTGGGATCCTTGTCGCGGTCGGTGTAGTCCAGGTCCAACGCGGAAAGATCTATGTCCTTCACGCCTTCCACCACTTCGTCTTCGGTTGTTTCAGAATCGGTTGATTCGTCGTCGGCCACCGTGGTGGCCGGCGCGCTTTCATTGGCCGTATTGTCGGCGTTGGTGGTGTTGTTCGTGCCCGAGCAACCGGCCAGCAGGGTTCCAGCGGCCAACACAACGGCCAGGCTTACCGTGCACAGACGCTTGGCGCCTGTGCGCACCAGGATTTTGTATGCAGCACTCATTACAGACTCTCCTTCGTTTCGGCGTAGCACAGGGCAATCTTCAGATTGCCGTTCAGGCAACGCAGTTCGTCAATCATGGATTTCACGTTGTTCAGGTCCTTCAAGCGCACCAGGTATTCCAGCTGGTACAGGCTGCCCATGTTGGACGTCTGCACGCGGCTGAGCTCGAAGTTTTCGGTGTAGCGGCCAAGCACCTGGTCGAACATGCCGCTGAACTCCAAATCTTCCGGCACGGAAATGCGCAAGGTCATGTCGGGGTTGGAGGCGCTGCCGAAAGGCGAAAGCACAAACGCAATATTCACAACGCCCACAATAATGGTGAACAGCACGGCCAAGAACAGGTATCCCATGCCCGTGGCAAGGCCGATGGCCATGGCCAAGAACACGCTGGCAATGTCTTTCGCGCTGCCGGGAATGCTGCGGAAGCGCACCAGGTTGAACACGCCCATCACCGCAATGCCGGCGCCTAAGTTGCCGTTCACCAAGGTGATTACCATCTGCACGATAAGCGGCAGCAGGGCCAACGTGATCACGAAATTCTTGGAATGCTTGTGCCGGAACATGTACACGCAGGCAGCCACGGCGCCTAATACTATGGAAGCCAAGCAGCACACCAAGAATTCCCAGGTGGTCACGCTGCTCATCACGCTGCCGGTATCAGCGTACAGCGAAGTAAATGTTGCATCCAGCATTATAGTTCTCCTTTGTCTTTCATTTGTTGTGTGTTTTAGGGACGGTTAGTCGGGTCCATCAACAAGCCACGGCCGCTTATGCCAGCCGCCGGAGGGCGATCACCGTTTTGAACGATTCTCCAACCTTGGAAAAGGACGTGGGCTTTACATCACACCGCGCAAGGGCGTGAGTCAGCCACAAAGGCATGCTGCCGCAACACTTGATTTCCATGATGCAATCCCCTTGGGGGAGCAGCAGCACTTCCTGCATACCCTGTTCTTCCAAGGTGCGCATGTTGCAGTAACGGATATTGTCATCGAAGGTGATGCGCACGTTGCTGGCGGTTCCAGTTTCTGGCGCTTCCACCTTCGGGAAGCGGTTGGCGCCAGCCTCTGCCGTGGAAAGGGGAAAATCGGCAGAGGCCTGGCGCAGGGTATAAGCCGTGCGGTCGCAGGCTGTGGATAGGCTGGCTTCTAAGGGGCTGTGCTGCAGCGCGAACGCCTGGATTTCATGGGAAATCTGGACGCTACGCGGGCTGAGCGATTCTGCAGCAGCCATCGCATCGCTTAGCGGAAAAGCACGGCACGCTTGTTCATAGGGCGCGCCGGATAAAAAGGCGCTTGCGGCATCCCAGCTTACCCGCACGCGGCGCTTGTACACAACGCCCTTGTACTTCTTCTTGATCTCCAAGAACACGTCGTTGGAGCCGTGCATGGTGTTCAGCGCGCCGTAGCGACGCAGACGGATCTTTTCCTTGTACAGGGGCTTTTCCAGTGACCGGCAGATAAGGTCGTTGCTGGGGGTGTCCAAATACAGGCTGGTCACGGTGGATTGGCCAAACGCGTCAAGCGTTATATACGACTTCAAACAAGGAAGCAAGGCCTCTTTTTGCTGTGCGCTCAAGCGATACTTCTTTTCTGTTCTTTCGAACACCTCGTTAAAAGTGGCCATTGCGTTCCTTCCGAGTTAGCGGGATTGCCAACACCACGCATGCTAGAAAAACGTACTTAAAACAGCCTGAAAGCTGGGCACCTTTTCAGAAACGTTTCAGCGAACACGGTAGAATTATGGTCACACCCTTAGGCGAAAGGTTTCCCCATGCAGGTACTCATAGTTGAAGACGATGTGCGCCTGTCCAAGGCGCTGCAGCAAATTCTTACTGATAACGGTTATCAAGTAGATGCTGTGTATGACGGTGCCGACGGCTTGGCTTACGGCGAAAGCGACATCTACGACGTGATCATCTTGGACGTCATGTTGCCCAAGATGAACGGCTTTGACGTGGTGGCCCAGCTGCGCCGCAAGAACATTTCCACCCCAGTGCTGATGCTTACCGCGCGCGCGGAAGTGCCCGACAAGGTGCACGGCTTGGACAGCGGGGCAGACACGTATATGACCAAGCCCTTTGCGCCGGCCGAACTGTTAGCCAACCTGCGCGCGCTCACGCGGCGCCAAGGCGAAGTGACCTTTGAGCGCGTGACCGCTGGCGATTTGGTGCTAGACCTGGAAAGCCAAGACCTTAGCTGCGGCGAAAAGACCATCCACCTTTCGCACAAGGAATACCAGTTGGCGCTGCTGCTGATGACCAACCAAGGGCAGACCGTTCCCAAGGACACCCTGATAGGCAAGGTGTGGGGCTACGACGCTTACGTGGAAGACAACAACGCGGAAGCCTACATTAGCTTTCTGCGCAAGAAGCTGAAGTTTTTGGGCTCCACCATGAAGATTGAAACGCTGCGCAAGCTGGGGTATCGGCTGATTTTGCAGGAGGACGCCCAGTAATGCTGAAAAAGCTGCGCCGCAAATTCGTTCTTTTGAACATGGCCATGGTTTCGGTGGTTGTGGTGGCGCTGTTGTGCGTCATCGGCGTGTTCAGTTGGCAGCAGAACATGTCTTCGTTGAACACCGCGCTTGACATGAGCCTGAATCAGGCGGCAAAGAACCGCACGGATGCCGGGCAGATGCTGACGGATTCGCTGTTTGGCTCTTTTGGCTTCAGCAACGGCGACAACACGATGTTCAACAACGGGCAGCCCAGTTTCCCCTTGGGGGGCGACCAACAGCAGGGCCAAGATGGCAGTGCGGGGAACGCAGGCGACGGTTCGGGCAGCTCGGACGGCTCGGACGGCGACGCGCCCGCCGTGCCCCAGCTAGGCGGCACCGCGCCGTCCACCATTCCCGTTGCGGTGTACAGGGTGGTTGAAGGTTCGTCCGTTTCCCTGGTGTCGCGCGTGACCACGGCTTCGCTTGACGACGCCACGCTAGAGCAAGCCATAAACCAGGTGCTATCCGAAGGCGCGGGTGAAGGCTTCCTGCAACAGCAGCAGCTGTACTACAAAACCCACGAAACCGCCTATGTCACCTTCGTGGCCTTCGCCGATGAAGCCAGCGCTTCCAGTTGGCGGGGCCTGGTGCTGGTGCTGGTGGGCATCGGCGTGCTGACGCTGCTGGTGTTCTTCGTGATCAGCCTGTTCTTTTCCCGCTGGGCGCTGCGCCCGGTGGAAGAAGCCTGGGACCAGCAGAAACGGTTTGTGGCCGATGCTTCGCACGAACTGAAAACGCCCATCACGGTGGTGCTGGCGAACACGTCTATCATGCTGAAGCACCCCGAACAAACGGTTTCAAGCCAAGCGCAATGGCTGGAAAGCACCCAGCATGAAGCCGAAGGCATGCAGGAACTGGTGAACGACCTGCTGGACTTGGCGCGCCTGGAATCCAGCGAACAGGTGGCTTTCGACAGCGTGGTGGACATGTCTGACCTGGTGGAAGGCCGCGTACTGCTGTTTGAGTCCGTAGCCTTTGAGCGCGAAGTGTTCATAGAGGACAACGTGGCGGCCAATGTGCAGGTGAAGGGCAGCCAAACGCACCTTGAACGCCTGTGCACCATTTTGCTGGACAACGCTTGCAAGTACGCCAACCCGCAAAGCACCATCCACGTAAGCCTGGAACGGGGACCGGCCGCGTTTATGGGTTCGCTGCCCCACGCCACGGTGCAGGGCACGGCGCCGAAGGGCCCCTGCGCGCTGCTGAAGGTGAGCAACACGGGCGCATCCGTGGGCGAAGAGGACTTGCCGCACCTGTTCGACCGCTTCTACCGCAGCGACAAGGCGCGCACGCGCACAGAAGGCAGCTATGGGCTGGGACTGGCCATAGCCGCGCAAACGGTTGAAAGCCACGGCGGCGCCATAGCCGCACAAAGCCTGCCCGAAAGCGAAACCACCTTTTTCGTAGCCCTACCCGTAGCGTAGTGCGAAAATGGGCACAATGCGAAAGCGTGCGCCCGTGTCATTTCGACCGGAGGCGGCGCAGCCGCTGGAGTGGAGAAATCTACTCCGGAGCAAGGCCCGCTCCCATTGGGCGCAATAGGAAGGGAAGCGTATGCGGTTTATCAGCTGGAACGTGAACGGGCTGCGGGCCGTTCTGAAGAAGGACTTCGAAGACATCTTCGCCGCCATGGACGCCGATGTGTTTGCCCTGCAGGAGACCAAATGCCAAGAAGGGCAGGTTGACCTGCAGTTTCCCGGATACACCAGCTACTGGAGCTATGCGGAGAAGAAGGGCTATTCCGGCACGGCGGTGTTTTCCAAGCAAGAACCCCTGCGCGAACTGCACGCTTTGGGAGTGCCCCACTTGGACCTGGAAGGCCGCGTGGTGGCGCTGGAGTTCCCGCAACTGTGGTTTGTGTGCGTGTACACGCCCAACGCGCAAAACGAACTGGCGCGCATCGATCACCGGCTGGAATGGGACGAAGCGTTTCGCGACTTCTGCAAGGGCTTGGAAGAAGGAGTGCTGCCCGACGGCAGTGCGTCTGACCCCAAGCCCGTGGTGATGTGCGGCGACTTCAACGTGGCACATCAGGAAATAGACCTGAAGAACCCCGGCCCCAACCGCGGCAACGCCGGCTTTTCCGACGAAGAGCGCGGTTCGTTCCAGAAGCTGCTTGACGCTGGCTTCGTGGACACCTTCCGCGTCCTGCACCCTGCCGCCACAGGCCGTTATTCCTGGTGGAGCTACCGCTTCAACGCCCGCGCCAACAACGCCGGCTGGCGCATAGACTACTTCCTGGTAAGCGAAGCCCTGCGCGAATCCGTGGTGGCCGCCGACATCTACGACAACGTCTACGGCAGCGACCACTGCCCCGTAGGCCTGGATTTGGACGTGTAGCGAGGGCTGGCTGGGGGGTGCTACTCCTCGAACTGGCTTTCGTATAGCTGTGCGTAGAAGCCTTGTTGGGCCAAAAGTTGGTCGTGGGTGCCTTGTTCCACTATGTCGCCTTCGCGGATTACTAAGATCAGGTTGGCGTTGCGGATGGTGGACAGGCGGTGCGCTATCACGAACGACGTGCGGTTGGCCATCAGGTTGTCCATGGCTTGCTGGATGCGCTGTTCGGTGCGGGTGTCCACCGAAGAGGTTGCTTCGTCCAAAATGAGCATGCGGCGGTCGGCCAACACGGCGCGCGCGATGGTCAGAAGCTGGCGCTGGCCTTGGCTTATGTTGCTGGCGTCTTCGTTGATAACGAAGTCGTATCCGCCAGGCAACGTGGTTATGAAGTGGTGTGCGAAGGCGCGCTTGGCGGCTTCTTCCACTTCGGCGTCGGTGGCGTCCAAGCGCCCGTAGCGGATGTTGTCGCGCACGGTGGCGTTGGTCAGCCACGTGTCCTGCAGCACCATGCCGAATTGGCTGCGCACGTCGGCGCGGCTGAATTCCCGCAGGTCATGCCCGCCCAGGCTTATGCTGCCGTCCTGCACGTCGTAGAAGCGCATGAGCAGCTTCACCATGGTGGTCTTGCCGGCGCCCGTGGGACCCACCAAGGCAACCGTTTGCCCTTCGCGCACCTGCGCGCTGAAATTGTGGATGACCGGGGCTTCGGGGTTGTAGCCGAAGCGCACGTGATCAAACGACAGGTCGCCCGGCACCTGCGCAATGTCTAAGCTGCTTGTCTGCGCGTCCTCTTCGGGTTCTTCCAGCAGCGCAAAGATGCGCTCTAGCGCGGCAGCCATCTGCTGCAGCGTGTTGGCCACCTGTGCCAGCTGCGTGATGGGCTGCGTGAAGTTCTTCACGTACTGGATGAACGCCTGGATGTCGCCCACGGTAATGATGCCCTGAACGGCGAAGATGCTGCCAACCACGGCCACGGCAACATAGCCTAAGTTGCCCACGAAGTTCATGATGGGCGGCATCAAGCCGCTGACAAACTGCGCCTTCCAGCCACTTTCGTACAGGCGGTTGTTGGTTTCCTTGAAGCGCTGGATGGTGGCCTCTTCTTGGTTGAACGCGCGCACCACCGCGTGCCCGCTGAACGTTTCTTCCACCAGGCCGTTTATTTCGCCAAGCGTGTTCTGCTGTTCGCGGAAGTACTTTTGCGAATGCTTCACCACCACGTTGACCAGCACCAACGAAACGGGCACAATCAGCAGCGTGATCAGCGTCATCAACGGGTTGATGGACAGCATCATAATCAGCACGCCCACAACGGTGGTGGCCGACGTTATTATCTGGGTGACGCCCTGGTTCAGGCTTTGCCCCAGCGTGTCCACGTCGTTGGTGATGCGCGAAAGCGTGTCGCCGGTGGATGTGCTGTCGAAGTAGCCGTAGGGCATGCGGTTGATTTTGGCCGCGATGTCTTGGCGCAGGCGGTAACACGTGCGCTGCGAAACGTTGGACATCAGCCAGCTTTGCACGAAGCTGCACAACGCCGAAAGCAGGTACAGCCCCAGCGTGGCCAACAGAATGATGCCAATGGTGTCGAAGTTGATGCCGCCAGTGCCGGCAATTTTCGCCACCAGGCCGTTGAACAGCTCGGTGGTGGCAGTTGACATAACCTTGGGGCCCACGATGTTGAACACCGTGGAGCCGATGGCGAACACCGCCACAAACAGCAGCGCAATCTTGTAAGCGCCCAGATAGTGCAGCAGCTTGCGCATGGTGCCCTTGAAGTCCTTGGCCTTTTCGCCCGGCATCATGCCTGGGCCGGGGCCGTGACCGTGGGGCGGCCGGCGCGTGGTGCGTTCCTTACTCATGGCACTCACCCCCTTCCAGGGCGGGGGCCACCGGCTGCGCGGCGGCGGCCTGTTGGCCGAACAGCTCCCGTTCGGAAAGCTGCGAAAGGGCAATCTCACGGTACGCTTCGCAGCTTTCCAACAGCTGCGCATGCGTGCCCTGCCCCACCACGCGGCCTTCGTCAAGCACCACGATGTTGTCGGCATGCATGATGGTGGCAATGCGCTGGGCCACTATGAGCACCGTGCGGCCGACCAAGCGCGTGGACAGGCCCTGGCGCAACAGCACGTCAGTCTTGTAGTCCAACGCGGAAAACGAATCATCGAACAGGTAGGCGCGGGCATCTGTGGCCAAGGCGCGGGCGATGGCCAAACGTTGTCGCTGGCCTCCTGAAACGTTGGTGCCGCCTTGGCTGATTTCGCTGTGCAGTCCGTCTTCCTTTTCAGCCACGAATCCGGCGGATTGCGAAACCTCCAGCGCCAGGTTGCGGCGTTCTTCGCTGGTGTTGCCGCCGTAGTCCACATTGGATTCCACGGTGCCTTCGAACAGGAAGGCCTTTTGCGGCACGTAGCCCAGCTGCGCGCGCAAGGCGTGCTGCGGCATGTCCCGCACGTCCGTGCCGTCAAGCAGCACGCGCCCTTCGCTGACGTCGTGGAAGCGTTCAATCAGCTTAACAATGGTGGACTTGCCGCTGCCCGTAGGCCCAATGATGGCGCACGTTTGGCCCGCCTCCGCCGTGAAGGACACATGCTCCAACACGTAGTCGCTGGTGTCGTCGTAGCGGAAGCTCACATCGTCGAACGTGATGGTGGCGCCCGAAGTGGCATCGTCCCCTGCGCCCGCGCCCGCCGGGTCAACAATGCTGGGTTCGCAGGCTATCACTTCGTCCACGCGGGCAGCGGCCACGCTGGCGCGAGGCAGCATGATGGCCACCATGCCGATGGTCAGAAAGCTCATCACAATCATCATGGAATACGTGATCAACGCAATCAGGTCGCCTGTTTGCAGGGTGCCGGCGTCCACGAAGTGGCCGCCCACCCACACAATTAGCACGCTGGTCAGGTTCATAATCAGCGTCATGGCAGGCATCATGAACGCCATGGCGCGGTTGGTGAACAGCTGTGTGCGCATAAGCTGGAAGTTGGCGCCTTCGAAGCGGTTCTCTTCGTAAGCTTCGCGGCCAAACGCGCGCACCACCGGCATGCCGGTAAGCATTTCGCGCGCCACCAGGTTCACCTTGTCTATGAGCTTCTGGACAATCTTGAACTTCGGCATGGTCACAGCGAACAGCACCACAACCACAATTATTACCGCAACAACCGCCAAGGCCACTATCCACCACAGGCTCAGCGTGCGCTGCGCCACCAAAACGACGCCGCCAATGCCCACGATAGGCGCGTACAGCACCATGCGCTGCAGCATGATGCATATCATCTGGATAAGTTGAATGTCGTTGGTGCCGCGCGTGATGAGCGAAGCCGCACTGAACGAATTGATTTCCGCGTCCGAAAAGCTGAGCACCTGCGTGAACAGCTTTTCGCGCAGCGTTTGACCTATGCGCGTGCCGGTGCGGCTGGCCACGAACCCTATTAACACGCTGACCAGCATGGACAGCGCCGCCATACCCAACATGATGCCGCCGGTGCGCAGCAGGTAATCCATCTGCAGGGCATTGGTGTCTGTGCCGGTGGCGGCGTATTCGGCCTTCGCCGCGCTGATGCCTTGTTGCTGCAACAGGGCGTCGCTAGCATCGCCCATGTTGGCGCGCACGGTGTCTAAGCCCGCAAGGATTTGATCCTTGCTGATAAGGCCCGCTTGGTAAGCGGCCGTTAGGTCGGACACGCTGAAGTCGCCCGTCAGGCCTTCCGTGTGCAGGACCACCAGGGGCAACGCCATCATGCTGTTCAGTTGTGTGCGCTGGTCATAGCCGTGGGCGTTCAGCTGGTAGCAGCCGGATTCGGCATCCCAGTCGTAGCTGGCGCGGAAGGTTTCTTCGTCGGCGGTGGGCAGCATACACGCAATCGCTTCGTAGCTTTCGGCGGTCAGCGCCGCAGGCGCCACGTCTTCCACGCCGCCTTGTTGGATGCCCACGTCCACGATGTCGGACGTGTAGGTGGGCAGCGCCAAGTCGCACGCGGCTTGCACCACCAGCAGTGCAAACACCACCAGCAGTGCAACCTTGTGCTGCAGCAAATAACGAACTATGCGCATGGGGAACCCTCCCCTTCGCCGGGGACGTTGCCGGGGGCCGCAGCGGGCGGGAACGGGAAGCCCCCTGGGGGCGGGGGCGGCATTTCGCCCGGCTGCATCAACACGGCCCCCTGCTGTTCGCGGTATTCCAAAACGCGCTTGAGCGTGCGGCATACGTGCTGCAAGTCTTCCAGGCCAATATAGGCAGCCAGATTCGCCGCGTCCCTGCGGCGATACTCCCGGGCTTCGTCCATGATGCGCTGCCCCTGCGCTGTAAGCCCCAGCGCCACCGCCCGTGAATCGGAAGCAGAGCGGTTGCGCACAATGAGCCCCTTCTTTTCCAACGCGCCAAGCGTTTGCGAAAGCGCGCTGTTGGTGGTGTGCATGCGTCGCGCCACCATGCCCGGCCGCACTTCGTCTGCCTGCTGCAACGCGTGGTGAATAGCATGCAGCGTGAACATTTCCATGGCGGTGATGCCGGTTGGCAGGTCTTGGTCGGACGGCCGCAAGCGATGTAGTTGATGGGTAAGTTGCAATAGCTCCGCGTAAGCGTCGTTGAGTTCTTGGTCCAAAGGTGTTCCTCTCGTCATATTGTTTAGTTTCTAAAATATCACGTTCCTAAACAATTGCAAGAGGGCACACGAAAGATACACCTCCTCTAAAATTCAACCTCAGCATACGAAATGCCATGCTGCAAGGCGTAGGCTTCGAAGAACCGGGCGCAGTCGTACACGGGGATTACCGATTTCGCGAAATCCTGTTGGTTGCGCGTGATGATAGCGCTAGCCTGGATGCGGCAGGCAATCTGGTGCAATAAGGCGTCTTCGGGGTCAGACCACAGCGTATGCATCAGTTCGTGGACGTCTTCTTCGGTTGCCGCGCACACGCGCACGAAGCTGAGCACCTTGTCCATGCGCTGCAACACCGAAGGCATCAAGCTTTTCTTGCCGCCTTCGGAAAGAATGTATAGCGTGTCAGTAACCTGGCTGGACGAAATCCACAGGCGAAATTCCCCCACTTTGCCCGCCAGCAGCAACAGCCGCGCGTCGGCGTAAAACGGTTCCCGCCGGCCCAAATAATCGATGATGATGTTGGTGTCTACCAGCAAGTTTTCCTTCGCCGCCATGCTACGCCCTGCCCGCCAGGCGCTCTGCCTTGGCATCCTTCAAGGTCATGGTTGCGAAGCGCCCCGTCAGCGGCACCACCAAGCTGTCCAGAAACTGCGCAGCCGCGCGGCGCTGCTCTGCCGTAGCAGATGCGCTGTTCGCCTCCAGAAAATCCGCGCTCTGACCTTCTATCAGTCGGTCGTACAGCGCGTTAATGGCCTGCGAAGCATTCATGCCGCACCGCGCCAACACCGCATTGCCCGCATCCTTCTTTTCCCGACTCATCCGCCCTGTAACCATAGCGTCGTCCATGATGCCCCCTTTGTTGTACTATTTTGTTGTACGGAGTATAGCACAGAAGGCGCTCCCGACGCCCCCACCCCCAGCATCTGAAAAGTTGCGGCAAAAGGCACATCGACCGTGCCATCGTGCGGCGTTTCGTTCATAATGGGAAGGTACGAAACTTCGCAGCACTTACGGAAAGGCAGCGCGTTATGGCTGGCATTGACATCAAACCGGACGCACAAGGCAAGGTGCGTGACCTGTACGACTTAGGCGACCACCTGCTGTTTGTGGCGTCCGACCGCATTTCGGCGTTCGACTATGTTTTGGACAGCGAAATCCCCTACAAGGGGCAAGTGCTCACGCAGCTTTCGCGCTTTTGGTTCGAACTGCTGGAAGGCGTGGTGGACAACCACTTGGTTTCCATGGACACCGAAGATTTGCCCGAAAAGTTCCAGCCCTACGCAAGCTACCTGAAGGGCCGCTTCATGCTGGTGAAGAAAGCCGAAATGTTTCCCGTGGAATGCATCGTGCGCGGGTACTTGGCCGGCAGCGGGCTGAAGGAATACCAAAAGCAGGGCACCGTGTGCGGCATTGAGCTGCCTTGCGGCCTGCAGAATTCCAGCAAGCTGCCCGAAGCTGTCTTCACGCCGTCCACCAAGGCTGAACTGGGCGAACACGACGAAAACATCAGCTTCGACCAATGCGCCGAACTGGTGGGCACCGCCGACGCCGAAGCGCTGCGCACGTTGGCCCTGAAGGTGTACACCACCGCGGCCGACTACGCCGCCAGCCGCGGCATCATCATCGCGGACACCAAGTTCGAATTCGGCCGCATAGACGGCAAGATCATACTGGCCGACGAAGTGCTGACCCCCGATTCCAGCCGTTTTTGGCCGGGCGATTTGTACCAGGTGGGCACCAGCCAACCCAGCTTCGACAAGCAGTTCGTGCGCGACTGGCTGACCGCTAACTGGGACAAGGAATCCGGCACCAAGCCGCCGGCCCTGCCCGCCGAAATCATCGAAAAAACCAGCGAAAAGTACATCCAAGCCTACGAAACCATCACCGGCCGCACGTTCCAGCGCTAAAGCCGACAGAACAAGGAGCCCCTACCCGTTATGACACAACGCAGCCAACTGAACGACCGCTACAACGACAACATCGAACACAAAGGCGTCACCCGCAAGGGCGCCGGCAGCCTGAAGCCGAAAAGCAAGGCCGCCGCTTCGGTGTACATTGAACCCACCGAAAAAACGCCGAAGCAGAAGAAGGCCGAACGCAAGGAACGCGAACGAGCCGAACGCGAAAAGCAGGCCAAGCTTGATTCCGTGTACCAGGGCAAGCTCACGTCCGACCGCATGAAAACCCTGCGCCGGTACTGGTGGGTGTGCTTGGTGCTGGCCATCATCATGACCGCCATCAGCTGGCTGGGCCGCGGCGCTCTGCCCGACTGGGCCACCATGGTGTGCCTGGTGCTGGCTTACGTGTTCATCATCGCGGCGCTCTACATTGACCTGAGCAAGATTCGCAAAGAACGCAAGCGCCTGCAAGCTGCCGCGGTGGCGGACAAGTCTAAGGCCAACAAGGAAGAACGGCGCCGTCAGAAGGCCGAAGAGAAGGCCGCCTTGGCTGCCGCCGAAGAAAAGGCCGCTGCCGAAGAGGCCGCCCGTGCCGAGCGCAGGGCCAACGGCGGGCTGTTCGGCTTTTCCAAGAAGAAGGCCGTGGAAGCCGCCGACGAAGTGGTGGCCAAGCAGCAAGCCGCGGCCGAACAGGCCGCTGAGCAGGCCGAAGCCGACGACGAGAAGGGCCCCCGGAAGAAGACGGTGAAGGTTTCCCGCATCCAGAAGCCTGCCGAAGACGCCGCCGACAAGCCCGAATAGCAACCCCGCGCATCGCCTTCGGCGGTGCGCATTTCATAGCAGGTTGGGCGCACGCGCGCCCGTGAACAGGAAGGCGCACAGCATGGTCTCCCGCGTGTATGTTGAGAAGAAACCCGGCTTCAATGTGGAGGCGCAGCAGCTTCTGCACGAACTGAAAAGCATTCTGGGGGTGGACGGCCTAACCGACCTGCGCCTGATCAACCGCTACGATGTGGAAGGCATAAGTGAAGAACTGTTCGCGCAGTGCATTCCCACTGTGTTCAGCGAACCGCAGTCAGACACTGCAAGCCTGGAAATGCCCGCCTGCGCGCCGGAAGACGCCGTGTTCGCGGTGGAATACCTGCCCGGGCAGTTCGACCAGCGCGCCGACAGCGCCAGCGAATGCATCCAGCTTATTTCCCAAGGTGAGCGCCCTAGCGTGCGCAGCGCGAAGGTGTACTTGCTTTCCGGCACGCTGACCAGCGAAAACGTGGACGCCATCAAGCACTATGTGATCAACCCCATCGAAGCGCGCGAAGCTTCGCTGGAACCGGTGGACACCCTGCAGATGGACTACGCCCAGCCAGCAAACGTGGAAGTGCTGGAAGGCTTCCTGAACCTGGACGCCGCGGGCTTGCAGGCCTTCATTGACGCGCGCGGCTTGGCCATGGACCTGGCCGACATCACCTTCTGCCAGCAGTATTTCCGCGAAGAGGAGCGCCGCTGCCCCACCATCACCGAAATCAAGATGATTGACACCTACTGGTCGGACCACTGCCGCCATACCACCTTCGGCACCATACTGGATGAGATCACCATCGACGACCCCGGCGTGCGCGAAGCGTTTGATACCTACCTTGACCTGCGCGAAGAGCTGGGGCGCGAAGACAAGCCGCTGTGCCTGATGGACATGGGCACCATTGGCGCGAAGTACCTGAAGGCCCAAGGCGTGCTGAGGGGCCTGGACGAATCCGAAGAGATTAACGCCTGCACCGTGAAGGTGAAGGTGGACGTGGACGGCCAAGAAGAGGACTGGCTGTACCTGTTCAAGAACGAAACCCACAACCATCCCACCGAAGTGGAGCCCTTCGGCGGCGCGGCCACCTGCGTGGGCGGCGCCATCCGCGACCCGCTTTCTGGCCGCAGCTACGTGTACCAGGCCATGCGCGTGACCGGCGCGGCCAACCCCTTGGCGCCTGTGAGCGAAACCCTGCCCGGCAAGCTGCCCCAGCGCAAGCTGGTGACCACCGCGGCTGCCGGCTATTCCAGCTACGGCAACCAAATTGGCCTGGCCACGGGCCAGGTGCACGAACTGTACCACCCGGGATATGCCGCCAAGCGCATGGAGATTGGCGCCGTGGTGGGTGCCACCCCCGCGTGGCATGTTCGCCGTGAAACGCCCGCGCCCGGGGACGCCATCATCTTGCTGGGCGGCCGCACGGGCCGCGACGGCATCGGCGGCGCCACGGGTTCTTCCAAGGCCCACACCGCCAGCTCCATCGAAACGTGCGGCGCGGAAGTGCAGAAGGGCAACGCGCCGGTTGAGCGCAAGCTGCAGCGCCTGTTCCGCCGCGGCGACGCCTGCAAGCTGATTAAGCGCTGCAACGATTTCGGCGCCGGCGGCGTTTCAGTGGCCACGGGCGAAATTGCCGACGGGCTGGCCATCAACCTGGACCTGGTGCCCAAGAAATACGAAGGTCTGGACGGCACAGAGCTGGCCATCGCCGAAAGCCAGGAACGCATGGCGTGCGCCGTGGCCCCTGAAGACGTGGAAGAATTCCTGGGCTACGCCCGCGAAGAAAACCTGGAAGCCACGGTAATTGCCACGGTCACAGAAGACCCGCGGCTGGTTATGACCTGGCGCGGCACCGAAATTGTGAACGTGTCCCGCGCGTTTCTGAACAGCAACGGCGCGCCCAAGCACGCCAAGGTGCACATTGCCATGGGCGAAGTGTATGCGCCCGCCTGGGCCGGCGAAACGTTCGCCGAGCGCATGAACAGCCTGGTCACCGATATGAACGTGGCCTCCAACAAGGGCCTTTCCGAACGCTTTGATTCCACCATCGGTGCGGCCACGGTGCTCATGCCCTTCGGCGGCAAGAACCAGCTGACTCCCAGCATGGCCATGGTTGCCAAGCTGCCCGTGGACGGCGAAACCACCACCTGCAGCGGCATGGCGTGGGGCTTCAACCCCTACCTTTCAGAAAAAGACCAGTTCACAGGCGCGTACTTGGCGGTTGTGGAAAGCGTTTCCAAGCTGATGGCCGCAGGCTTCAGCCCCAGCGACATGTACCTGACGTTCCAGGAATACTTCGGCAAGCTGCGGGACGTGCCCGAACGATGGGGCATGCCCACCGCGGCCCTGCTGGGCGCGCTGATGGCGCAGCTGGATTTAGGGATAGGTTCCATCGGCGGCAAGGATTCTATGTCCGGCAGCTTCGATGACCTGGACGTTCCTCCCACGTTGGTGTCCTTCGCTACGGCTGTGGGCAGCGTGGACACCGTGGTTTCCCCCGAATTCAAGGCCGCCGGCAACCGCGTGCTGCGCATTGCGCCGGAATACCTGGAAGACGGCATCACGCCCGACCCCGACAGCTTCGCCGCCGTGCGTGGCCTGGTGGAATACCTGTTCACCACCAAGCAGGCGCTGGCCCTTGCCACGCCAGGCTACGGCGGTGTGGCCGAAGCCCTGTTCAAGATGTGCGTGGGCAACGGCCTGGGGCTTGACCTGGACGAAAGCGTGGTTTCCGCCGACGAACTGTTCCAGTTGGCCTACGGCAGCTTCCTGGTGGAACTAACTGCCGAAGCCCAGCCCGGCGAATGGGCCGAACCGCCCGCGCCTATAAGCCTGGACATCATAGGCATGACCGCCGAAGACTACCAGCTTACACTGGGTGACAACGTGGTTGACTTGGCCGAACTGCAGGAAGCCTGGGAAGCCAAGATGGAGCCCGTGTTCCCCTATCGCGGCGCGGGCGAAACCGTGGAGGCGGTCACGTTCACCGCTGCGGAACCCAAGAAGTACAGCGGCCCCGCGCTGCTGGGCGAAGGCGGCAAAGCCAAGCCGCGCGTGATCATCCCGGTGTTTCCCGGCAACAACTGCGAATACGACAGCGCCCGCGCCTTCCGCCGCGCCGGCGCCGAAGCCACCACGTTCGTCATCAATAACCTGACGCCGGCAGCCGTGGCCGAAAGCACGGAAGCGCTGGTCAAGCACATCAACAACAGCCAGATTATCATGATTCCCGGCGGCTTTTCCGGCGGCGACGAACCCGACGGGTCGGCCAAGTTCATCACTGCGTTCTTCCGCGCCCCGCAGGTGACCGAAGCCGTGCGCCACCTGCTGCAAAACCGCGACGGCCTGATGTTGGGCATCTGCAACGGCTTCCAAGCCCTGGTCAAACTGGGCCTGGTGCCCTTCGGCGACATCCGCCCCATGGACGCGGACTGCCCCACGCTGACGTTCAACAACATCGGCCGCCACCAAAGCTGCCTGGTGCGCACGCGCGTGGCGTCCAACCTTAGCCCGTGGCTTTCGCAGTGCCCCGTGGGCAGCATTCACACGGTGGCCATCAGCCACGGCGAAGGCCGCTTCGTGGCACCGCCGGCCGTGCTGGAACAGCTGAAGGCGAACGGTCAGATTGCCACGCAATACGTGGATGAGCAGGGCGTTCCCAGCACTGCGCTGGGCGTGAACCCCAACGGCGCCCTGTTGGCAATAGAAGGCATAACCAGCCCCGATGGCCGCGTGCTAGGCAAAATGGGTCACACCGAACGCGCCGCCAACAACCTATACCGCAACGTCCCCGGCAACACCTTCCAACCCCTAATAGAAGGCGGCGTAGCGTACTTCGGCTAAATATTATTTGGTCCGCGAACGAGGTTCGCTGCGAGGGCGGCGAGGTTGGGGTGCTTCGCGTAGCTGGCGGGGCGCAGCGGGCTCCTGCGGCGTAGCCTGCGGCTGCGCCGGCTGGTCGTTCGCGGGCTGCACGGGCTCGGCCCCTTCGCGGCTGAAACCTATGCGCACTTTCAGGTATTCCCAGGCCAGCAGCACGGCCAGAATGCTCATCACAATCAGGTAGCTAAGCACGGCGCCTGGCAGGCCGGTGAAGTTGATCAGCAACACGGGCACGAACAGCGAAAACGCGAACGTGATCAGGTACAGCTTCATGACCACCTGCTGCTTGCGCAAGATGGTGATCACCTGGTACAGAAAGTCGATGATGCCCGTAACGCCGCCGGCCGCCAGCATCACGTAGCACAGGCCGCGGAACTGCTCGAAATCTATGCCGTACAGAAGGCTCATCAGCGGGATGCCAATCCAGGCCATCACCAGCGCAACCACCACGGTTACCAGCACAATCAGCAGCACCATGACCACTATGAACAGGTCAAACCGCTTGTGCTTGGACGCGTCGTTCCACGCGTTGGTCATGGTGACCAACTGCGGCTTGTACACAAAGCCCACCATCATCAAAATGGTCTGCGCGGGGAAGTACAGCGCGTTGAAGTACAGCTGGTTGTCGTAGGTCAGCACGCCTTCCATCATGAACTTCGGCATGTTGTCGATAAGCGCATACATGAACAGCGCCACGAACAGCGGCCAGCAGTGCTTGAACAGCTCGAATACGCCTTGCGCGCTGCTAGGCCCCGACTTCGGCGTTTCCAGTTTTGCCAACGGGAAGGTCACAAAGCAGAAGCACGCCAGCGCCACAATGGCCATGGCCGCAGAAGCCACCACCAGGTTGCCCGTGACCAGCAGCCCCAGGCAGAAGGCCACAAACGCCAGCAGCGACCGCACCGAAAGCGAAATGCCCGCCAAGTACAGCTTGTCCTTCTGCTGCAGGCGCCCTTCGTACACGTCCGCCAGGCCGTCCACCATGCGGTAGGCAAACACCGCGAAGCACATGGACATCATGTTTGCATCGTAGCCGCGAATGGTGCAGTACAGGTGCCCCACCACCATCATGGCAAGGCACGTGATCAGGCGGTTCAGCTGGTATTCCGTGAACGAATGCCGCTCCTGCACGTCGGACACCTGGTAGGTGCGTATGCCGAAGTTCGCCAGGATCATCAGCAAGCTGGCAACCACGAACGCCATGGAGAAGCGCCCGGCCTGATCAACGCCGGCAAGTTGCGTGACCACCATGGTCAGCAGCGGGAACACCATGCCCCACGCGGTGAAGCCCACGGTGTTCCACACGTAATCCAAGGTGGTGCGGTGCGAACCGTAGTCCTGTTCGTCGTGGAACGACCGGTTGTTGATGACGCCCAGCAAGCGCGCGCACCAGTCGCTGATGGCGCGGGTGAGGAAGTTCTGCTTGCGCGGCGGCTTGGCATGGGAGTTCGCCCGCGGTGCGTCAGGCGCAACAACAGACAGCCCGGTTTCGGCCGGCGCGTCGTTGGTGTTCGCTGTGCGGTTGAATAAGCCCATGTATTGCCTTTACAAAAGAGGGTCCCCAAAAGGGACCCTCACAATTTCTGGTGGTCAGAGGGGGACTTGAACCCTCGACACGCGGATTTTCAGAAAGGTAATCCCTGGTCAGACTGGAATTTTAGTGCATTCTTGTCACGGTTACAAGCCCCCAAAACCCCGCAAATACCCCCCTTTGCCCTGCTAACATTTGCACCAACATTTGCACCAATTTTTAAGGCCACGAACACGGAGCAGAAAGGACCAACGAAGACCGGATAGCCCAGGCATGCGAGGAAGTGAAAGGCGTTGCCGCCCTGCTGCGGGCAACCATCGAGCAGCCCAGCGAGGTTTCGAACGAACAACTGCTGGTTCTTGCGCAGGCCCTGGACGCAGCCGCGGCGCATCTCGAAGGCGCGGCGGAAGCCCGCCAGGGGGCCTAATCCAGCCGCAGCGGGGCCGTTTCACCGTTTCCGGCATAAGTACCCACAACGGCATGAAAACCCGCCCAGAATCGCCCCTGGGCGGGTCTTCTGCGCGCCTTCCCGGCGCGTTTCTGTTGGAAAACGGGGAATTTCTCTCTTGCTGGGTATCCCCCTGCGTTGCTGCGCCCCCCTTCTGAAAACCCCCAATGGGGGTGCCGGTACCCCCAGCCCATCAAGAAGAGCCGCCACGGCGGCGGGCAACGTCCCGCCAGCGTTCGGCCCTCTTCTGCGAGCTGCGGAAGTCTCGCTGTAGCTGCGCTAGGTCATAGGCTTGCAAAGCAAGGACATACTGCTCCCTCGCTTCGCGCCGGGCGTACTCGCTGAAGGGAAGGGCGGGCGGGTAGTCCGCCTTCCGTGGCCTTCGCATCGTGTCCGCCTGTGCGTGCCTGCGCCCGTATGACGAACGCGCTTCCAGGCGTTCCCGTTCCTGCGGCGTGAGGGCTTCCCAG
This sequence comes from Coriobacteriia bacterium, assembly GCA_030523425.1. GTDB lineage: Bacteria > Actinomycetota > Coriobacteriia > Coriobacteriales > Eggerthellaceae > JAUNIP01. Next base: position 24,644 of record JAUNIP010000014.1, read on the forward strand.
GCGGCTTGCTCGGTGGCCTTCGCCCTGGCTAGCGTCTCGCGCTTGCGGCACACCGGGCACCCGCCCTTGCCGGGCACCCTCTGGCACCCGCAGGAAGAACACCACACCGCCTGCGAATCGAATCGCCGGAGGTCCACCCGGAAGAAGCGGGCGGCTTCGGCAAGCTCGGGCACGGTCACGCCCACCACGTCAGCGAGCGCGGGAGGGTCAAGCCATCCCGCATACCGAAGGAGGGCGCGCACCTGCGAGAGCCGAAGGAGGTCAGGCTCGAACACCTGCAGCCACCGCCCGGAGGGCACCCAGCAGGATTTCCCCAAGCCTTCCCTCTGACGTCATGTCGGCATCGCGCATGAACGCGAACGGGCACCAGACGCAGGCCCCGTGGCACACCCGCGGCGTGCCGCACATGGACGCGGGGCAGATAAGCGGCGGCATATCGCAGCCCCCGTAGGCACCTTCAACGGACCACGCTTCAGCCACCGCGGCGGCGGCTTCCCCGGTGTAGCCCATCCCGGCAAGCTCTCTTTCTTGGTCTTCGGTCATTGCGGTTACTCTCCTTTCGCTGGCGCGGCCCCCGCCGGGCGGGCAGGCCACGCGCAAATTTTCAATTCCTTGTCGGAAGCCCTAAGAGCGGCGCGGTGTTCGTCTGTGCGCGCGCGTTCACCCGCGCGCAGGCGTTCACCCGTCTTGGGTTCCGGCACCGGGACGGGACGAACAGTCTTTATAGGTCTTCGTCCCGTCCCGGTGTTTTTTCCGTGGCCTGTCCGGCGGCGTTCGCAGCCGGGACGGGCTTCACGAACCAGGCGTTCCCTTCCCTGGTTTTCTCCCAGCCCGGGAGCCGGGACACGGCTTCTGTGACCCGCTTCGGGCTGCGCCCATCGGCTTCCACCACGGACGCGAAGGGAATCCCGCCGGGGCTCCCGGCAAGCATGCCTTCGAGTGCGGCCTTCAACGCGCCGTCACGGTCGGCCTGCTTCGCCTTGGCAGCCTGCCCGCCCCTGCGCCCGCCTAGCTGCGCGGGGGAGGTCGGGGAAAGCCCTTCGAGCTCCCCCATGTGGTCGGGCACGTGCAAGGGCACCTGGAAGAACAAATCGAAGGTCTTGCTCGGGAATTCCCGAAGCACGCATTCCGCGCGCCAGGCGGAAAGCGGCGCGGCGGCATCCTCGAAGCGGGCGGCTTGCCTGGGGTGGTCTGCAAGCCACCCCTCACCGGGCTTAAGCTCCATGAGGTCAATTGCTGCGTCCGGGTAGCGTCCGAAGACACCGGAGCCGCTTCCGCGCTCTATGCCCTTCCGGTCGGAGGTTGTGCCCTTGGCGTGGTGGTGGCTGTAGACCATGGCGGCGCGGCCTGATTCCAGGCTCACGCGGTCAACGGCGTTCACGAACACGCGCGCATCGTTCGCGCTGTTCTCATCGCCCTCCATGCACTTGTAGAGGGGGTCCAGGATGATGCAGCCGAAGGAGCCGCGCTCGATTCGCGCCACTATCTGCCCTTCGAGCCGGTTCAGGCCCGCGGCGTATCCGCGCAGGTTCCACGGGACGAAGTTCGCCTTCACCGTGTCAGAATCGTAGCCCATACGCTCTGCCACCCAGGCAACGCGCTTGAAGAAGCTCGGGGGGTCGAGCTCGAAGTCAACGTAAAGCACGCGGCATTGCTCGCACTCATGCCCGAACCACGTCCCACCGCAGGCCAGGGCAAGGCCAAGCTCTATCAAAGCCCAGGTCTTGCCCGCCTTGCTGTCGGCGGTGAGGGTCAGGCTGTGCCCCCGGCGCAGAAGGCCCCTTATCAGCTCCGGAGCGAGCGGCGGGAGGTCGTTCACGTCCAGCACCCCGAAGGGCGGCAGCGGGCGGGAATCGGCCCCGGTGGCCTTCGTTTCCTGGCCTGAAGCCTTGGCGCGCCCGTACTCCCACGAATCGAAGGAGGGCGCGCCCATGCCGTCCGCGCAAAGGAGCCGTTGCACGCCGTCCCCGCGCTGCGCCCCGGCAAGGCGGCACAGCCTGCCCGGGTTCTTGTTGGCGGTGTCTACCGCCAGCCCTTCGGCATCGCAGGCGGCGAAGAGCCGCCCCACGCGCTCCCGGTAGTGGTTGGGGCCTTCGGCATCGACCCGAACCACTGCATGAACAGACTTGCCCCCCGTGTCGGTCAGCGTGGCAATGGGGAGGTCCAGCCGCTGGCAAAGCTCCACCTGCTGCGCCTGCGGCACTTCGTCCGATTCCACCAGGGCGAAGCGGTGGGCCGCAATGTCGGCGTTCCTATGCCCCTTGCCGTTGGTCGGGTTGGGGCACAGCCACGCGCCCGCCTGCGGGTTGTAGGAATCGCCCAGAGCGGCACCCAGGCCACCCCCCAGCAGGTCGGCACCGTCCAGCAGGCTCAGCCATTCCGAAGCCTTCTTGCACACGCCCTTTTCGGCAGGCTCCCACTTGCCGGAGCCGTCCCGCCTGGGCTTGGCCTTGGTCACGATGCAGACGTATTCCCCCGGCTGGAAGAGTGCCCGAATCTGGGCCGCGGCCTGCTGCGCCGGGGTCAGGTCTGGGGGGGTCGGCGGGAGTGTCTTCCCGGCGCGGCGGCTGGTGCCGAAGTCAAGCCTTGCGCTCATGTCCGGGGGCATCTTCCACCCGGCGTTGAGTGCCACCTTGAAGAGCCATTCGCCCGTGATTCCGCCACCCTTCCTGAACGTGCGCCACTTGGCGGCGCAGGAATCAGGCCCCGCGGCCCGGTAGCGTCCGGGGTCCCGCGCGCTCCACGCGTCCCAGAGGGAGCAAGGCGCGCCAAGCTCCTTCAGGGCCTGGCCCGCCTTCAGCCAGTCGGCGTAGTCCAGGGCCGCGGGGTCTATGGCATCCAGCGCGCTTCGCATTTCTTCCGAATCAGCCACGGCGCACCACGTCCCAAGGCATGCCGGGGCCATCGAAGCGGGAGGGGCGCAGCTCTGCCCGGACACGTCCGGCGGCTTCGAATTCACCCTGGGCCAGCAGGTCGGCTTCGATGATGCGGCCCCAGGCGGGCACAAGCGTGTGCGAATAGCAGGTTCGCTTGCCGCTTTCGTCTGTGAAATCCTTCCCCCGGGCCACGCGCACAGCGTCTTGCGCGCTTGGCCTGCGGTCGGCCCTCGCATCTGCGATTACAAGCCCCCGGACGAACGCCCACGCCTGCGGGTTGCCCTTGGTCCAGTTGACGGCGCGCCAGGCTGCAAGGCGGGTGGTATCATTTACAACGTTGGGTTCGCTATTGCTGTTCCCAGCTTCGGGGCCGTTGCTGTGGGTGGTTTGGCGATTGTTCACAGCTTCGGCCTTTTTCTCTGTCTTTCCCATTATTCCCCCTCACCCAGAAGGCGAAGAAGCGCGGCCTTGGTCACGACAACGCGCCTACCGATTCGCGCGCCCTGCAACTGCCCGCGCTCGATAAGGCGGTAAAGCGTCTTCGGGCTTACGCCAACCAGCTTCGCCGCATCGGGGACGTTTAGAACGTCCGGTTGGTCTGTCAGAAGGTCGGTCTTGCTCATTTTTCTTGCTCCTTTTCTCTAGGACTTCTTTACCCGCTCTTGCCACGGGTTGCCCTTTATGGTAGTCTTTTCAGCGTCGGGGTTAAACGGGTCTTTTGCATGACGTTCAGAAGGAAGAAGAAAAATGGTCGAGTACAACGTATTGAGCGGGAACGGTCACTTCAGCCGCGAAGAGTACGTTCGCTTTTCGAAGAAAGCGTTCGAAACGGAAGACTGGGAACGCGCTCTTGGTACGCCCCTGCGAAGGCCGTACACCTTCGAAGACGTGGAACGCTGGGCGCAGCCCATGGGGACACCGGAACAGGAAGCGGCCCTTTGCGAAAAGCTGGTGGACGGGTATTTTTTGAGCGGCTTCTTCCCCTGGGCCGAAGCAGACCGGGCAGAAGCATCGACCAGCGCGGAAGCGGCTGAACAGGTTCGCCGTCTGCTTATCCTCGCGCTTCGCCTTCGCCTTCTGCTTCAAGACCGGGGGGGAGCAATCGGCGAAGAAGACCTTCGCCCCCTGGGCTTCGCCTTCGGCAAGCCGGACGGCGCGCAGCGAATCGCCCCTTGCTGGTCTTTCCGCATCCCGGCGAAGGGTCGAAGCTATTCCGCCCTTCTGGAAAGCTACTACACCCGGCTTCTTCCTCGAATCCTCGAAGGCGAAGGCCAGAAGGGCCGCAACGTAATGCGCAGGCTCGAATTCCGCTGGGACGGCGAAGAAGCCCTTCTTCTGCTTTCCCTGGGCCTGGATAGCGCGAAGGGTTGGCCTGCGGCCTGCGCGGAAGCCCTTCTGGAAACTCTCTGTGATTTGCACCTGACCCGCGTCACCGTCTGCGCTTCCGTTGCGCACGGCATCGGGTTGCAGACCACAGACGGGCTTACCGCGCTTTGGGTGGCCCTGGCGCAATCCTTCACAAGCGGAAGGCTGGGCCAGTGCCCCGTATGCGGAAAGTTCTTCAGGGCAACGAGCGAACGGAAGAACAAGCGCGTCTATTGCGAATCGGGCGGCGGCTGCGCCCAGGCCGCGGCAAGGACGCGCGCATTCGCCGCGGCCTGCGAAGCGGGAACACCGCCCAGGGAAGCGGCAAGGGGCATCAGCGTGCAAACCGCCCTGAAGACCATGGGCAAGCTCGGAATCACGCGGCTTGAAGGCATCGACTACGGCGAAGAGTAGGAAGGAGAAAAGGAAGTGGCACGGAAGAAGAAAGACCTGAAGCAATACGGGGCCGGGACGGTAAAGCCCGTTCTTGGCAAGGACGGCGCGCAGAAGACGGGCAAGAGCGGCGGCTTGCTGTGGGCTGTCCGAATCAGCCTTGGGACAGACCCCGTGACCAAGGTCGTTCGCCAGAAGCAGGAACGCTTCGAGGGCACGGAAAAACAGGCATACGACCACGCGGCGGCAATGCGCGAGGAAGCGAGCGGGAAGGGCCTTCGCACCGAAGACCAAGCCCAGACCTTCAGCGGCTTCATTCCCATCTGGGCGGCATCGCTCCGGCTGAAGAACCGCGCGAACGAAAAGACCATAGCGGACTACCTGCAAAAGCTGGCGCACATGGAAAGGTACATCGGAAAGAAGCGAATGGAGGAAGTAACGGAACGGGACATTGAAGCCGCCTTGGTCAGCCTGAAAAACGAAGTGCAGGTGAACCCCAGCACCGGACGGAAGACCACGCTCGGAAATTCCTCGCTCCACAAGGTCTACCAGTTCACGAAGCGCGTCTTCAAGTTCGCCCACGTCCGCGGCTACATAAGCCGGAACCCCTTCGAGCTGGTGGACGCGCCCACCCCGGACAAGGCCCGCAGGCGTTCGCTAACCGTGGAGGAATGCCGCACCCTGCGCGCGAAGATGGACGAAAAAGAAGCGGCCCTTCTGGAAGAGTACGGCGCAAAGGAGCAACGCCAGACGGCACACGGGAACCTGTTCGGGCGCGGGAACGTCTTCGGGCTTGCCAACCTTTCCGCCCTCATGGGCGTTCGAATCGCGGCGGCAACCGGAATGCGCCGGGGCGAGGTCTGCGCCCTGCTTTGGGAAGCCGTGGACTTGGAGCGCGGAACGGTCGAGGTATGCCGCACACTGACCGAAGAAATGGTGGTGAAGGACCCGAAGACGAAGGCGGGCTTCCGAACCATCACGCTAGACGCGGACACCCTGGAAAAGCTTCGCTGGTGGAAGGCCCGGCAAAAGGCAATGCTCCTTTGCGTGCAGACGTTGGAGGAAGGCGCGCTGGTGTTCGCCAAGCAGACCACGACAACGCCCGTGGTCTGCAACGGCGAAGGGGGGCTTTTCGACCCAACGCACTTCGAACGCTTCTGGCTGGCCTTCCGCAAGGAAGCGGGCTTTCCTGATTTGAAGCTCCACGAGCTGCGCCACACGGCGGCAACCATGCAGCTTTCGAGCGGCATCGACATTGCCACGGTCAGCCGCAGGCTGGGCCACAGCAAGGCTTCGACCACCCTCGATTTCTACGCCCACGCCCTGCCCACCAACGATGAAAAGGCGGCGGACGTTATGGCCCGGGTCTATGCGGCGAAGCCCCAGCCCGTCTTAGTCCAGGCGGGCATAAAGAGGGAGCGGGGAACCGCCTAAAAGGCGGCTTTTTGGTGCAACATTTGCACCAACTTTTGCACCGGACAAAAAGAAATGTGGGAAGCCCGAAAAAACAGGCTCCCCACCTGGGGTTTCTGGTGGTCAGAGGGGGACTTGAACCCTCGACACGCGGATTTTCAGTCCGCTGCTCTACCAACTGAGCTACCTGACCATGGTGCACTTTGTTAAGTGCGAGTTGATATGATAACCGCTAACGCGCAGCACGTCAAGAGGAAAAAGCGCACCACCCATCGCACCACTTTTCGGTATTCAATCACGAAAGTGAGTAAGTTCCGAAAGGTGGACAAGATAGCGTCTGGTTACTCAGCGTGCTCTAGCAGGCTCTCATCCACGTCCAGCCCGTAGCGCTGGGCAATTTCGCGAAGACCCTCTAGGGGAATCTGCGTCAGGCCTTCGCTGGAGCCGCCATTGGCGGCGCGCGCCTTCAAGGCCACTTCGGCGGCTTTTTCCAGGGTGTGGACCAGGCCGAACGCCGCGTCGAAGCTTTCGGCGCAGCAGAAGATGCCGTGGTTTTGGGCCACCACTGCGTCCGAACTTTCCATGGCCTGTGCGCAGGCCGCAGCCAGCTCCAGCGTTCCCGGGCAATGCCACGGCACCACCGCAACGCCGCGCGGGACCACAATGATGGCTTCGGCCAGGCTGCGCCACAGCAAGCGCGTGAAGGCGGCACCGTTGGCGGGCCCGCAGCAGGTCAGCGCCATCAGCGAAGCCGGATGTGCGTGATACACCACCTTTGCTTCGGCGTTGCGGACACGGGCCGCCAGCAAGCATGCCAGGTGAAGGTCCAGTTCGCTGGTGGGTTTCGCCGCATTCTTCAGGCCCCACACCACGCGCCAGCTGCCGCCGTCGCCTGCAATCTCAACAATGCCCACATTGGCTGCCGGATCCACGTTCACGTTGCGAAAGTGCTTGCCCGACCCCGTTACCAAGAAATACTGCCCCGCAACGCCAGGCTGCGGCTGCGCCAAGGCAACCCAGGAACCCGGCGTGGTGTAGAAAAACTGCCGGCACCCGTCCACTTCGGCAGCGCCCAAAGCGTAACTCAGGTTCCCGCCGTTCGCTTCGTGCCAGCCTTGGCAAAACGCGTCTTCGCACAGACGCACGAAATCCTTCACGAACGCCTGCTGCTCCACCGCCAGGCCCGAAACGGCGCCTTTAGCTGCGGCAACGCCACGATCGGCCGCGGCCATGCCCTTGTCGAACACATCTTGCGCAGCGTCGAAGAACCCCATGCGCTACTCCCCTTCCGGCTGGCCGGCCGCCCCCGCGGCCTCGGCAGCCTCCGCCGCGCACGCTTCGCACCCGTCACCGAAAACCAACGTGCGCTCTTCGCCGGTCAGGGCGGCGCGCGCTTGGTCGCGCAGGTTGTTCACGCCAATAAAGAACTGCCGCATCATCACCAACGTCAGGTAGCGGCCCAACGGCGTCAGCGTCAGCTCGTTGTCGTCGTCGTGGTCAAACGCGCCGTTAAAACGCATGAAGGCCATTTCGGCCGGCAAGCCAGCGTCCACGCTTACCCCGAAGTCCTTGCGGAACTGCACCTTGTCCAGGCGCCCGCCGAACAGCTGCATCATGAAGCGATACCGCATGCGGTTGCGGTCGGAAAACGTGGTCTTCAGCATAACCGACATGTTGCCCGCTTCCACCGCCGCGTTGTAGTCCTTCACGCTGAACGTGTTCACGTACAGGTTCTTGCCCAAATACGTGATGCCGCCGCTGCCGATGGCCGGGTACTCTTCGTAGGTCACCACGTATTCGTCAATCATGGCGCTCCCACTGCCGGTGCGCCGGTTGAACGTCCACGCGCTGCCGTGGTCGAACAGCGGGTTTTCGCCGCCGGTCAACACGCCGTCGATAATGCGGTAGTAGCGATATTCGCGGTCGTAGTCCACCTTCCCCACCGTTTCGGCCATCTTCTTGGCCGTGGCGGGGGACGCCATCAGCGCGTTGAACGTGGTTTGCGTGCAGCCCGTGGCGCACACTTTTTCCAGGTCAGCGAACAAAATGTCTTCGGTTTGCGCCGGGAAGTTGAATATCATGTCCACGTTCATGGACGGGAAATACGGCGAAGCGTAGGCAATGCGCTCCATAATCTCTTCGCCGCTGCCGTACTTGTCGTAGCGGTCCATCTGCTTCAGCAGCCCGTTGTCGAAGGATTGCACTCCCACCGAAAGCCGCTGCACGCGGCCTTTCAGCTTTTCCACGTATTCGGGAATCAGGTGGTTGGGGTTCGTTTCGCTGGACACCTCTTCCACGCTGAACAAATCGCGCGCCAAATCGATGGTTTCGCACAGTTCGTCAAGCATGATGGTGGGCGTGCCGCCGCCTATGTACACGCTTTTGAAGTCGTACCCCAAATCCTTCAGCATGCGCATTTCCTTGCGCAGGTTCGCGAAATACGGCTTTGCCTTTTCTTCCTGGAACGGGAAGCGGTTGAAGCTGCAGTACGGGCACAGGCGCTCGCAGAAGGGCACGTGCATGTACAGCATGTAGGGCTTGCCCGGCGTGGGGGCCGGCAGCACGGTTTCGGTGGCGGGCTGCAGGTTCAGAATCTGGCCCGTCATGGTCTGAATTACTTTGGAAAGCATCCTTTCGGACAGCATGCGTTCTCCTTCTTGCCTTGTTGGTGGCCCGGGGGGCGCCGCGCGCCGCTTAGTCCCACGCGCTGCGGCCGCGCAGGGCCTTCGCACCAATGTCGGTACGGAACTGCTTGCCTTCGAAGTCAATGCGCTGGCATGCCGCATAGGCCTGGTCGCGCGCCGCTTCGAACGTGGGGCCAAGGGCCGTCACGTTCAGCACGCGCCCACCGTTGGTCAGCAAGCTACCGGCTTCGTCCACCTTGGTACCCGCGTGGAACACGGTCACGCCGTCCAGCGCTTCGGCGTCTTCAATGCCAGTGATAACCTTGCCCTTTTCGTAGCTGCCCGGGTAGCCCGCGCTGGCCAGCACCACCGAAACGGCCCAGGAAGCGTCGTCCCATTCCAGGGACACATCGTCCGCGCGGCCTTCGGCGCAAGCCAACATAACCTGCAGCAGGTCGCTCTTCAGGCGCGGCAGCACCACTTGGGTTTCCGGGTCGCCGAAGCGCGCGTTGAACTCCACAATCTTGGGGCCGGCGGGCGTCAGCATGAAGCCGCCGTACAGGCAGCCGCGATAGTCCATGTCGAATTCGCTGGCCGTGGCGGCTGCAGCGGTTTCCATAATGGCGGTCATGGCAGCAAGCTCTTCTTCGGTCACAATAGGCACCGGCGAATACACGCCCATGCCGCCCGTGTTGGGGCCTTTGTCCCCGTCGTAGGCGCGCTTGTGGTCCTGCGCGGTGGTCATGCAGAACGCGCGGCCGGCGGTCACAAAGGCCAGCAGGCTGCATTCGGGGCCGGTCATGCACTCTTCCACCACCACGCGGTTGCCCGCTTCGCCGAACGCGCCTTCGAAGCACGCGCACACGGCGTCTTCGGCCTGCTGCAAGGTTTCAGCCACCACCACGCCTTTGCCGGCAGCCAAGCCGTCGGCCTTGATCACGATGGGAGCGCCCTGGTCACGCACGTATTCCAGCGCCGGCTCGCAGGCTTCGAAGGTGGCGTAGGCCGCCGTGGGAATGCTGTGGCGGTCCATGAACTGCTTGGAGAAGTCCTTGCTGCCTTCCAGCTGGGCGCCTTGGGCGCTAGGGCCGAACACCGCAATGCCGGCGGCGCGCAGGCCGTCCGCCACGCCGGCCACCAGCGGGGCTTCGGGGCCAATGACCACCAAGTCCACGCTGTGTTCCTGCGCGAAGGCCAACACCGCGGCGCCGTTGTTGGCGTCAAGGCCGGCCACGTTTTCGCCCACGGCAGCCGTGCCGCCGTTGCCGGGCGCAATGTAGAGCTTGTCCATCTGGGGGCTTTTCGCCAAAGCCCAGGCCAGCGCATGTTCGCGACCGCCCGATCCCAAAAGCATTACGTTCATGTTATCCCCTGTTCGTTGGGCCGCCTGCGCAGCCGTGTTGCCTGTGCCGCGCGGGGCGGCTTCAGCGAAAAGGCCGCGTTCTTGCGGCCCTTCGCACTTACTTCCAGTTCCTGAAGATGGTGGCTTCGCGGTCCGGCGCCACCGAAATCATGGTGATGTTGGCACCCACCAGTTCTTCCAGGTGCAAAATGTAGTCCTGCGCCGCGGCCGGCAGCTCTTCGAAGGTGCGGCATTCGGTGATGTCTTGCCCGTACCACCCGGGAATTTCTTCGTACACCGGCTTGGCGTGGAACAGCACGCTTTGCTGCATGGGCAGGTAATCGTAGCGCTTGCCTTCGTGTTCATAGGCCACGCACACCTTGATGGTTTCGAATTCCGAAAGCACATCCAGCTTGGTCAGAGCGATGTCGGTCAGACCGTTCACGTCCACGGCGTACTTGCCTATGACTGCGTCAAACCACCCGCAACGGCGCTTGCGACCCGTGGTCACGCCGTATTCGTGGCCCACCGCACACAGCTTTTCGCCCGTGGCCGCCTCTTCACCTTCCCCGCCATTTTCTGGGAAAAGCTGTTCGGTGGGGAACGGGCCGCCGCCCACGCGCGTGGTGTAGGCCTTCATGATGCCGATGACCTTGTTAAACGCCATGGGGCCCACGCCCGTGCCCGCCGCTGCGCCGCCCGCGCTGCACGAAGACGACGTGACATAGGGGTAGGTGCCGTGATCGATGTCAAGCATGGTGGCCTGGGCGCCTTCGAACAAAATGTTCTTGCCGGCCCGCAGCGCGTCGTTCAAAAGCTGCGTGGTTTCGGCCATGTAGGGCTTCAAAATGGTGGCGAAGGGCAGGTATTCGTCGCAGATTTCGTCCACGGTGTAGGTGTGCAGGCCGTAGATTTTGTCCAGAATAGGGTTTTTCTGGGAAAGCGCAGTTTCCACCTTCAGTCGGAAGATGTGTTCGTCCATCAGGTCTTGCACGCGAATGCCCTTGCGGGCGGCTTTGTCCTGATAGCACGGGCCAATGCCGCGCTTGGTGGTGCCAATTTGGTTGGAGCCCAGGCGCTTTTCGTCGGCGCCGTCAAGGTCTTTGTGATACGGCATGATGATGTGTGCGTTGCAGCTGATCTTCAGGCGTTCGCAGCTTATGCCCTGGGTTTGCAGCACGACAATTTCCTTCACCAGCGCGCCGGGATCCACCACCACGCCGTTGCCGATAACCGGAATACAGTTTTCGTACATCACGCCGGAAGGCATAAGGTGCAGCGCCAGCTTGGTGTCCCCGTGAACAACCGTGTGACCTGCGTTGTTGCCCCCCTGGAAGCGAACCACATAATCGTAGTCGCTGGCAATCAAATCGGTGATCTTGCCTTTTCCTTCGTCACCCCACTGGGTGCCTACCAAAACCGTAGATGGCATAGCGCGTCCTTTCCCGGCGTAATGCGTGCTTGATGCGGCAGTATTCGCAAAGGAAATTATAGTACAGCCGCGTTTCCCAACAGCCTACTTTCGCCAATCGCAAAACTTGTAAGAAAGACGTGTTAAACGGCGACGTGTGCAATGGGGGCGTAGCGTTTTGGTGAAATGGGGACGTAGCATTTTTCACATTTTCCAGAAAATG
>JAUNIP010000073.1 GCA_030523425.1 Coriobacteriia bacterium
CACCTCTTCGCCCATTTCGGCGGCCAGCTCCTCCAAAATCTCGCGTTCGCGCTTGCCCAACTTCTTGGGAATGATCACCTTCACATGCACGTACAAGTCCCCGCGCTTTTCCGAGCGCAGGCGCGGCATGCCGAAGTTGCGCACGCGGATGGTTTGGTCGTTTTGGCAGCCTTCGGGGATGGTCACGGGAACCACTTCATCTTTCAAGATGCCATCAATCTTGATTTCGGCGCCTAAGGCGGCCTGCACCATGCTTATGTCGGCCGCGCAATGCAGGTTGTCTCCGTCGCGCTGGAAGAATTCGTGCTGCTTCACGCGCACCGTCACCAGCAGATCGCCCGAAGCGGCGCCCATCATGCCCGCTTCGCCGTAGTTGTTCACGCGCAGCTGCTGACCGTCCTTGATGCCCGCCGGCACTTCCACGTTCACGCGGGTGCGGTCGGGCACGCGGCCTTGGCCTTCGCATTCCGGACAGGGGTCTTCCACCTTTTTGCCCACGCCACCGCATGCCGGGCACGGAGAACTGGTCTGCATGTTGCCAAAAAACGCTTGCTGCACCGTTACCACTTGGCCGCGACCGCCGCATTCGGGGCAGGTGACTTCCTTACCATTCGGACCCAAGCCCGTGCCATGGCAGTCTTCGCAGGGCGCCAAGCGATCGTACACGATCTCTTTTTTCACGCCGGTGGCAATCTCTTCCAGGGTCAGGCGCAGCCCCACGTTCATGTCGCGCCCTTCGCGGCGCACCGTGCGCGCACCGCCCGACCCGCCGAAGAAGCTGCTGAAAATATCTCCCATGCCGCCGAAGCCGCCGAACAGATCTTCCAGGTCAACCGCTTGGCCATAGCCGCCGCCGGCCGCGCCCGGAATGGTTCCCGTGCGGTCATACATGGCGCGCTTCTGCTTGTCGGAAAGCACGTCGTAGGCTTCGTTGAGTTCCTTGAACTTCTCTTCGGCGTTGGCTTCCTTGTTCACGTCCGGATGCAGCGTGCGCGCCTTCTTGCGGAACGCCTTCTTTATCTCTTCGTCGGTGGCATCACGCGAAACGCCCAACACCTCGTACAAATCCGTTGCCATTACCGTGCCTTTCTAAGCATGCAGTTGTTGTTAGTCTTCCCTTAAGGCCGCACACGCCATGCGAACGGCGTTGAGCACCTTCGAATAATCCATGCGCGTGGGGCCTATGACGGCCACGATGCCCGCGGCGTCCCCCCGCCCGTAATGATTAGCCACCACCGAAACTCCCTGCAGGCCCTCCGCAGGGTTTTCGCGCCCTATGAACACGCGCGGTATCTCTTCTCCCACCTGCGCGTTGTCCAGCAGGTGCAGCAGCACCGTGTCGTCTTCCAGCACGTTCATCAGCGGCACCAGCGTTTGGCTTTGGCTGAATTCGGGCTGTGCCATCAGCGCCGTAAGGCCCAGCCGATGCCCATGGGGAATGCCCGATCGCCGCGCGTGCTGGCGCAAGGCCTCGCAGGCTTCCTTAAAGAGCGCGCAGGCCAAGGGATGGTCCAGGCCGGCGCACAGCGCCTCTTCGTTGGCTTCCAGGTGTCCCAAGCCGCGTCCTTGCATGGCCTGGTTCAGCGCCGCCTGCACCGCAGCCAACGTTTCAGGCGTGACCAGCCCGTTCACTTCCAGCTGCCTGTTCAGCACCTGGCCGTCCTGGGTGACAACAACCATCAACAGGCGCGTGTCGGTCAGCGAAATGAGCGTAATCTGCTGCACGTACACGGTGAACACCGCCGGTGCCATCACGATGGAAAGGCAGTCCGTCATGTGGGCCAACAGCGCCGTGGTCTGTTCCATCAGCGCGTCAAGCTGGGTAGCATTCGCGCGCAGTTGCTGCACCAGGGGCGCATATTCCGGCTGCGGGACCAGCCCGTTCTCAATAAGATCGTCCACGAAGGCGCGATAGCCCGTGTCAGTGGGCACGCGCCCGGCGGATGTGTGGGGTTGGCTGATGTAACCTTCGTCTTCTAACGCGGAAAGCTCGTTGCGGATGGTGGCAGAGCTGACGCCAAGCTGGTAGCGCTCGGTAAGGGTGCGCGACCCCACCGGCAAGGCGTAGTTCACGTATTCCTCTATGAGCGCAGCCAGGATTCGTTGTCGCCTGTCTGAGAGCATTCGCCACCTTCTTTCTATTCCGGGAGGTATTTTAGCAGTCAAACGCGCAGAGTGCTAATCCTTCGCAGAATTACTACGCGAATGCGCTAGAAGGGACAGTCGTCGGAGCGCAGGTAGGCGCCCAAAAGCGGCATGACGACATCCACGTAGCCGCGCGAAGGCGAGAAGATGAGCCCGTGGTCCATCAGGCGTTTCTTGTACATACGGGCATACCCGGTGCTCACGTTCAGCCGGTTAGCCACGTCTGCCATGCTTGCCGGGCCTTCGTCTTGCGCCATGGCTTTCAAGAAGCGCTTGTCTTTGTCAGAAAGCGCCCGCAACGTCGGCGTGAATAGGGTGTCTATCATGAAGGTGCCCGCAGCGTTGATGCCGGCCACCGCGTCGTCACGGGATATGCGGGAATGTTCGGGATGCTGGCGCCACATCTCATACCCCACCAGTTGCATCATATACGCATTGCCGCCGCACACCTGCGCGGCCAATTCAAGGGCATTGGGACCGATGGAACGGCCTGCGTTCTGAATGGTGCGCTTTAAGCACAGCGCGATGTCCGCCTGGTCCATGCGGTCAAGCTTCAAGCGGCGCGCGCCTTCCAAGAAAGCCATCTGCGGGTCGGCCAGCAAGGCGTCAACGTGATGCGGCAAGCCGGCCGCGTACAAGGCCACGGCGCGCCCTTCGCGCAGGAAATGGGAAACGCCGTCTACCACTTCGGCCAGCGCGGCGCAATTGGGGTAGATGCCATCAACAACTAACAGCAAGCCGCTGCCGGAAGCATTCAGGCCTTCCAGCACGGGCTGCACCCGCACACGCCACGAACCGCCTTCCACCCGCAGGTCAACCACACTGGCGCCCAACGCGCCGGCAGCATGGGCGGCTTGTTCGTACGATTCGCCCAGCAAGCGATCCGAACAAGTTGCCTCGGCAACCGCCCAACCGCCATCCTGGGCGGCTTTGGCCAGCTGGGCAAGCAGCACGGTCTTGCCGCTTCCCCGCGCGCCTGTAAGCAACAGGCACCTATTAGGGTCAGAAGCCGGGGCCGAAAGCCCCTGCGCGGCATCTGCCATTACGGAATCCCAACCGTAAAACACATTCGGCTGGCACCCCAGCGTGGGAGTGAAAGGGTTTGCAGGTAAGGTGCGTGTATCCATGGCGCTGCTTTCTGTAGGCGGGCTTAAGCCGCGGGCATATACGCCTGCGGCTTAAGCCTATTTTGCTCATTTTTGCGTAGGTGCTGCGCGCCACTTCGCTATCTTCATAATCTTTGCGCTTTTTTACGTTTGCGTAGTTGGACGGCAAGCCCGGCTGCCAAAGCGAAGGCGCTACCCCTCTATCAGCAGTTCGCAGCAGGAAGCGCAGGCATACTGCAAGGCACTTTCGAAGTCTTCGCCTTGCGCCACCACCGTCAAGCTGTCAGATCCTTTGGAAAAACGGCAGGCCACGGCGTTGTTGGGGCCCTGGAAAAATTCCACCGCATAGCCCAGCAAAGCGGCTTCGGAAACGGTTTCCCACACCAACAGCGCGTCGCAGGCTTGCTCCATGGGAAGCGACGCGAAATCCTGCAGGTCGCACACCGCCTGCACGCACACCGCAGGTTGCCCCAAAAGCAGCGCATACGCCCGGGCAAGCGCAAACGAGGGGCAAATCCCCCAAGAAGCAACGCGCAACGTGCCTTCTACCAGCAGGTCCACGCAACAGCAGCGCCCCGGCCCGCCCTGCACGAAGCGCTCTTCAACCCGCAGGCCCTGTTCCTGGCATTGCGCCCGCAGCGGATCTACCACGCAATCGTAGGTATCCCTAAGGGCAGCCACCATGGCATCCGTGCCCTGCTGTGGCACCTTCGCGCTAACCAGCAACGAAGCGCAGCCGAACCAGTCCCATTCTTGGTTGCGGCCCTGCAAGGCCAGCAAGTATTCCCTGCGACGCTGCAGCACAGCGCCGTATTCTTCGCGCTCTTCCTGTGACAGCTGTTCGGCGGCAACCGTGGTCAGCAGGGTTTCGAACGCTTGGCATTCCGTTTCATACAAAAGCTCAACGTACGCCTTGTACCGGGCTGCGTCCTGCCGAGAATCGCTTAAGCTGAAATACTGACCCAGCGGCACCGCGTGCACGTCGTCTAGCCCCAGCCACGCAAAGGTTACGGGCACTTTCTGAGGCGGGACGCCGCAGGTCAGGCTCATATGGGCATCGAATCGCTGCGCCAGGTTCGCCACCTTGTTCACCAAAGCGGCATCAGCCGCAGACACCATGCCCGAAAGCAGACGCACATGGCCCGTGCCCATGAAGTTGTCCCCCATGGCCGTCACCGAGCTCACGGTGCCCGCCGGCTTGCACACGCGACACATTTCCGCCAGGGCCACCACATAGTCAGGCATGGCCGTAAGGTAGGTATGCGAAACAACGGCGTCGAACGACGCGTCAGCGAAGGGCAATCTCATGCCGTCGCCCTGCACGAATTGGTAGGTGTTGGCAGTCGAAACCGGGGCGTAGGGCCACCCGATGCGCCCTTCGGCGCGGTCGCGCGCGAATTCCACGAACCCGGTGTCGAAATCAAGCCCCACAAAATGCACACCCGTGGTGACCGTGCCCAGCCGGAAGGTGTATTCACCCGACCCACACCCCACGTCTAACACGCGCATGCCGGGTGCAAGCTGCAGGTCAGCCGCTATCGTAGCCACCACGTCGTCGGAAAGCGTTGCCATACGCGTGGCGGCCAAAAACGCGGGAGTCTGCCCGTCAACGGACCACCGCATCACCGCGCCCACCCGCCAGATGAGCCCGCGCCTGCCACACGCGCGCAGGCCGAACCGCGGCGCCTGATTGCCACAGAGTATCCAACGCGCAAGGCCACGTTATTCTCTAAACGTTATGTCGCCGGTGTCGGGATTCATCTCGTCCACTACGGCCAAGCTCTCCACGCGATACCCCCGCGCACGCAGTTCTTCGCCACCAGGCTGGAAGCCCTTTTCGATGGCTATGCCAATGCCTTCCACCTGCGCTCCGGCACGTTCGCAAATCTGCAGCAAGCCATTGATGGCGCACCCGTTGGAAAGCAGGTCGTCAATCAGCAGCACATGGTCATCGGGGCTGATGAAGCGCTTCTCCACTATAACCTGGCTGGGCTTGTCTAGCGTGTAGGACTTCACTTCGGCCACATATACCGTACCCGAAAGATTGATGGACTTGGTCTTCTTCGCGAACACCAACGGCACGCCGAATTCGCTGGCCACGATGGTGGCCAAGGGGACGCCCGAAGCTTCCACTGTCAGGATTTTGCTTACCGGGACGTCGGCAAACCGACGCTTCCATTCGCGCGCAAGTTCCCACACAAGCGGGATGTCAATCTGGTGGTTCAGGAAGGAATCCACCTTCAAAACGCCGCCGGCCTTCACCACGGCGTCGCGCAGGATGCGTTCTTCTAGCAGCTTCATGGCTCACCTACTTCACTATCATCACGGGGACTTCAAGCTGATGCAGCACGCTGTAGCTTACGCTGCCCAAAATGCCGCGCACCCCGCCTAACCCACGGCTGCCCATGATCACTATGTGGCAGTCGTTGTCATCCACGTATTCCGCAATGCCGTTGGCCACGTTCTGCCGGGCAATCGCGCGCACAACCATGCGATTGCCCAGCTCCTGTTCCGCTTCGGAAACTACGTCTTCCATTTCAGCACGCGCCTTCTGCTGCAGCGATTCCATGATGTCGCGATACTGTTGGGCGTTATACAGCTGGAACTGCGCCGTGCCCATAAACGAATCGGAGCTGTCAAGCCACATGGGAATGTCTTCAGCCGGAACGATGCGCACCACGTGGAGCTCAACGCTAGGCGCATCCAGCGCAATCTTGTACGCCACTTTGAAAGCACGAATAGATGGATCAGATCCATCGTAAGGAACCATCACACGCTGCATATCCATAAAAACCCCTTCCCTCAAACAGCTACGAATCGCCGCCGACAACGACAAAATTTATCCTGAGAACACCATAAACCAACAAGTGCAAAACAAGCCCAAAAACTGTTGGTTTTTTAAGATGCACCAAGAGGTTTTTCGGGAACAAGCGGGCAAGCCCAATTGGGACGAAGCAGTCGCTAGACGGCCAGGGACGTTTGTATGCGATGCAAAAATCGTGCGCCCCCGCGATGTGCCCCAACTGCTAAAGACTCCCCGCGGGGGATGGCGGATGCCTTTCGGGCGTCTCTGATAGCAAACAATGCTGCGCGAAGCGCAGCGGAATAATAATGCATGCATGTGAAATGGGGACGTAGCATTTTTCACATTTTGGGGGAGCAAAATGTGAAAAATGCTACGTCCCCATTTCACATGCGCGCCAAGCGCAAGGGTTTCAGCAGCGGAACGGGTCGCCCGAAAGGTATCCGCCATCACCCGCCGAGAGGACTTGGGAGCGAAAGCATCGCATTCAAACGCC
>JAUNIP010000074.1 GCA_030523425.1 Coriobacteriia bacterium
CCCCGCGGAGTGGAGGAATCTACCCCGAAGTGTGGATTGCTTTCGGTGGTCGGGAACATGACACGTGCGCCCGCCTGCCACTAGCGGTTCGCGCTTTGGGTCGGATTTCGTGCACTTTTCGTTAGGTGACGCACCGTCGCGCGTGGGCGTTGCCAAGCGTGGTACACTCAACCTTGTGTTTTTTTCTGCGGATGAAAGCGCATTTACCAGGTTTTTGAGAGAAGAGGGCGTGCCGAAATGCATCCAGACGTATCTGAAATTCTGTACTCGGAAGAAGAAATTGCCCAGCGCGTGTCCGAAATGGGCAAGGCGCTCACGGAAGAATATTCCGAAATAGCGGGCGACCAAGGCGTCTTAGTCATTTCAGTGCTGCGCGGCGCCGCCATCTTCATGGCGGACTTGGTGCGTCAGATGGACATGCGCGTGGAAATGGACTTCATGGCCATCAGTTCGTACGGCAACGGCGCGAAGAGCAGCGGCGTGGTGCGCGTGCTGAAGGATTTGACCACCGACATCAAGGGCAAGCACGTTATTATTGCCGAAGATATTCTGGATTCGGGCCTGACGCTGAAGTACCTGCTGAAGATGCTGAACACGCGCCAGCCGGCCAGCTTGGCGGTGGTAACCTTGCTGCGGAAGAAAACCCGCATGCAGGCAGAAATAGAATGCAAGCAGATTGGCTTCGAATGCCCGGACGAATTCATTGTGGGTTACGGCCTTGACTACGCTGAACAGTACCGCAACCTGCCCTACATTGGCATTTTGAAGCCCGAAATATACTACAAATAAGCCTGAGCGCTTCCTAGGAGAACATACACTACATGGCAGACAACAGCAAGAAGCCAAATCCCGCGTACAATTCCCGCACCGCCATCATTTGGGCCGTCATCGGCTTGTTGGCGGTGGCGTTCATCGGTACGCAAATTTTCGCGATGCAGAACAACACCAGCGGCGCTACCGTTACCGATGCGCTGATCACGTCCGAATTCCGCGACGCGGTAGATCAAAACCGTGTGGAATCGGTCACCTACGACGCGGGGTCGTATTCCGTGAAAGGCACGTACTATCCGGCCGTGACTGCGGGCTCTTCCGCCATCGACGCCTTCAACAAGGCATTCGACGCGCTGAATGCGTCCGTTTCGGTGGAAGGCGCCACCGCGGGTATCAGCACCGAAACGTCCGCGCCTGTCAGGTTAGGCACGGTGCATAACTACACCTCCACCTGGGTGGGGCAGGATTCCTTGGCCACGCTGTTGGCGCAACACCCCGACGTGCAATACACCATCACGCTGCCTTCGGGCTTCACCGACCTGCTGGTTAGCCTGTTGCCCATCGTTTTGATTGCCATCATCTTCTTTGTGTTCCTGAACCAGATGAGCAAATCCACCAATTCGCAGATGAACTTCGGCAAGGCCAAGGCGAAAAAGGCCTTGGAAGAACGCCCTGACGTGAAGTTTTCGGACGTGGCCGGCGTGGATGAGGCCTTGGAAGAAATGGCCGAAATCAAGGACTTCTTGGCCAACCCCGACCGCTACCAGCAAATGGGTGCGAAAATCCCGCGCGGCGTGTTGCTGGTGGGCCCCCCGGGCACGGGCAAAACGCTGATGGCGCGCGCCGTGGCCGGCGAAGCGGGCGTGCCCTTCTTCAGCATTTCCGGCTCCGACTTCGTGGAGATGTTCGTGGGCGTGGGCGCATCACGCGTGCGCGACTTGTTCCAGCAGGCCAAGGAAGCGTCGCCGTCCATCATCTTCATCGACGAGATTGACGCGGTGGGTCGTCAGCGCGGCGCCGGCTTAGGCGGCGGGCACGACGAACGCGAACAGACCCTAAACCAGCTGCTGGTTGAAATGGACGGCTTCGAGAAGAGCGAATCGGTGGTGCTGATTGCGGCCACCAACCGCTCAGACATTTTGGACCCGGCCCTGCTGCGCCCCGGGCGCTTCGACCGTCAGATTGTGGTGGACACGCCGGATGTGAAGGGCCGCGAGCGCATTTTGGAGGTGCACGCCAAGGACAAGCCGCTGGGAAGCGACGTGGACCTGCCGCGCATTGCCAAGCTGACGCCCGGCTTCACCGGTGCCGACCTGATGAACCTAATGAACGAAGCCGCCCTGTTGGCGGCGCGCCGCGGCAAGCGCCTGATAACCATGCAGGAAGTGAACGAATCCATGGAGCGCTCCATCGCCGGCCCCGAACGCAAAAGCCGCGTGATGAAACCCGAAACCAAGCGCATCATTTCGTACCACGAAAGCGGGCATGCTCTGGTGGGCCACAGCTTGGAACACGCCGACCCGGTGCACAAGATAAGCATCATCAGCCGCGGCCGCGCGCTGGGATACACCCTTTCCATCCCCGAAGAGGACAAGGTGCTAAACAGCGTGGGCGAAATGAAGGACCAGCTGGCCATGATGTTGGGCGGTCGCGTGGCCGAAGAGCTGTTCTGCGGCGACTTCACCACCGGCGCTTCCAACGACTTAGAGCGCGCCACCAAGATTGCGCGCTCCATGGTCACGCAGTACGGCATGAGCCCTGAACTGGGCCACATGATCTTCGGCCAGCCCAACCACGAAGTGTTCTTGGGCCGCGACTACGGCAACACGCAGGACTATTCGGACGAAACGGCGCGCAAGATTGACTCCGAAGTGGCGCGCATCATGCGCGAAGCCCACGATCGCGCCTATGCCATCTTAAGCGAAAAGGCCGACCAGATGCATCTGATGGCAAAGGTGCTGATGGAGCGCGAAGTGGTAGACGGCGAAGCGTGCGATGCGTTGCTTGACAACAAGTGGGACGAATACTTGGAGCGCGAAGTGGAGATCAACGCGCGCAAGGAAGCTGAAGAGGCTGCCGCCCGCGCGCGCGACGAGCAGATGATTCGCGAAGCCGAGCAGACGGGGCAGTCGCTGGCGGAGGCTTCGCACGAGGCGCTGCCTGAAATGTTGCACCCAGCAGACGGCGTGGTGGTGAACCCGTACGCGGTGGCGCCGGTGAAGCAACAGCCTGTGGTGCAGCCGCAGCCCGAGGCGGCCCCGCAGCCCGAGGCCCAGCCCAAGGACGGCGAGCAGTAAGTGGAATGGCGCTGCCGCAAGTTCAGCTTTGATTCCCGGATGCCCATTGTTATGGGCATCCTGAATGTTACCCCCGATTCGTTTTCCGACGCCGGTCAGAACTGGTTTTTCGAAGACGCCGTGGCCCATGCCCACGTCATGCTGGAAGAAGGCGCGTCCATCATAGACGTAGGCGGGGAATCCACGCGTCCTGGTGCTGAGGAGATTTCCGACGAGGAAGAGCTTCAGCGCGTTCTGCCCGTGGTGGTGCAACTGGTAGGGGAAGGCGTGTGCGTAAGCGTGGACACGCGTCATGCGTTAGTCGCTCGGGCGTGTGCGGAAGCTGGCGCTTCCATCATCAACGACGTAACGGGCTTTCGCCACCCTGACATGCAGAAGGTGGCGTTGGATTACGATGTAGGCTTGGTGGTCATGCACATGCAGGGCACGCCCGCTACCATGCAGCACAATCCCACCTACACCGACGTGGTTTCGGAAGTGAAGGATTTCCTGCGCCAGCAGGCGCTCATGCTGGAAGGGCTGGGCGTGGTGCGCGACCGCATCTGCGTGGACCCGGGCCCCGGCTTCGGCAAGACGCCCCAGCAAAGCCTGGAACTCATGCGCAACCTGCATGAATTCGTGCGCTTGGGATACCCCGTGATGGCGGCCCCTTCGCGCAAGTCTTACGTGGGGTATGCCTACCACGTGGACGAACCCGCCCAGCGTGACACTGCCAGCGCCGCCGAAGCGCTTTTGGCCGCCGAACAGGGCGCCAGCGTGCTGCGCATGCACAGCGTGGCGCGCACCATGGCGGCGCTGAAGGACTTGCGGCCGTACGTGCTGTTGGGTTTGGGGTGCAACAAGGTTGCGGGGCTTGACGCCGCCGCTGCAGCCGCGCTTTCGCCCGAACAGGCGCGCGCGGCAAAGATTTCCCTGCTGAACCAGGCCGTAGGCCAGCTGGTGCTGCTGCCCGACACCGAAGTGATTGACATTGCCGGGTTCTATGAATCCCAGCCCGCCTATTACCTTGACCAGGATGTTTTCGTGAACACGGTGGTGCTGCTGCGCAGCGGCATAAGCCCGAAGGAGCTGCTGGAATACCTGCATGCCATAGAAAACGCCCTGGGGCGGGTACGCGAAGTGGAAAACGGCCCGCGCACGTGTGACCTGGACATTTTGGATTACCAGCTGTATGTGTACCAGTCGGATGTGCTCACGCTGCCGCATCCGCGCATTTGCGAGCGCGACTTCGTGGTGAAACCGCTGGCTGAACTGCTGCCTGGGCATGTGCTGGCCAATGGCATCCCGGTGGAAAGTGTGCCCGAAGTAGAGCGCGTGGGCCGCGCGCACCGATTGTAGGCGGCGCGCAATGGTTGCCTTTACCCGCCAAAGCTTTCATTCGCTGGCGTCTTCCAACAACGAAATCAAGCATGCTATTGAGGCAGGCCACGAAGAAGGCCTGGTGGTGCAGACGTTCCAGCAGACCGCCGGCTATGGCCGGCTGGGTCGCAGCTGGGTCAGCCCGTTCGGGGGTCTGTATTTTTCCGTGCTGCTGCGCCCTGGTGTTAGCCTGCAGGATTTGCCCACGTTGGGCCTGTTGGTGGCGCTGACCATGCGCCGCGTGCTTGCGGGGTGCGTGCCGGCCGAACAGCGCCCGGGCATCCAGATCAAGTGGCCCAATGACGTGGTGCTGGTGCAGCCAGGGGCGTCTTGGGGCACCACGTTCAACAAGCTGGTGGGCATTTCCTTCGAGCGCCACGCCGGCGCCTGTTGCCTGGGCATAGGCGTAAACGTGTTCCGCCCGGCCGAAGATGTGCCGGTAGGCGGGAAGAACGTGCCGGCGTATGTGGCGGACCTGATGGCAGATGCGCTTGCCGCCGCGGGCATTGCACCAGTGGTTGACGCGTGCGGTTTGACCGCCCTGCAACAGGGATGCATCACCCGCGTGTTAGACGAGTTCCTGGAAGCGTTCGGCCTCGCCTACCAGCAGTGGTGCACTCAGGGTTTTGATCCCTTCCTGCAGGAATATTCCGCCAACCTGTGCCTGTGCGGCAAACGTGTGCAGGTGGTGAACCAGGTGGATGAATGCCTGGTGGCCGGCGTGGTGGAAGGCGTAGACGCCCAAGCCCGCCTGCTGTTGCGTACCGAATACGGCACCACCGAAGCCGTTTCCTCCGGCGAAGTGCGCTTGGCCTAGAAAGACGTCCCGCTGGGGGACAGGTGGAACGGCTGTGGGGTTCCCCGTTCCGCTGTTCGCGATGGGGCCTGTCGGCTCCATCGCTCATGCGCTGCACTGCCTCATGCATTATTATTCCGCTGCGCTTCGCGCAGCATTGTTGGCTATCAGAGTCGCCCCACAGACGTTCCACCTGCCCCCCGATGGGCGGTTGTTGTGGCTTTGGGTATCAACTTTTTCGATAGCGTTGCGGGTTTCCTTGAAGCGAAGCGCGCTTTTTCGTCTTTTCGCCGCATCCGTTTTGCGCCGATTCATACTGGTCCTGGTCGTCTTATGAAAAGGGTAGGTTATGCAATCACGGGCGAAATCCGTTGCCTTTATAGCGTTAAGCATTGCCATCATGGCCGTTTCGGCGTGGATTACCGTTAGCTTGGGGCCTATTCCCTTCACGCTGCAGATGTTCGCCATTACGTTTGCCATTGTGGTGCTGCGGCCTAGCGAGGCTGTGTGCGCTATTGCGGGATACCTGGTGCTAGGGGCCATGGGCGTGCCGGTGTTTTCAGGCATGCGCGGCGGCATAGGCGTCCTGCTAGGCCCAACCGGCGGCTTTTTGTGGGGATACTTCTTCGGCGTGACCGCGGCGGTGGCGCTGCTGTATGTGTATCGCAAACGCGTAGGCCAAGTGGCGCTAACGCAGAAGCAAGTTGCGGCCACGTCCCTTGCCAAGGACGACCTGACCACCGCCCAGAAAGTGACAACGTTCTTCAAGGCCTTCGGCGTGGAGCTGGCCGCAGGCATACTGTTCACCGCCATTTCGTATGTGTGCGGCTGGGCGCAATACCAAGTGGTGGCCCCCGCCACGCCCGAACAAACCTTCCTGGTATGCATAGCCCCCTTCATAGCAGTAGACCTGTGCAAAATAGTGGTAGCCGTCCTGGTAGCCAACGCCGTAAAGAAAGCAGTAGGCCGCTAAAAAGCCGCTCGTGAACGAATCGGGCGGGCGCGAAAAAGTAAAAAGCTAATCGTGAACGAATTGCCGTGAGGGGTTCGGGCCACAGGGCGCAAAACGCCGGCTGTGCACGAACAAACACCCGGCAGAGGCCCTTTGAGAGGCAACGCACCAGGCCGATTCGTTCACGATTAGCTTTTTACTTTTCCGCGTCTGCCCGATTCGTTCACAACCGTCATTTTGCGTCACGCGCCCGTTTG
>JAUNIP010000075.1 GCA_030523425.1 Coriobacteriia bacterium
CCGAAGGAGCAAGGGGCTGGCCGCATAGCCGGTCCAAAGAAATGTCCGCACCCCCGAAAGCGGCTGCGGCGGGACACAGGTGGGTTACTTCTTCCTTGTCCACCAAGCGCCAGCCGCTGTATTCGAAGCCGGGGGCGGTGATGCAGGAAAGGAAGGTGGCTTCGCCGCTTTGGTCGCCGGGAAGGTGCCGCGCGCCGAAAACCGTGCCTTTGGGCACTGCTACCAGGGGCTCTGCATCCTCCGAGGTGCCCAGCAGCTTCACGTCAAGGCTGCCGTCAGAATAGACAAACCACATCTCCAGCGCGGTCCCTGCATGCCAGGCCCAATACTCGTTGCAATCAATCTGATGAAACTGGGACACTTCGTCCGCCTGCAGGCAGTAATAGATGGCCCCGGATTCGGCACGCTGACCCGGTTCACCCAGTTGCCCCAGGGCACACCAGGTCCCGCCCTCTTCGTGGGGCTGCATGTCGTAGCGCTTGGCAAGTTCGCTGGCTTCCACCAGGTTTCCCCTTTCCTGTGCAGGCCCTTCCCCGCAATGAGTCAAAAAGGGGTCAGGCTCCTATTTGACGGCACCTATTTGACTCATAAAAGGGGCGCGACCGTTGGCACGCCCCGTCTGCGTATAGTGCGTTGTTCGCAGGCGTTTTACTAGTGTGTGGCCATAGCAGAGCCTGCGCCCATGCCCAAGGCTTGAAGCATCTCGCATTCGACGGCCAGAAGCGTGGCGACAGCCAGCATCACGTCGACGCCTTCTTCGGAAGAGAACTGGGTAGAAGCGCCCAGAATCACGCTGCTCTTGGAAACGACGTACTTGACGTTGCCAGATTTGTCTTTGGCAACGTAGTCGTGACCCTTGAAGTTGCCCTTCACCACCCAGCCTAATTCCTTGATTTCGTAGTTGGCACCCAGGTGGCGCTTGATGGTGACGTCCTTTTCGCCAGGACGGCTAAGGATGTATTTGCCAAGCAAGGCAGACATCTTTTGCTGAAGGACGGCAACTTCGTTTCCGGCGGTGTCGGTGATAACGAACCTGCGGGGGCCGGGGCCCTTATGCTTGTTGCTAAGGTTATAGGCTACGTTTCCGTCGGCGTCGTAGAGGGGCAAATCCCCCGTCCAGCCCAGTCCGTTCCAACCCACATAAAGCTTCATGGCAACCTTTCCTTTCTTGGTGGGGACACATTGCTGCAATTATGGCACATTCATGGCAGGAGACGCGTTCCCGCCATGAAGAACTTCTGTCTTTTACCAGCTAAACGGGCCGTTGCAGTGGCAATCAGTGCAGCATCGGGCACGCAACCCGTACTGCTGTGCCCTTGGGTTGTGTGCCCGGCTAGATAATCTTGTTGAAGTGCTCCTGCGTGGTCTTGAGCTGACGCCTCAGGATCTCCTGCCACAGGCGGCCGTTTATCTGGCCGTGCCCGCGGGACACCTTGGTGCGCAGTACGGTGCCGTCGGGCAGCACCTTGCGGTAGAAGTCGTGGTCGGTCGACTTGTAGCATTCCCAGCCGTCGCGCTCGCAGTAGCGGCGCAGTTCTTTCCAGCTAGGCACAGGCAACCTCCAGCATGGGCCGCACGCCTTCGGGGCCTTCCGCCAGCAGCGCGCGGAACACGTAGGGAAGGTGCCCGGCGCGGTTCGGCGCGCGGGAGTACAGCTCGTAGTTGGCGTAGTACTCCTGCGCGTAGTCGTACAGGTCTTCGCAGAAGGCCGCGATGGCCTGGTCGTGGGTGGCGCCATAGGCCACCAGGTCGCCGATGGTCTCCGACGTGACGATGAAGATGTCGTCGTCCTGCATCACCGCCACCTGAATGTTGGCGGTGGCCATGATGCGTGCCAGGTCCTGCGTCCCCATAAGGCTGAACACCTGGTGATTGCGGTTGAAGAACTGGGGGCGGCGATACTCGCTGTCGTTGAGGGTCTGCGCGAAGTTCTTTCGCACCTCGGTGGCGCTGCGCTCGATCACGGGTGGCATTGTTTTCTCCTTAGCGTACAAAACGTACATTATGTACGTTATTATACGAGTCAAAACGAAGAAATCAAGGCTGCTACGGAAATGCAACCTGGGAAACACAACCCCTGGAAACAGAAACACAACCCGAGAAACACAACCCGTACTCCTGTGCCCTCGACCCGTTTTTGCGTCCTCATCTGCACAAACGGCCCCTTCGGGAACGAGGACACACCCCACACTCCAACACCGGGCGCGCAAGCCCCACCCCGCCACGCCCGAAGTCACCCGCGGCAGGGTGGGGGAACAGGAGCTCGGGTTGTGATTCCTCGGATTGTGATTCTTTCGTAATGGCAACGTTAGCTAAACATGTTACAATGTATTGCCAAAGCAAAAGCACTAGGAGGCACTATGACTACGATGACAATCCGCGTGGACGAGGACCTGAAGGCCGGGGCCGCCCAGGTGGCCGAATACTACGGGTTCGACCTGTCCACGGTGACCCGCGCCATCTGGCAGCAGATGGTCCGCACGCGCAGCATCCCGCTAGACCTGAACTACCCCCAGCCCAACGCGGCGACCCTTGCCAGCATCCGCGAGGGCGACGAGATTCTTGCCTCGGGAGGCACCGGGCGGTCCTTCCAGTGCGGCCGCGACTTGCTGGACGCCGCCAGGGCGTAGGGGCGGCTAATGGCAAGGCTGAATGCCCAGTTCTCGCCGTCTTTCAGGCGAGACCTGGAAACGCAACCCGTACTTGTGTGCCCTTCGCTCGTTTTTGCCTCCTCATCTGCGCAAACGGCCCCCTAGGGGACGAGGACACACACCCCACACTCCAACACCGGGAGCACAAGCCCCACCCCACCCCGCCGCGGGCCCCGAAGAAGGCCCCCGCCGCGCAAGCGAGACACTTCACCGTCCGCTTCGCCATATGTGCACAAAACATGACAAAGCGGGCGGTGAAGTGGCATGGGCGCTATTTGGACTGGAACCGGACTATGTTTCTGTGGGCGCGCAGCACGTGGTTGGTCAGAATCGAGGACGCCGCGAACCCCTGGCCGCAGAAGCTGCACCTGAAAGGAAGATCGCCGCGCGACTCGCCCGCAGAACGCGCGGGGTCCTCGTCAAAAGGCCAGGTTTCGGCATTCACTTCAGCTTCGACGCCCTTCGGCTCTCCTGCTGGCTCCACGGCTGCCCCCCCTTCCGATTGTTTTCCCTTCCGTCCGGCATCAGCATTGTAAACACAAACCCGTGCCGCTGCGCCCTGGGCTATCGCTCGTACACTTCGCTTCGGTGCCCCACCTTGAAGACCTGGATGACCAGCCTGTCATCCTCAACGAGGGCAAGCACGCGGTAGGATCCCACGCGGTACCTCCATTCGCCGGGGCAGGTGGCGGAAAGGCCCTTGCCGAAGGCCCGCGGGTCGGCGCAGCCCTCCAGGTTCTTCTCAATCCAGCCCAAGATGAGCGAGGCGTCGAAACGGTCCATCTTTTTCAGCTGCTTCTTGGCGACGGAAGTGAACTGGACGGTGTAGCTCATAGCCCCAGCTCCGCGCGCACGTCCGCCAAGGAGAAGCGCTGGCCGTCGTCGGCTGCGATGGCTGCCCTTAGGTCGGCAAGGTCCTGGCTGTCCTCAATCTTCTCGAATACCGCATCACGCAGGAAGTCCGAGATGGAAACGCCCTGGAAGGCGGCATACTTGCGCACCACCTCGGCATCGGCGTCGTCCATGCGCAGCGTCATCGTGGTCATAGGCCCTCCTGAGAACGATTATGAGTGAATACATTGTATTCATTATAGCCACGACATCGAGGGAATTCAAGCCGAAAACGCAAGCGCATTGGCGCACAACCCGGCGCACAACCCGTACTCCTGTGCCCTCGACCCGTTTTGACCCAAGGGCGCCCAATTCACCGTGTAAAAACATGCCACTCGTCAGGTAAGATGGGTGACATGTTTCAATTGCGCGCCAGAAGGGCATGCTAGTGAAAAAGACGGAGGTGATGGCTCTTGCCGGGATGCTGTTGGCCGCAACCGTGGCGGCAGGGTGAGCAGGCCCTAGGCGACGGAACCATCGCGGTGGCGACCGATGACACGATGATCCCCTTCGCGGCCGCGACCTTCTTATACGCGGATGCGAAAACGTCGTTTGACGCCGTGGAAAAAGGCAAGTCGTAGGCCGGACGCGAGCACTGCCCCGATGAGTAAACGACTAGCCTACATAGATTATGCCCGCGGGTTCGCGATCTTGGCCGTGATCTTCTTCCACGTTGGCACCACCCGGCTGGCAATTGCAAGAGCCATCACCCTCCCGGCCATGGCCTTGTTCTTCGCCATGCCGGGCCTGTGCGCAAAACCGGAGCCCGAAAAACTGACCTTGGCGAAGGTATGCCTGTGGGCCAAGCGGCTTTTGCTACCCATGCTTGTTGCCTACGCGGTATGCATTTTGGTTGACATGCTTCGCGGCGTTTTTGTGGGCTACGACCCCTGGGCCATTCCGCAACTGGCCTTGTCGGAACTCGCGTGGGGGTCAAGTTATCTTCCCAGTTGGTTTCCCGGTTCTGACTATCTTTGCCAAGTGAAGACCTGGGGCCTTCCCGCCGACGGCACAGGCACGGATCTTATGACCCCCATGACCTGCCACCTCTGGTTCATTCCGGTCCTCTTCGTCGGGCGCATTATCTACACGATGCTACGCCCCCGCCTCAAAAGCACTATGGGCTGCGTTGTGGCAATAGTCGTTTTGGTATTGCTTTCCGGCGTGGAGTGCTTGGACCGCCCGCTGCTGAACCAGCTGCCCTGGGGCCTGACGCGCGCGGGCTTCGCCGCTGCTTGCATGATCGCCGGGCAGCTGGCCATGCGCAAGGATGTCTTCTCTGTGAGGGGCGCGCGAGGCTTTGCCGCCTTCGCCCTGTGCTTCGCGGTATGGATTTCGCTGTACCACGTGGGCTTCATGAACCTCTCCCCCAATATGGCGTACTGGGGTCCCACCGACACGCTGCTGGACCCCTTTGGCGCCTTCGCGCTGAGCGCAGCCATGGCCTATGCGGTTATCTACGCCTGCAGGTCACTTGAGCTGTGGCCACACCTGGCGGGCGTAAAGAAATGGCTGGGCACCTTGGGCAAAAACACGCTGCCGGTCTATTTGTGGCATCTGCCCATAAAGGGCCTCATCGAGGTGCTGATCATCGCCGTGACGGGCGTCACCCTGCATTTCGACGTGTTCTTCTGCCTGCTGGACCCCAGCCAAAACCCCTGGCTCGTCCTGGCCGAGAACACCGTGCTGATAGTCGGCTTCTCCCTCTACCTGATGTGCGTCAAAAGCCGCCAGAGGGCGCAGTAAGTCAAGCGGGCCTCTGGATGCCTGGAAAATGCAACCCGTACTCCCGCGCCCTCGACCCGTTTTTACGTCCTCATCTGCGCAAACGGCCCCTTCGGGGGCAAGAGCACACACCCCACACTGCTGTGATCTTCACACCCCCGCGCAAGCCTGTCGACGTTGTGTGAACGACGATGGGGATCCAACGGGTCCCTTGGCCTCCCGGCAAAAACTTGTGTGAACGACGAAATCGGCCGTTTCGTCGTTCACACGTTGAAAATCGGGGGCTTTCCGCGTTGTGTGAGCGACGACGAGTCCGAGGCGCGGAGCCATGGCAGCGGCGATGAGGGGAGGTACCGGAAGGTCGCTTTGCTGACCTGGGGTTTTGCGAACGTCCCCAGATTGCCCGGTCCGTTCGTCGTTCACACAACGGGGCAGCGAAGGCAAAGAGGCGCCTTTTCAGGACCCCCAGAGGGCCTTCGTCGTTCACACAACGCCCCGAAGGTCCCATTTCGCTTGTGTGAGCGACGAAATCGCCGATTTCGTCGCTCACACAAATTCCCGGCCGGAAACAAATAAGTACGGGTGCGTTTCGCCCGGGTTGCGTTTCGCCGCCCCGCCCTCCCCGCTCAACAGCAAGGAGCATCCTTTGCTTTCCTATCCTTGATAGGAAAGCTTGACCTTAAGGTCAAGGCGAATCACGACAGAGGAGCCACCATGTCTTTCTGCCAGCAATGCGGCCACGAAAACTCCTTTGAGTCGGGAAAGTTCTGCACCGAATGCGGCGCGCCCCTTCCGGGAAAGAAGCGCACAGTTCGCTTCGTGAGCAAGGAAGAGCACGATTCCCGGGCGTCCGCACGCGAAGCCGAAGCGGATGCCGCGCCAAGACAGGCAGAAGCCCAGCCCGCGCCGCCCGAACAAGAAACCACCGGCCGGCCCGACGACGACCAAGCCGTCATCTTGTTCGGCCCCGTCACCGCAAGCGTCGACCCCCAGGCGAAGGAGAATGCCGAAAAGGCCGTCGCGGAGGCCAAGGCGAAGGTTGCGGGCTTCACGGAGGCCGCACGCACGAAGATGGAGTCGGTAGCAGCCGAGGCCAAGGCGGCGGCCGCCCATTACAGTTTAAATCGTAGTTAATCCGGCGATGAGGCGGCACCGCCCAGGGA
>JAUNIP010000076.1 GCA_030523425.1 Coriobacteriia bacterium
GCCCCCCGGCGCGCGGCGCACCCGCCCCGGGCACCTTCTGTAAAAATTTTCTCTTTTTCTAAGATTATTCTTGAAAAAAAATAATACTTCGGTATTATAGGTGGCGTAGTAAATATTCCTCTCTTCTCTCCTCGTTCAAGTACGAGCCTCCTTCCAAAGGGGGCTCGCACTTGTTTAGGGGCTTTTCGGGTGCTCCTTGCCCCCAAACTTCCTCTGCTGCGCCCGCGGCGGGCGCGCATATATTATGATGTAGCGCGTAAGAGCCCGCGTGCCCGCCCGGCTGCCCTAGTCCGCCAGCCCGCGCCCGCGCGCCCGCTCAGCCAACCCGCACAGAAAGGCCCACCCATGGACAACATCATGCAGCAGCTGGAAACCTGGATTGCCAACGTGGACGACCCCGAGCTTGCCGCCGAGCTGGCGCAACTGAAGGCCGCCGGCAATGAAACCGCCATCAAAGACGCCTTCTACCAGGACCTTGCCTTCGGCACCGCCGGCCTGCGCGGCATCATCGGCGCGGGCCCCAACCGCATGAACATCTACACCGTGGGCAAGGCCACCCAGGGCCTGGCGAACTACCTGAACGCCAACTTCGAAAACCCCAGCGTGGCCGTGGCGCGCGATTCTCGCAACAAAGGCGAACTGTTTTGCCAGGTGGTGGCCGGGGTGTTGGCCGCCAATGGCATCAGCTGCAGCATGTACCCGCGCATCGAACCCACGCCGGCGCTGTCCTTCGCCGTGCGCGACCTGCAGGCTTCCGCCGGCATCTGCATGACGGCCAGCCACAACCCCGCGCCCTACAACGGCTACAAGGTGTACGGCCCGGACGGCTGCCAAATTACCACACAGGCCGCCAAGGACATCCAAGCCGCCATCAACAAGGTGGACGCCTTCGCCGACGTGAAGCGCATCCCCTTCCAAGAAGCCCTGGACAGCGGTCTGGCGCGCTGGACCGGCGAAGACACGCTGGATCGGTTCATAGCCGCGGTGGAAACGCAGTCGCTGGAAGCCGGCAGCCCTGAAACCGACCTTTCCGTGGTGTACACGCCGCTGAACGGCACGGGCCTGGAATGCGACCAGCGCATCTTCGAATTCGCGCAGGTGAACAACGTGACGCTGGTGCCCGAACAAGCGCAGCCGGACGGCAACTTCCCCACGTGCCCTTACCCCAACCCCGAAATCCGCGAAGCGTTGGCCAAGGGCCTGGAGCTGTGCGAAACCGCCGGCACCGACCTGCTGTTGGCCACCGATCCCGACGCCGACCGCGTGGGCGTGGCCGTGCGCCACAACGGCGAATACGTGCTGGTCAGCGGCAACGAAATGGGCGTGCTGCTGCTTGACTACGTGTGCCGGGCGCGCCAGGCGCGCGGCGAAGACCTGGGCCGCGGGGTGGCGGTGTCCACCATCGTGTCCACGGCCATGCTTGACCAGATGGCGGCCGACTACGGCTTCCAGCTGCGTCGCACGCTGACCGGCTTCAAATACATCGGCGAGCAGATTGGCCTGCTGGAAGCCGCGGGCCAGGCCGACCGCTACATCTTCGGCTTCGAAGAAAGCTACGGGTATTTGGCCGGCACGCACGTGCGCGACAAGGACGCAATCGTGGCCAGCCTGCTTATCTGCCAGATGGCGCGCTACTACAAAGGCCAAGGTCAGACGCTGGTTGACGCGCTGGAGGCCCTGTATGCGAAGTACGGCTTCCACAAGAACAAAACGCTGAGCTTCGAATATCCCGGCGCGGCGGGCGCCCAGCAGATGGCCGCCATCATGCAGGGTTTCCGCACGAACACGCCGGCCGAAGTGGCGGGCCTGAAGGTGCAAAACACCGTGGACTACGCGGAGTGCGCCACCATGCCGTATGTGGGCACCGGCCTGGGCGACGCCGCCCAGACGCTGCCGGCCGCCAACGTGTTCGAGATGCAGCTGGAAGGCGGCAACAAGCTGATCATGCGCCCCAGTGGCACCGAACCCAAGGTGAAGGCCTACATCTTCGCCACCGCCCCCACCAACGCCGAAGCCCTGCAGGTGCTAGCGAACATGGAAGCGGCAGTGCGCGAACTGATGTAGCGCGGGGGCTGGCAGGAGGCCTAGCGGGCTTAGGTATAGTTGCAAGCGGCGGCACCCACGATGGTGCCGCCGGTTTTTTCGGGCGGAAGGTCGCTGAAAAACGTTTTTTGACGCAGTTTTCAGGATTCCTGGGCAAAATTTACGCTTTTCAGCGTGGACTTTGCCCGGAGTGCTTGTGCCTGATGGGACCTAAAAAAGCAAGGTAACAGAAAACACCTGGTCAGGCGGACGGTGCTGTAGAAGCTGGAATTTCGTCAGGAGCAAATAATCCACGACAGCCCTCTAAAAACTCCAATCTAACGCTGAAAAGCGTAAATTTTGCCCACGAAATCCGAAAACTGCGTCAAAAAGGAGCTTCAGAGGCGCAAGGAGTGCTTCTGACTTGCGCGGGTCGTAAGCAGCGCAGGGTGCGCAGCGGGCGCGCGGCCGTAGGCCGGCCGCGGCCGCGGCATTACCCGCCCAGGCGCACGTGCTTTAGCAGGGCCCACATTTTCTGCTTGTCTTCGGGGGTTTCAAGCAGGTTTTCCATGCGAATGAACGCGGCGCAGGGGCGGCCCAGCACGCGGCTGGCAGCGTTGGTGGGCACTTCGCAGCCGTACGCGCGGCTGACCAGCGCCGCGGCCTGCGCGTCGGTGACCACCAAGGCGGCAGGGTCAAGCGCTTCCAACGCCATGCGCAGGTCCTGTTCCCCCAGCCGCGTGGCTTCGGTTGGGGCCAGCGCGCCGTCGGCCTGAACCACCAAGTACGTGCAGCCTTTGGGGCCATACCCCAAGGCCGGCGCGCTCTTTTCCAGCGCGCTCGCGGCGGCGGCGCCCAGCGGTTGCCAGCTGACCACGCACAACAGGCTGCCTTCTGCGCCAGCAAGGTGCGCGGCGAAGGTGTCCCAAGCAAACCCCAGGGCCCTTTCGTACGGGTTACGATTAGCCGAAATTTTCACACGCCTCCCCACAAACGCCCCTATAAACAGCTACACTGCACTATAACAGCAAACCCGGCAGCGCGAACTTCACGCCCGCGCGCCGCACGAACAAAGGAGAACACCATGTGCACAAACGGCATCAACACCGGCCAATTCGGCCAGATGATCGATCAGATTGACGACCACATGAAGCTGGAGCGCCGCTGGGCCCACACGTTGGCTCATCAGGCCGAAGACGCCGGCTTTGCCACCGTGGGCGAAAAGCTGCACGCGGCCCAGCAGCTGCTTGACGAAGTGCGCGCCACGTTGGCCGACGCGAAGGACGCCCTGGAAGACGACGCCGACGCTGCCAGCGGCGTGCAGGTGAGCTTGGTGTAACCATGGCCAACGACCTGATGCGTTTTTCGGTGGCCATGCCGGAAGACCTGTTGATGCAGTTCGACGCGCTGGTGGCGCGCCGCGGTCTGGCGCGCAACCGCAGCGAAGTGGTGCGTGACCTGGTGCGCGACGCCCTGGTGGAAGACAACTGCCGGGTGCCGGGCGTGGAAGTGATGGGGTCGCTGACCATCGTGTACGACCATCATTCGTCCGACCTGCAAGACAAGCTGCACAGCATCCAGCACGATTACTATGACCACGTCATAGCCACCACGCACGTGCACGTGGATCACCACGCCTGCCTGGAAGTGATCATCCTGCGCGGCGACAGCCTGCTGGTGCAGACGCTGGCCGACAAGATTCTGGGCCTGAAAGGCATCAAAAACGGCAAGCTGGTTTTGGCCACCGCCGGCGCGGTGTAAGGCGAAAGGCGAAGGGCAACCCCCATGGATGAAACGGTAATGCTTGGCCACGGCAGTGGCGGCACCATGATGAAGCGCATCATCGAAGAGGTGTTCTTCGAAGCCTACGCCGGCGACGTGCTGCTGACCGGCGACGACGCGGCGGTTCTGCCCGCGCTGCAGCCGGGCTATCGCTTGGCGTTCAGCACCGACAGCTTCGTGGTCACGCCGCACTTCTTCCCGGGCGGCAACATCGGGCGGCTGGCAGTGTGCGGCACCGTGAACGACGTGGCCACCAGCGGCGCCACCCCGCGCTACCTAAGCCTGGGCGCGGTGCTGGAAGAAGGCTTTCCCATGCATGACCTGCGGCGCATCTGCGAAAGCGTGGCCGAAGCCGCGCGCGAAGCCGGCGTGCACATTGTGACCGGCGACACCAAGGTGGTGAACAAGGGCCACGGCGACGGCATCTTCATCAACACCAGCGGCATAGGCGTGCTGCCCCCGGACCGCGCGCTTTCCGGCGCGAACTGCAAGCCCGGCGACAAAGTGCTGGTCACGGGCACGTTGGGCGACCACGGCATAGCCATCATGAGCTGTCGCGAAGGCCTTAGCTTCCAAGCGCCCGTGGAATCGGACGCCGCGCCCTTGAACCACCTGATAGCCGAAGTGCTGGCGGCCGCCCCGGAAACGCGGTGTTTCCGTGATCCCACCCGCGGCGGCTTGGCGTCCACGCTGAACGAATTGGCCGATCAGTCGGGCGTGGACATGCTGGTGGAAGAAGCGTCCGTGCCCGTGAAGGACGTGGTCCGCGGTGCCTGCGACATGTTGGGCTACGACGTGCTGCAGGTGGCCAACGAAGGCAAAATGGTGTGCGTGGTGCCGCCTGAACAGGCCGAACAGGCACTGGCTGCCATGCGCGCCAACAAGTACGGCACGAACGCCGCCATCATAGGCGAAGTGCAACCGGCCGACCCCGCCCGCGGTCCCAAGGTATACCTGCAAACCCCCTTCGGCACCAAACGCATCTTAGACATGCTGGTAGGCGAACAACTCCCCCGAATTTGCTAGCAAGTCAGCGCCTCGCGATAGCCGCTGTCGCATGCTTGCATCCGTCCGAAAATTGTTGCAAACATACGTTCGAAACCAGCACGAAAGTGTTATAATGGAAAGACGGTCGGCGGAGTAAGTCCCGCGCGCTGGCAGCGCCTCCTTCTGAATCGGGAAGGAGGTGATCACCATGGATATCTTAGTTGGGTTGCTGCACTTGGTGGCAACATTGCTCGAAGTGGCATTAGCAATAAAAGAAATCTCTGATGAGCTGGCGCCCGGGCCACGCCTGAGGCGCAAATTGAAGAACCGCAAGCATTAAGCCTGCGGCTCTTCTTAACAGTCCAACGGCGCTGCCCAGCGGTTGCACACGCGGGCATCCGTCGACCGTAAGTATACCAGAAACGCCACCAAACAGGAAAGCCGTGAGCCATGAGCGTCAAAAACATTTTGCCCTTTACAACCAAGCCTCCGCATCCGGGCGAATTCTTGCGGGAAGACTATCTGCCGGAATGCGGGCTTTCGGTGGCTGCGTTTGCCGCGCGCTTGGGCGTTTCGCGCCAAACCGCCAACGAACTGGTGCATGAACGCCGGGCGGTAAGCCCGGAAATGGCGCTTCGCCTGGGGAAACTGTTTGGCACAACCCCTCAGTATTGGCTGAACCTGCAGCGCAACGTTGACCTGTGGGACAGCCTGCAGCTGAACCAAGAAAGCATAGAAGCCATAGACCCAGTCCCCCAAGTGGCGGTGGAGTAACGAAACGCCTCGACGCTCCTTATCGTAAAAACGCTTGAATCTCTCCGAAAAGTACACTAATATTGCACTTTGAGGTGAAATAATGGCAATTCTTACCACACGAATGCTCGTCGAACAACTGGGTAACTACAGCAACCCGAAAAGCAAGATAGCTCGCATGGTGAAGGCTGGACAGCTGACGCCGGTAGCGCACGGTGTCTACGAAACCGATTCCAACGTGCCGGGGTACTGCCTTGCCGCCATAATCTACGGCCCGTCGTACCTTTCGTTCGAATACGCCTTGGCGCGCCACGGCCTTATTCCAGAAGCCGTGCGCGCCTACACCTGCGCCACCACCCAAAAGAAGAAGTCGAAACTCTACGAAACCCCGTTCGGCACGTACACCTACAAAGACGTCCCCATCAAAGCGTTTGTGCACGAAGTGGCCTACTACCAGGAAAACGGTTATGCGTATTACCTGGCTAGCCCTGAAAAAGCCCTATGTGACCAGCTGTTTCACAGCACACCTGCAGCCAACCAAAAGGAATTGCAAGCCCTGCTTTTCGAAGACCTGCGCATTGACCCGCAAGACCTTCGCAACCTGAATGCAGCCACAATCGAAGAGCTAAGCCAGCTGTACCGCTGCCGCAACATTCACAAATTAGCAGCCATTATGCGCAGGAGGTAATATGAACAACCTGATAGCAGCCATGTTGGAATCATATCCATCCCAAACATCGGACGACCGTCTTAACGCGGTGCGCGAAATAGCCC
>JAUNIP010000015.1 GCA_030523425.1 Coriobacteriia bacterium
ATGAAAATTGCTGTTTTTTATGAGAATATTTATGACGGCGCCCGGGCGGCGGGGGCGGGGGCGGCCGCGGGGGCCGCGGGCGGGTAGTCCACCCAGTCCACTTCCGGGGCCCAGCCCAGCGTGCGCATGACTATGCGCGGCAGGGCGTCCAACATGCAGTACTTGCACACGTACGGCACCGCCACACGCTGCAGTGGCGCGCCTTCCACCTGGGACTTCGCGCACAGCCGCGCGGCGCGGCCCGCCAGCGCCTGAGCCACGAAACACAGGTCGGGATAGCCGCCGAACACGGCATCCACGTCGGCACGCTGCAGGCCGGTGAACGCCCGCGGGTCCAGTTCGCGGGCCATCTGCAGGACCTCAGGGGGAAGGCCTTCTGCCATCTGGGAAAGACGGGGCGCGGCGAACGGGGCGGATGTGCTAGAAGACGCACCTTCGTTCGGACCGGCAATTCTTACTGATTCCGCCTGTTTCGCCACGTAGACCAAGGTACGTAAGCGGATGCGGGCCTGGGCGTTGTTGCTGATGTCATCAAGCTGCAGCAGGGTGAAGGGCTTGCCGACGGCGGTCAGCGCGGCGCGCACTTCGGGCATGTTCAGGTGATCGTAGCCGCAGCCGAAGGCCTGCAGGCACACCAGGTCCAAGTGCGGCTCGGCCGCCACGCAGCCGGCCAGCTTCAGCAGGTGCTTCGCGGGGCGCCACGGCGGCACGCCGTCGTCGGGCGGTTTGGGGCCGGAAAGATGCGTGCCGCACAGCACGCCCAGCCCCAGTGCCGTCACTTCGGCGTCCAGGCCTTTCAGCAGGAAGGGATCGGCGTGGTAGGGCCGGCCGGCCAAAACCAGCGCACGATTCCCCGGTTGCCGCGCCCACGCGCACGCGCGGTCGTTTTCGTGTTCCAGCAGCTGTTCGAACTCCACCTGAACCGCCCAGGCGGCCTGGAAGGCTTGCTGGAATTCGGCCTGCGTGGGCGGGGCTTCCGGCACCAGCTGCCGCAGCGACGCCAGCACTATTTCCTGGTCGTAGGGCAGTTGCTGGAACTTCGCCGCCTTGCGCGCCAGCAACAGCGGGGCCACCAGCTGCACCTGCCCTTCGCGCACGGGGGGCACCGTTTCCAGCACGCTTGCGTAACAGCAGTTCACCGCGCAGCGCGAAAGGCGGTCGTGCACGGGGAAGAACACGTGCGTGGCGCCGCGTTCCAACAGGTCGTAAAGGCGCAGGTGCGCCTGCTTGGCCGGGAAGCACACGCTTTCGGAAGGGATGCTTTCCAGGCCCGCGTTGCACAACCCGTGCGACACCACCACCGAAAAGCCCAATTCGCCGAACAGGACGTGCCAAAACGGCAGCTGGTCGTACTGGGCCAGCACGTTCAGCAGCCCCACGCGCACGTGCGCGCGCGGGCCTTGCGCGGGCGCCGTCTGGAACCCTTGCAGCAAGGTCTGCTTCAACGCGATGGTGTTAGGTGGCCGCATGCGCGCCTTTCCGTTGGTTTTTCGCCTGCAACCATTGTGGCACGGTGTACCATATTCAGCCACAGGTAAAAGCCGCGTTTTAAGGAAATCGCGAAGCCGCCGGAACCGTCGCGGGCTGCCTGCGGGCCGCGCTTCCCAGCACCGTTGGGCGCGCGTCCCAGCACCGCCAGCCGCGCACCAGAAAGGGGGGGTTCATGGCAAGCACACCGCAAGACAGCGCTTGGCGCGTGAAGGCCCCTTTGTTGGTGCTGGTGGCGGGCGTATGCTGGGGCTGCATCAGCCTGTTTTCGCAGGCGCTGGCAGCCGCAGGGCTAACTTCCTTGCAGATTACCGCCGCGCGCTGCTTCTTCACCGCCGTGGTGCTGGCACTGGTCTTGGTGGTGTGCAAGCGCGACTGCTTCCGCATCCAGCTGCGCGACCTGTGGATGTTTGTGGGCTCCGGCGTGCTGAGCATTTCGTTTTTCAACGTGTGCTACTTTGCCTGCATGCAGGAATGCAGCGTTTCCATAGCCGCGGTGCTGCTGTATACCGCGCCCTGTTTTGTAACCGTGCTGGCGCGCGTGTTCTTCAAGGAAGCGCTGACCAAACGCAAGGTTGCCTGCCTGGTGGTGGCGTTTTGCGGATGCGCACTGGTGGCCGGCATAGGGTCGACGGGCGCTACGGCCACGCCGCTGGGCGTGGCGCTGGGCCTGGGGTCGGGCATAGGATACGCGCTGTACAGCATCTTCGGCACCATGGCGCTGAAGAAGTATTCCCCGTTCACGTTTGCGTTCTACACGTTTGTGTTTGCCGCGGTGGCCATGCTGGTAATTTCCCAGCCCGTTCAGATTGCGCAGGTAATGGCGGCCGATTACACGGTGGGGCTGGTGGCGCTGGGCTTGGCTGTGCTGTGCACCGCCGTGCCGTTTACCTGCTACACCGTTGGTTTGCAGCACATGGAGGCCAGCAAGGCATCCATCCTTGCCTTCGTGGAGCCCCTGGTGGCGCTATTGGTGGGCGCCTTCGTGTTCCACGACGTGCTGACCCCCCTGAACATGGTGGGCATCTGCTGCATCTTGGCGGCCGTGGTGGCCCTTTCGCTGAAGAAGTAGCTTGGGGGCGGCTGGTCTAGCGGCGGCTGGTGAAGATGCTCAGGTAGTACAGCAGCTGCATGATGGACGTCAGGGCGGCGGCCACATACGTTAAGGCTGCCGCGCGCAGCACGGTTTTGGCACCGCTGTAGGTGCTTCCCTGCAGCGCCAGGCCCTGGCTGGATTTCAGGTAGCTAAGCGCGCGGGAAGAAGCGTTGAATTCCACCGGCAGCGTGACAACCTGGAACAACACCGCAAACCCGTACACGATGCAGGCAATCAGCACCAAGCCCATGATGTTCAGCAGAATGCCGATGATCAGCAAGACCATCCACGCGCTTGACCCGAAGTTAGCCAGCGGGATAAGCGCCGAGCGCACGGTCATGGGCGCGTATTTTGTGGCATGCTGCACCGCGTGCCCGCATTCGTGGCAAGCCACCGCCAGCGCCGCAATGCTGGAAGACCCATACACGCCTTCGGACAGGTTCACCGTCTTGGAACGGGGGTCGTAGTGGTCGGTCAGCGTGCCGGACACAGGCTTCACCACCACATCGGTGACGCCGTTGTCGCGCAGCATCTTTTCGGCCATTTGAGCACCCGTCATGGAAACGCCCGCGCTGACCTTGGAATACTTGCTGTACGAAGAGTTGATATAGGCCTGCGTGGCAAAGCCCATCACAAGCGTCACGATGATGAGCAACAGGTAAGTCATGTCCATTGGTAGCCTCAAATCACTAAGGTGCTGCCAGCGGCAACACGTGCGTTCAAATTGCTTGGGGAACATCCTACCACGACACCCTGAAAGTTTCCTGCGCGGCGTGCCGTGGCGTGAGAGCAGAATGGGTGTGACAGAGACGGGGGAGTGCCATGATTTCGTCGAAAACGTGACACTCCCCCGTCCCCTGTCACGCCCATCCCCAGAATAATTGAAGGTAAATTCCAATATTTCACTATACGAAACAAGGTTGCGCTGGCCTTGCCGTATCCGCTACATTGGGTGGGCACTGCTTTTTCGCTGTTAGGAGTACCTGCTTCACCATGACGCTGCAACAACTAAAGTACCTGATAGAAGTAGCAAAACACGGATCTTTCAACGCGGCGGGCCAAGAGCTGTACCTTTCCCAGTCCACGCTTTCCATGTCCATCAAAGACTTGGAAGAAGAATTGGGCATAAAAATCTTTTTGCGCTCCAACCGCGGCCTGACCCTGACCAACGACGGCACGGAACTGCTCAGTTACGCCCGCCAGGTGGTAGAGCAAGCCGACCTGCTGGAAGACCGTTACTCCAACCGCAGAAAAGCCCAGGCCAACCGCCTGTCCATCAGCACGCAGCATTATGCGTTTTCCGTGGAAGCCTTCGTGAACCTGGTAGAACAGTTCGACGCCGACCAGTACACCTTCACCCTGCGCGAAACCCGCACTAGCGAAATCATCGCCGATGTGCGCGAATTCCGCAGTGAACTGGGCATCATCTACTTAAGCGACTTCAACGAGCGCTTCATCAACCGCTGCCTGGACGAAAGCAACCTCACCTTCACCTTGCTGTTCGAAGCCAACGTGCACGTGTTCGTGGGCGAACATCACCCGCTGGCGGGGCGCAAAACGCTCAAGCCCGGCGACCTGACCGAATACCCGCGCCTGTCCTTCGAACAAGGCACCGTGAATTCGTTCCACTTCGCGGAAGAGCCGTTGGCGTCGCTGAACCACAAGCGCAACATCACCTACAGCGACCGCGGCACCCTGACCAACCTGTTAACCCATTCCAGCGGCTACACCCTTGCCACCGGCGTGCTATCCAGCGAAATGCAAAGCGGCATTGTGGCCATCCCCCTAGACGTGAACGAAGTGATGCGCGTGGGCTACATCATGCACAAGGAACGCAAGTCCAGCCCCCTGGTGCAACGCTACATAAAAGAGCTGGAAGCCTGCATCAACAACTCCACCCTGGTACGTCGCCATTAAAAGAGGGCGGGCCCACTGCGGGCGCCACTGCTTCAGCGGCAGAGCGAGGCCCTGAAAAAGATGACGGGATGCCCAGTCCCTTGCCGTCTTTTCAGCAAAAGAGCTACGGCAAAAGCTGCCCGGCGCGCCAAATGCGCGTCTGCGGGCGAAACGCCGTTAGTAGTGCACGCTTACGGGCAGGCCTACTTGCACCAGGTCCCATAGCTCGGCGGCTTTTTCGGTGGGCAGGTTTACGCAGCCGCCGCTGCCGTAGTAGGGGTCGTGGTACATGTCGCCGCCCCAACCATCGGTTTGCCACGGGGCGTCGTGGAAGCCTATGAAGTTGCCGTAGAAGGGCATCCAGTACTCCACTTCATGCCGGTAGGTTATGGTCAAGGGCTCGGTGCCGTCGCCGCCGTCGTAGGTGCTGGAAGATTGCAGCACCGAAGGGCTTTCCTTGGCGTTGATGACGAAGAAGCCGGTAGGCGTGTCGTAGGTGCCGTTGTCGTAGCCGGTGATCACGTCGGTTTCCCACAGCACCGCGCCGCCCACGTCGTACAGGCGCGCGTGCTGCTCGGTTATGTCCACATCTATGTAGCGACCGCAATCCGGCCCGTCCGGGCCCTGGTAGCCGTTGCCTTCCACGGCGCACGTAAGAGCTACGGTGTTGGTGGAATTACTGTCTATCCCCTGCCGTATGGCGGTGTACAGCGCATCCCGGTCCACCTGCCAACCGTAGGTGCCGCCCGTAACCGAAACTTCCTTGCCATCGGCGCGCGTATAGGTGTGGGTGCCGCCGGCGGTGTTCAACGAATCGCCCAGGCGCCCCAGCCATTCCTGGAAGCGCTCTTCCGAATACGTCACGTTGTAGTCCGCGTCCACGTTTACCCAGTCCAGCGCGCAACCGCGGTTGATGGGCAGCAGCGCGGAAGATCCCAACGCAACGGTGAAGTTGAACCCGAAGCTGGTGTTCAGCTGCCCTGCTTCCTTCTTCAGCTGCTCTACGGAAGGGCCGCTCACCTGGGAATTCATCACGCACGAATCGTCCAGCTTCACCGCGGTTGCTCCGTTGTCCACTGCGGCTTTCACCTGGGCCAACACTGCGTCGTAGCTTAGCTGTTGGCTGGGCACGGCGTTCACCACGCTGAATTGGCTGGTGGCTTGGTCGTAGCGCAGCGTTGCGGGCGAACCGGCCGGAACCATGTTGTTGTAGGCGTCCACCCAACCCTGCACGTTGGCTTCCAACACGGCGGCGTCATACGCAACAACCGCGCTTGCCGGCGCCGCATGGCTGGCAAACAGCTCTAGCGGCCAAGCAGCCGCGTTGCCGACAAGCCCCAGCGATTCAACCGTTTGGTTGGTTGCCGTAACGCCCAAAAGCTCTGAAGAAAACACCACGTCTTCCCCCGCGCCGGAAACCGTAAGCGTGTAGTTGCCGGAAAGCTTTGCCAGCTCTTCATTGGCTTCCGCGTGGGTTTTCATCCCCAAGCTGGTGGAGCCCATGGTGGTGTTAGGGAACAGCCGGTCGGCGAACAGGCTTTGCCCCAGGCAATACACGCAGTACAGACAAAACACCACCACCAAGGCAATAAGCCCCACCTTCATCCACGGCGTGCGCGGCTGCGAAGAGCCCCCGCGCGGCGTGGGCCGGCGTCCCGAAGAAGACGCACGCGCGGTAGGCCGCTGCGGCGCGCCCTGGTCAGCGGGCCGCCATTGGGGGCCCTGGTTAGCAGGGCGCCGCGGGGCGCCCTGATTGCCGTAGGTATGGTTGACGGTGCCGGGCATTGCCCCTACGCGTTACCCTGGGCGGGCGTATACAGCTGGTCGGCCAAGCCCACAAGGCCACTGGCCTTAGCGGTGGCGGGAACAGCACTGAAGCTGTAGTCGATGCCGGGTACCACGTCGAACCACGTGACCACGCAAGCTTCGCCGCACGACATAGCCGTGGCGTCCAGGTTGCCCACCTTGGCAGCTTCCGTGGCGGTCCAGGTGTAGTACATGCCCGAAATGTCGGTGGCCTGGGTGCCCTTGGTGGCGGACTGCATGCGGTAGGTGTATGCCGTGCCATCGGCCGTGAAATCAACCTGCGCGATGGGCTCTTCGCCGGTCACAGCAATGCTGCTGTAAACGATGTTGGTAGCATTGCAGGCAGCCGTAATCTGGTCTTCAGTGGGAAGCGGCAGGCCTGTTGCCTGCTGCACCTGGTCGTAGGTGCCCTCCGTAACAGGATTTGCCACGCCCGCGGTTTGCGCCGCGGTGTTGGCGTTGGCGTTGGTGTTGGCATTCGCGTTGGTGTTGGCGGCGTTCGTGTTGTTGGCCGTGTTCGCCGCGCCGCCGCACGCCGCCAGCGTAAGGCCCGCACAGCACATCAAGGCGCACACGCCTACTGCGAAAATCTTCCTCATGAGTGTTCCTTTCGTCGAAAGCTTCCGTTATGCCATCAGCTCGGCCACCAAGGCGTCAATCTGGGCGCGCGCTTCTTGGTCTAGCGCGCCGTTGACGGTCACCGTGGTTTCCGCGAAGGTCAGGTTCTTGCAGGGTTCCAGCGCGGCCTTCATGCCCTTGGCGGCGGTGGGGCCCCACAGGCCGTTTTGCACCAGGCCAATGAACTTATTTTGGTAGTTGTGGTCCTGCAAGTGCGAAATGAAGTCGTGCATGAAGGGGAAGATGCCGCCGTTGTAGGTGGTGGTGGCCA
This sequence comes from Coriobacteriia bacterium, assembly GCA_030523425.1. Classification (GTDB taxonomy): domain Bacteria; phylum Actinomycetota; class Coriobacteriia; order Coriobacteriales; family Eggerthellaceae; genus JAUNIP01. The sequence continues at coordinate 7,176 of JAUNIP010000015.1, forward strand.
ACACCACCTTGCCGTAGCGGAAGGCGTCCTCCACGCATTCGGCCATGTCTTCGCGGGCCAAATCCGCAATGGCCACCTTGGGGCAGCCGGCGGCTTCCAGCTTGGCGGCAACCAGTTCGGCCGCTTCCTTGGTGTGGCCGTACACCGAAGTGTAGGCAATGAACACGCCTTCGGTTTCCACGCCGTAGGAGCTCCAGGTGTTGTACAGGTCCAGGTAGTAGTCCAGGTTTTCGGTCAGCAGCGGGCCGTGCAGCGGCAGGATGGCCTTCACGTCCAGCGTGGCAGCCTTTGCCAGCACCTTTTGCACCTGGGCGCCAAACTTGCCCACAATGCCGAAGTAGTAGCGGCGGGCTTCGCAGGCCCAGTCTTCGTCCACGTCAAGCGCGCCGAACTTGCCGAACGCGTCGGCGCTGAACAGCACGCCGGTGGCGGCATCGTAGGTCATGATGACTTCCGGCCAATGCACCATCATGGCGCCCACGAAGCTAAGCGTGTGGGTGCCCAGCTCCAACGTGTCGCCGTCCTTCACGGCAATGCGGCGGTCGGGGTAGTCCACGCCAAACAGCTTCTGCATCAGCGGGAAGCTTTTCGCATTGGAAACCACCTGGGCGGCCGGGAAGGCGTCCATGAAGCGCGTGATGTTGGAGGAATGGTCGGGCTCCATGTGCTGAACCACCAGGTAATCCGGCGTACGACCGTCCAACGCGGCGGTCAGGTTGGCCATCCATTCTTCGCCGAAGTTGGCGTCTACCGTGTCCATGACGGCAATCTTTTCATCCAGGATAACGTAGGAATTGTAGGCCATGCCGTTTTCGGTGACGTCGTATTGGCCTTCGAACAGGTCTATTTCGTGGTCGTTCACACCTATGTAGACGGTGTCCTTCGCGGGAGTGATCATAGGGTCTCCTTGCTTGTTGGCTTTGTGCGGCCGCCGCGCTTGCAGGCACCGGCGCCCCCTTATGTGACGAACGTATTTTAGCGCGCGGAGGCACGCCTGTCATTTTCGCAGCGGCAACAATGGCAAAAAAGCGCTTACTGCGCGTATGCCGCCCGAAAAGTGGTGCGATAATTGGCGCAGAAGATTTCGGGCGGAACACGGGATTACCGCTAACGGGAGCGCATACCCCGCCGTCCGGCGTTCAGGAGGGGAACATGAACAGGGATTATCCGAACCTTTGCCAGCCGTTAGACGTATGCGGGCTGCGCCTGCGCAACCGCATGTGCTCGGCGCCTATGGGCGCCACCGACGTTGACGCACAAGGCACACCCGGGCCGCGCACCTTGGGCTTCTACGAAGCACGCGCCCGCGGGGGCGCTGCCATCGTGACCGTTTCTGAATTGGTGGTGCATCCTGAAACCGACGGGTCGCAGATGCTGCACCTAAGCCTGAAAACCCCTGGTCAGTTGGCTGCCTTCACCTATGTGGCGGACGCCATTGCCCGCCACGGCGCCATCCCCAGCATAGAACTTTCCCATTCCGGGCAGTACGCCGGCACCTACATGGTGGACAAAGCCGCCAAGGGCGAACTGTGCCAGTACGGCGCCAGCGACGGCGTGCGCCCCGACGGTATAAAGGTGAAGGCCCTGACCGCGCAACAGATTGATTCTATCGTGGAAGCCTACGCCGAAGCGGCCGCGTTGGCGCAGCGCGCGGGTTTCCGCATGTGCATGGTGCACTGCGGCCACGGGTGGCTGATCAACCAGTTCCTAAGCCCGTATTTCAACAAGCGAACAGATGAATACGGCGGCAGCCTGGAAAACCGCACGCGGCTGGCCCGCCGCATTCTGCAGGCCATTCGCGAAAAATGCGGCCCGCGCTTCGCAATAGAAATGCGCATGAGCGGGTCGGAGCTGTTCGAAGGCGGCTATGACCTGGAAGAAGGCGTGCGCATTGCCCAGGCGCTGGAAGAATTGGTGGACATCATCCACGTTTCCGCCGGCAGCTACCAGTTCGGCTTCAGCATCACCCACCCCAGCATGTTCCGCGACCACGGCTGCAACGTGTATTTGGCAGCCGAAATCAAGAAGCATGTGAGCAAGCCGGTGGCAACGCTAGGCGGCCTTTCGGATCCTGCCCAGATGGAAGAAATCATCGCCAGCGGCCAAGCTGACCTGGTGGCCATGGGCCGTGGCCTGTTGGCCGACCCCGAATTGCCCAACAAGGTTATGTCCAACCGCGGCGACGAGATTGTTCGCTGCATGCGCTGCTTCACCTGCATGGCCGAACGCCCCGTCACGCAGACGCGCCGGTGCAGCTTGAACCCGCGCATCGGGCGCGAACTGGAAGGGCACGCCATTGTGCCCGTGCCTGAGCTGGACCGCAAGCGCGTGTTGGTGGTAGGCGGCGGCATCGCGGGCATGGTGGCGGCCTACACCGCCGCCAAGCGCGGCCACCGCGTTACCCTGTGCGAAGCCGGCCCGCGGCTGGGGGGCATCCTTGCCACCGAAGCGGCGGTTCCCTTCAAGCAAGACATGTACCAGTTGGGCATTACCTACGCTACGCTGTGCGAACGCGCTGGCGTGGATATTCGCCTGAACACGCTGGTAGACGCCGCCTGGGCCGAAGAATTCGGCGCTGATGCGGCCGTGGTGGCCGTGGGGTCTGAGCCCATGAGCCTTAGCTTTTTGCCCGTGAACGAAGATGCGTACGTGGTGAATGTGGAAGAGTTGTACCTGGGCGGCGCCGCCGTGACCGATGAAGTGGTGGTAGTAGGCGGCGGCCTGACCGGCGCCGAATGCGCGCTGAAGTACGTGCGCGAAGGCAAAAAGGTTCACCTGGTGGAAATGCGCGACGGCATTGCCATAGACGCCAATTGCCGGCACCGCCCCATTCTGCTGAAAGAAATTGAAGACAGCGCCATTGACGTGGTGGTGAACGCCCGCGCAAAGGCTGTGACCGCCGAAGGCGTAACCGTGACCCTGCCTGACGGCAGCGAACAGCTGATTGCCGGCACCACGGTGGTAAGCGCCATCGGGCAGCGCAGCCGTAAAGCCGCAGTGGAAGACCTGCGCGACGCGGCACCTTGGGTGCGCGTGATAGGCGATGCATGGCTGCCCCGCAACGTGACCGCCGCCGTCTACGAAGGCTTCCATGCCGCGCTGGACATTTAACGAAAGGGACCCCCATGGAATCCAGCAAGTACGTAATCCAAACCCTGCAGGACCCGCCGTTCGCAGACGAAAATTTCAAGCGCATCTACGACGGCTTCGCCAAGCGCATATTGTGGATGGACGGCAATGTGGTGCCGGGTGCGTTCCAGATGAACACCGCTTGGTACTTCGCCGTGCCAGAAAAGAATCCCATCTTCGAAGAGCACAGCCACAACACCGACGAACTGATAGGCTTCATAGGCAGCAACCCCGACGACCCCTATGACTTAGGCGGCGAACTGGAAGTGACCGTAAACGGCGAAACGCACGTGATAACCACGTCCACCATGATTTTCGCGCCGGCGGGCATGCCCCACATGCCGCTGAAGATTAACCGCGTAGACCGTCCCATCTTTCACTTTTCCGTGGTGATGGAATCCACCTACGACGCCGGGGCATACAAGTAGCCTGTCCGCTGGGTGACGCAGGCGAAAAGGAAGCCGCATGTCAGAAACGCAAACTAAGCCAGCAGTAGCAACTGCCGAAACAGCAGCCGCAAAACCCGCCCCAGCCGGTCCTGCCGCCAAGAAGCGCCACTTCAAGCTGCGCGTTGCGGGCATTGTGCTGGGGCTGTTCTTGGTGGCGTGCGCGGGCTTTGTGGTGGCGTACTTGAACGACTACTACCCCGCCGACAGCACCGCCCTTGCTGCGCTGGAAAACGGCACTGCAGACGGCGTGCAGGTGGCGTATCCCAAAGACGACCTGGTGGCGTTTCTGCCCCAGGGCTACAGCACCGAGAACGCGGACAACGCACCGAAGGGCTTTATCTTCTACCCCGGCGCGAAGGTGCAGGCAACTGCTTACGCTGGCCTGCTGCGCGCGTGCGCCGAAAGCGGCCTGGTGGCGGTGCTGGTGCCCATGCCCTTCAACTTCGCGTTGCTGGGCACCAACAAAGCAGACGGCATCCAAGACCTGTATCCTCAGGTGGAAAGCTGGTACATAGGCGGCCATTCCTTGGGCGGCGTGGCGGCTTCCAGTTACGTGTCCAAGCACGCCGATTCGTATGACGGGCTTATTTTGTTGGCAGCTTATAGCGCGGACAAAATCCCCGACACCCTGAAAGTGCTTTCCATATATGGCACCGAAGACGGCATACGGAACCTGGACAACTACCAGAAAAATCGTGGCAACCTTCCCGCCAACACTGTTGAGCTGCTGATAGAAGGCGGCAACCACTGCCAATTCGGCAGCTATGGCCTACAACAGGGCGACAACGAAGCCACCATTTCCCCCGAAGCGCAGGTGCACGAAACCGTAGCCGACATTATGGCCTTTGTGGGTTAGGGCGGCGCGTTGGCTGCTTGCGCTGCGCGCGCACGATGATGCGCCCCGTGTCATTCCGACCGAAGCGGGGCCGTTAAGCCCCCGCGAAGTGTTGGAATCTGCTCCCGAGCAAGGATCGCTTGCATTGGGCGGGCGCACGAGGCGCAATGTGGGCGCTACGCTGGGGCTATTAGGCAAGGAAAAGAAGGGCAGGCGAGTTGGGGCATGGACCCTCGCCTTCGGCGACGCGGGGGTTTGCCGGCCGCTGGGTCGCGCGCACGAGGCGCAATGTGGGCGCTACGCTGGGGCTAAGGGCAAGGAGAAGGAGGCGTGCTGCTTTGGGGCATGGACCCTCGCCTTCGGCGACGCGGGGGTTTGCCGGCCCGGGTCGTTCGGTGCTGAATTGGTTGTGTGAACGACGAAACGGCCGATTTCGTCGTTCACACGGCGAAAATCGGGCTGTTTTCGCGTTGTGTGAACGACGAAGGGGCGCCGAGGGGCCCTGCGAGGGCGCTCGCCGCCTTCCGCGACCCGTTGTGTGAACGACGAAGGGGGCGCCCGCCTTTGTGGAGCCCGCGAAACCCCAGGTCAGCGAAATGGCCTCTTAGTGGGCCGATCATGAGCCGGCGGCATGCTAAGGAGGCGTGGGGCCTTCGTCGTTCACACAACGCCGAAAGCGGGCGGAATACGCTTTGTGAACGACGAAATGGCCGATTTCGTCGTTCACACAATGAAGCGTCCGGGTGCGGGCGCGCCCGTAGCGGGCCCGTCGTCGTTCACACAAAGGCGCTCCCCGGCGGTGGGTCCCGCGGTGCCGGTGGTTTCACGCGAGATGCGCTGCCGCACGGGCCCCGCCGCGCCCCGTGTGGCAGCAGAGGGCGAAAAACGGAATCAAATTTCGGACTTGTGGCAGAAAAACGGGAAAGACGGAATCAAGCGCCTCCTCTGCGGGGGCCAATCCCGCAACTGGATGGCGGGGCAATTTTGCTATAAGTCTCTGACCTGGGAGGATACAATCATGCGCAGAAGGGCCGGTCCCGGCAGAGCGCACGGAGGGGCCAAACAGGCCGTCTCGATTCCGTCTTTCGCCTTCTGCTGCCACAAGTCCGAAATTTGATTCCGTCTTTCGCCGTTTGCTGCCACTTTCCCCGAAAACCGTTCCGTCTTTCGCCGTTTCCTGCCACCCGGCCCCACCCGGCCGCGAAAACCCCGCGTCGCCGAAGGCGAGGGTCCATGCCCCAAAGCAGCACGCCTTCTTTTCTTTGCCCAATAGCCCCAGCGCAGCTCTCACAGTGCGCCTCGCGCGTGCGAACCCGCGACCTGCGAAAACCCCGCGTCGCCGGAGGCGAGGGCCCAAGCCCCAAAGCAGCACGCCTCCTTTTCCTTGCCCTAATAGCCCCAGCGCAGCGCCCCCATCGCGCCTCGTGCGCACGACCCAGCGGCCGGCAAACCCCGCGTCGCCGAAGGCGAGGGCCCATGCCCCAAGCCGCCTGCCCTTCTTTTCCTTGCCTAATAGCCCCAGCGCAGCGCCATCATCGCGCCTCGCGCGCGCGACCCTGCAGCCTGCGAAAAACACCGCGTCGCCGAAGGCGAGGGTCCAAGCCTCAAAGCAGCACGCCCTTCTTTTCTTTGCCTAATAGCCCCAGCGCAGCGCCCCCATCGCGCCTCATGCGCCCGCCCACCGCAAGCGGTCCGCTCCTCGGAGTGGACCTCTCCATTCCGGCCCCTGCGGGGCCTCCGGTCGAGGTGACACGGGCGCACGTCTCTTACAGGACGTCTTCCTTCGCGCGTTGCGCCAGGGCGTCTAGGGTCATGCGTACGACGTTCGTTATGTAGCCGTTGCACACGGGCATGCGCTGGTCGGGGTCTTCTGGGCGCAGTTGGGAACACAGGGTGCAGCCGCCGTGCGCTTCCTTGAAGGCTTCTACCAGGGCGTTTACCCGTTCGTAGGTGCTTGCCTTCGAACACAGCGCTTGGGATCCTTCGCTGTTGCCGTAGCTGATGGTGGCCACGCCTCCTGAAAGCGCGCCGCACACCTGCGTGAAGCCACCCATGCCGCCGCCGAAACCTTCCATCACGCGAAAAGCCTGCTCAACGTCCAAACCCACCAAGTCGCACGTGGCACACACCACCGACTGGGCGCAGTTGTACCCCTTGTGATGAAACTGGCGTGCCAATTCCATGCGGCGCTGGTATTCGGTGTTTTCCACAAGCCCCCCTTACAACGATTGCTCATTCATTATACGCCGCCCCCCTACCGCCTTCTATGGCGCAGAACCGTCAAACGCGGTCACGCGCGCGTTAACGTCTTGCCAATGTGATACTGTAATGGAAGGTTAACTAGACAAGCCGCGTAACGCGGCCGCAAGGAGGGACCGTGGCTTACAAAGTTGCCATCATAGTGGGCGGAGGCGCCACCGAACGCGAATTTTCCATCAAGTCGGGCGCGAATGTTTCGCAGGCTTTGCAGCTTATGGGCCACAGCGTGGTCATGCTGGACACCACAGCAGACCTGATTCCCAGCCTGTGCCAGGAAGCGCCTGATTGCGCCTACATTGCCATCCCGGGCAAGCAGGGCGAAAGCGGCGCGGTGCAAGCCGTTTTGGAGTTCGTGGGCATCCCCTTCATTGGGCCTACTTCCGCCGCGTGCGAACACGCCTGGAACAAGTTCAACCTGGAATCCACCATGGGCGCCGCGCACAGCGCCGCGGATTCCCTTAAGCACGCCGCGTGGCCGAAGGGCTTCTGCCTTTCCAAGCGCGTGTTCGAAGACTTGGGCGCGCGGTCGGCGCTGGATGTCATAGAGCGTAATATCGAAAGCTATCCCGTGGTGGTGAAGCCTTCCCGCGGCGTGGGCGCGCAAAGCGTGCACAAGGTGGAATCGCCCGACCAGCTGTTCCCCGCCTGCGCAGACGTGTTCGCCTTAGACGATAAAGTAATCATCCAGCAGTGGATTACCGGCGTGGAGGTTTCCGTTTCGGTGGTGGAGCTGCCAGAAGGGACCTTGGTGCTTCCTCCGGTGGAAATTGTGCCCAAGAAGGGCTGGTACGACCGCGCTTCCCGCGTGGATTCTTCGCTGGTGGACTACTACGCCCCCGTGCGCAGCGCTTCGCTGTTCCCGGAAGAAGGGGGCGCGCAGGCCATCCAGTCCGAAATCAAGCGGGCTGCTTTGGAAGTGTTCCATGCGTTCGGGCTGCGCGACTTGGCCCGCATCGACATGATTTGGAACGGCAAAAAGCCCTGTGTTTTGGAAGTGAACGTGGCCCCTAACGTGACCGACATAAGCATGCTGCCTGCAGCCTGCCGCGCCGCCGGGCGTACCTTCCCCGAAGTGCTAGACAAGCTGGTCAAGCACGCGGTAGCGCGCGGCGCCAACGCCACTTCGGTGTAGGTTACAGCGAAAGCCCCAGTTCGCGGGCCTTTGCGGGGTAAGAACTGCCACGCGTCATGGATGGGGTGCCGCAGCCGGGGCTATTCTGGAGGCAGCACATCTGCTTTGCGCTTTCCGCCTAAGTTCTGGCCTTCATGCCGCCGATGGGCACCTGGATGTTCACGTTGAACAGGGCGTTTATCAGCCACAGGAAGAACAATATGACCAAAAGGGGTATCACGCACGACGTGATGACCATCACAGCGAAGGCTTCCACCGCGTCGCTGAGTGCGTTTTGCATGGTGCCTAGCAGGTTTGAAGCGGAAGTGGTGACAGAGTCTACCGCGTTGGTGACCGTGTTGGTGAACCAGTCGATAACATTGCCGCTGCTGTCGCCGCTGTCGGATGCGCCTGCGCCTTCCAGTTGGTCTGTGGCGCTGTCCAGGGAAGCCGTGGTTTCCTCAAGCGACACGGCGTAGGTGTCTTCCACCAGCTGCGCTATTGCCACGCTAAGCGGCACCACCAGCACCAACGCCACGCCTAGCACCAACACCTTGCCAAACAGCACCCGGAAGCTGGGCGCGTACGCCCACCGGGCGAACAGCAAGCAGAACGCGAAGCCCACAAGAGCTAAGGGTATGAGCACCTTGAACGTGGCCAGCGGCGCAAGCGTGAGCAGGTATTTCTCCAGGTAGATGGCACCTAAGATGAGTCCGAAGTTTTGGCTTACGTCCGCCAGCTTTTCGGCTATGGGCGTGCCCGTGTCGTCCGGGATGGCGGAAATGGCGGTGGACGCAACGGCCGTAGACGCTATGAGCCCCATGACGTTGTTGCGCTTTTCGTCAAGCGCGTTGATGCTTGACTGGTTGAAGTCGGGCGAAGCCACTACGTCGGCTACCGCGAAAAACGAAATCGCCGCTACCACCACCAGCAGCGCCGCTATGATCCAGCGCGCCGGCTTGTTGAGCGAAGGGAACGTAAACGCGCCTTCGGGCCCTGCCTGCGGTTGGGCGGCAGGCAGCTCCGACGGCTGGGCGTCGGCCGGCGGCTGGGCGGGCGGCCAGGTGTGCGGCTGCTCGGGCGGCTGAAGTTGGTTGTCCATGAAGGCTCCTTTCGCGCGGCGGAATGTTATGCGGGCCAGCCGTGGTGGATGGCGTGCTGGATGGCGCGGGCGTCGTTGGCGGTTACGCCGGCTTCGCCGTCCACGTTGGCGGCGGCCCAGGCAGATTCGGGCAGGTCGGCGGGGGCATACACGCCACAGGCCATGTCGTAGGCCATCTGGGCGTCCACCACGTTCAGCACCCCGTTGCCGTTGACGTCGCCCTTCACGCCGGCAAACGCGGTGAAGCTGAACTGCGCCGATGCCGCGTCATAGGCGGCCGAAATCGTGCATGCGGCACCGCGCGCCGTCCAAGCGGTGTTTTCCAACTGGTAAGCCACCAGGTTGTTCAGCACGCGCGCGTAGGCCGCCGCTTCGCCCGTAAGCGCGCTGGGCAGCGTGAATGCGGTTGCCCCCGCGTCCAGCTGGGCCTGCACGTTTTCCGTATACAGCGCGGTGAACGGCGCTATTTCGCCCGAGCGGATGAAGTAGTTGCAGGCCAGCGCGTTGGATTCGTAGCCCGCCTGGGGGGTGTGGTCGGAATGCACCAGCAACATGATGGCGTCAGTCAGGCCGAAGTACAGGTGCTGCACGTCTGCCACCGTGCTGGTGTAGCCCGGGTCATCCCAGGTGGTGTCCACCTGGTACCACGCGCCGTCCATGTTCACGGCCGTCCACACATGTCCGTTGCCTTCCATGCGGCCGTTTTCCACGCCCGCCGTATTTAGCAGCAGGGCATATGCCCGGTGATAGGCTTCGCAGGTGCCCGTGCCGCGCGCCAGGGCGCCTTCGGCCCCGCAGTACAGGTGTGTGTTGTCGTACGTGCAGTGGTCTATCACCCAGTCGTGCAGCCACAGGGCCTTTTCGTAGCTGGTTTCGCAGCCCGCCGCCGCGCATTCGGCCGCTATGTTGGCAGCCAAGGTGGCTGTGCTGGGGTGGGCCGGGTCATTTATGGTGATGGTTTCCACTTGGCGCTTGTACGTGATGGGGCTAGACCCCTGGTCAAGCGCGTAAAAGTACACGCGGTAGGTGCCCGACGTCCAGAAGGTGAATTCGAAGGTGTTCGTGGCTTTGTACACGCCGTAGGGGCACTGCGACGGGTTCGCCCAAAACGCCGACGCGCTGGGGTCGGTGACCAAGGTTTGCGTGCCGTCGGCTTCCACCGCGTACACGCACTGCAGCATGTATTGGTAGGTGCCGCTGCCGCCCGTGGCGTCCACGGTGAACGCGGTGGGCGTGCCGCACTGGGGCGCCTGGTAGGACACCGAAACCGTAAGCGCTTCCGCCCGCGCAGGCGCGCCCGGCGGGAAGGCAACCGCCAACACAGCAAGCAGCAGGCAGAAGGCCAGCAGGCCCGCGGTATGCAGACGGCGCTGCTGCGCGCTGTTGCGCGCTGCGGCGCGGAATGCGCCCAAGTCATTCGTACAGTGTTTGCGTCCGACACGTTCCACGGTTTCCCCTTCGAACAAGCTTGCAGTTCGCATTATACGCCCATGGTGGCAGGTTGCTGCCAGAGGTGCAACGGCACGAGCGGGCAGGTTAAGGCGGGCGTTTTGCCGGCGTTTGCCTTCGCCTGTCCTGTGGAAAGTACGAAAAGGGACGAATCGGGACATAAGTTGTGAACATGGGCGCACGCCGGCGGCAGGGCGCTTCGGGGGTGTCATAGTGGGTGCAGTCAGAAACGCGGCGCCCCGAAGGCGGGGCCGCACCGGAAACCAGCCGGCAAGGAGCCGGCGCCGGAAGAAAGGAAACCAACCATGAAAATCAGCGCTAGGAACCAAATCAAGGGCACCGTCAAGACCGTCAAGGAAGGCGCCGTCAACGCTGTGGTGGTCATCTGCCGCGGCAAGCACAACCCCATCAAGGCCGACATCACCATGGAATCCGTCAAGGACCTGGGCCTGGAGGAGGGCAAGGAGTGCTACGCGGTCATCAAGGCCACCAACGTGATGTTCGCCACCTCCAAGATTGCAGGCATCTCCGCCCGCAACCAGATCGAGGGCACCGTGGTGTCCGTGCGGGAAGGCGCCGTGAACGGCCATGTGACCATCGAGGATGAGGACGGCGTGCGCGTGAGCGGGTCGATCACCATGGACGCCATCGACGAGCTGGGGCTGGCCGAGGGCGGCAAGGCCGTGGCCATCGTGAAGGCCACCGACGTGATGGTGGCCGTGGACTAAGCCCGAGCCCCGCACAACAAGAACCCCTTTCCTTGCGCGGACGCCCTCCAACCCGGGCCGGCCGCGCCTGCTTTTCCGCAGTACCCTAAGGAGGTGGAACGCCATGGAGAAACTGTTGCTTGTGGCGGCGTTCGCCCTGTTCTGCGCAGCACTTGCCGCCCCCAATGACCCCCGCGTGCAGCCGTGGGGCAAGGCCCACCGGCGCCTGATGCTTGCCGCCGCCGCGGTGACCGGCCTGGCCGTGCTGCTGTAGACGCCCGGCCGGCGCGGGCGCGCGGGGCCCGGTTCCGCCGGCGTTTCCCATACCCCCCGGGGTATACACAGGAAAACAGAGTGCTTTCCCCTTCCCCGGCAGTCTGCCTGCCAAGGAGATTACGCCCAGAATGCCCGAATCAGCGAAACTGGGCGTAACCCCGAAGAGGCGCAGCCTTCGGATTACGCCCAGAATGCCCGAATCGGCGAAACTGGGCGTAAATCGAGCCAAGGGCGAAAATTCGATTACGCCCAAATCGGGCAGATGCAAGCTTTTGGGCGTAAATCGAGCCAAGCGACCCATGTTTGTTCTTTCCCTTTACCGCTCCCTTCGATGGACGTCCGCAGGGGAAAGCAGGAGCGCGGGTTGTGTTTCCCCGGATTGCGTTTTCGAAGCGCATGCTGGGGTTGACCTATGCGCGAATTGCTGGTCTGCGCACCATCCCGATGGGCGCGAAAAAAAGCCGCCTGGCGGCGGCTTTCGCAAGGTCGTGGTCGGGATGACAGGATTTGAACCTGCGACCTCTGCGTAAACGCACCTGCAACCACTACATAATCGAGTACGCACCGGCGATCAATAACGCCGAAAAATCGTGCCACCCCGAAGGAGGGCACGAAAGAAATCTAAGCAGCCAGGAAACCGTCCTACAGCACTTCGCCGTTGATGGCGTTCACCATAATGGCGGCCATCTCGGCGCGTGTGACGGTGGCGCTGGGGGCCACCAGGCGCTGGCCGTTCACCTGCTTGCCGCTGATGATGCCCTTGTCCAGGCCCCAGGACACGCCCGCGGCGGCCCAGCCGGAAACGCTTGCTGCGTCGGGCATGGCGGCCAGTTTCGCGCCGTCACTGGAGATGTCGGCACCCTTCAGGTTAGCGGCGGCGTTAGCCACCACCGTGCATAATTGCTCGCGCGTCAGGGGCGCATGAGGGTCAAACAGACGGGTCCCGTCGGGCTGATCCTTACCATTTATAACTTTGTTGGCAACAACCCAGTTGGCGGCCGCGGTGTACCACATCCCGTTTTCTATGTCGGGCATGTCGGTGGCGTTGCCCGATATGGCCGCGTTGTAGTCCACAACCTCCTGCGGAGCGAAATAGCGCCACAGCACCACAGCCGCCTGCGCGCGTGTCAGGCCATCGCCAGCCCCAAAGCTGCCGTCACCGTAACCCGAAAACAAACCCAGGCCCACAGAGTCATACACGCTATCGCAGTACCACGCATCTTCCGCCACGTCCGGGAAGGACACCTGCGCCGTGCCATGCGCCCGCCACTTTACCGTACCGCCGTACTGCCGCTTCTTGTCCGGTGTCCAAGTGCTATTTTTCGCAGGGAAATAGGCGGTCAACGTATCCTGGCCAAAGACGTTTGTGCCGAAATCAGGCGCATCCCCTTTGAACGTCATTGATGTTAGTGAGCTGCAGCCTTTAAAGGACTTTTCGCCTAGCGCTTCCACCTTCGAAGGAATGGTGACCGACTCCAGAGCCGTGTCTTCAAACGCGCTGGCTCCCACAGAAAGAACGCTTTCCGGAATAACCACGCTCTTTAAGCTAGTGTCTTTAAACAAGTTGGGCTGGACGTGTTGGGTTTCATCGGACAAGACAGCCGACTCAATGGAGGATCCCAAGAAAACGCTTTCAGTTTCGCTATAGCTTCTGATGCCTGCAGGAACCATGATTGACAACAGCTTGGGGCAGTTCACGAAGATGCGTGCGTTAATGACGCACTCTTCGTTGTTGGGCAGGTCAACCGACTCCAAGGAGGTGCAGTTGGCAAAAGCGTTCTCAAGGATTCTGCAAACGCCAGACCCCATGTGAACCGACTGCAAAGACGAACAACCGTTAAACGCGCTTATGTCGATAGATGTCACGCTGTCGGGAATGTCCACCTGCCTCAACGAAGTACAGTCGAGAAAAGCATTCCAGCCGATGGATTTCACTGAACTAGGAATTGACACCGACTCCAAATACGGAAGGCTCCTAAAGGCGCACATTCCAACGCTTGTTACGCCTTCGTTTACAACCGCGCTTTTTATGTAGTCACGATAGGCGTGAAACGGCGACGAGTCGGAGCTCTTCAACGTCGCTAGAGATCCCATACCTTGTATGTCCAAAACCCCCGTGTCATAATCTAGCGTCCAGGTAAGGTTCCAGTAGGTGCCGCTTACCACTTCCTGGGTTTGGAAGGTGGGCTGTGCCGCGGAAGCTTCAAGCCGAGAAGGTGCCTGCTGGGGCTGGGCCAGCGCCGAAGCCGGGCACATGCCCGCCACCAGCACGGCAGCCAACGCACACCTGGCCACCTTCGATGCGAACGTTCTCATGGGATACCTCTTAAATCAACAACCGGTTCGAACAGAACACCGCCATAATACATTAGCCTCCGTTAATAAATTGATATAAAACCATCGCAGACGCAACGAACAATGACAACCCCTACCCCGCCGTCAGATACCCAGAACTCCCCGCCCCGTCAACCACAAAGCAAGCCGCCGAGAACCGCGTTGCCGAATACGTGGTCCCGTTCCCGCCCACAAGCTTGGTGCACTGCCCGAAGCACGCGTAGCCGGAGCACCCAGAAGGCAGCACCCATTGAACGCATACCGCAACGAAGAAACCCCGTGAAGGTTCCCTAGCCCGCATTATTCATCCGGCGAACAACCCGTCCGGCGCACAACGCGCACAACCCGTACCCCTGTGCCCAATAGGTTGTGTGCCCTCGTCCCCGAGAGGGCCGTTTACGCAGATGAAGATGAAAAACAAGCCGAGGACACAGGAGTACGGGTCGTGCACCGACATCGTGCATCGACGCAGCAGGTTACATACGCAGGCTTCCCTGGTCGAGCAGGAAGTCGAAGAGTCCCATCGTGACGATGCCGTCTTGGTCGCGCGACGCGTTCACAACGTCCTTGACCAGGACGATCTTCTCGAACGAGTCCCCCACCCGCAGAAGCGACGCCTTCTCCTGGCGCCTCTTCTCGTCGTCGGGGATGGCGTAGGCCGACTGGATGTAGAAGCGCGCGCTTCCCAGGTTCGCGACGAAGTCGACCTCGAGCTGGGATTCATGCTCGCGCCCGTCGGTGCCTTTTTCCCGCTTGGTCACCACGCCCACGTCCACCGAGAATCCGCGCGCACGCAGCTCGTTGTAGACGACGTTCTCCATGAGGTGGTTCTCCTCGACCTGGCGGAACCCCAGGCGCGCGTTGCGCAGCCCCACGTCCTCGAAGTAGTACTTGCGCACCGCGCCGATGTACTTGCGCCCCTTGACGTCGTAGCGGCTGGCTTCGCTGACCAAAAACGCGTCCTCAAGATAGCCGATGTAGGCTTTCAGCGTGTTCGCGCTGACTTGCGAGCCCAGTTCGCTTCTGAACGTGGCCTGAATCTTGGACGGGCTTGTGAGCGATCCGGCGGCTGACGCCAGCACGTTTACCAAGTCGTCGAGCTCCTGTGTGCGGCGTAGGCCGTTTCGCTCGATGATGTCGCACAGGTAGGTCTCCTCGAACAGGCTGGAAAGGTACGCGGCCTTCTGCTGCGGGGTGCGCATGGCTGCCACCAGGGGCAAGCCGCCGTATTCGACGTAATCGGCCCAGGCGTGGTACACATCGTCATCGCGGGCCAGCATGAATTCGGCGAAGGTGAGCGGAAGCACATGCACCCGGTCGCCACGCCCGCGAAACTCGGTCAGGATGTCAGACGAGAGAAACCTCGAATTGGAGCCCGTCACGTACACGTCGACGCCATCGCGGCGCAAAAGCCCGTTGAGCACACCATACACGCGCGGGGGGCGCTTGCCCCTGCGCTCCTCTTCCGATATGGCGAACTGCAGCTCGTCCAGGAAGACATAGCATTGGCCGCTGACCGCTTGGACTGCAGCTTTGAGGTACGCCGAAAGCGCCTTGGGATCGCGCAGCTCCTCGAAGCCCTCGTCGTCGAGGGCCACGCTGACGATGTTGGAGTCCTCAACACCCTGGGCAAGCAGATAGTCGCGAAACAGCGTGAACAGCAGGTAGCTCTTGCCGACACGACGGGCTCCGGTCACGACCTTCACCATGCCGTTATGCATGCGCGCCGCCAAGGCCTGAACATACCTGTCGCGTTCGATCCTCATGTTGCCCCCTGCATCTGTTGACGTTTTTTCCCGTTTCGGACTGTTTTGTCAACAGAATTGTATACCGCCCCGAGTGCCCAATCAAGCGGGAGTAGCAAGGCGAAAGGCTCATGTGCGGGGCAACCGAGGGGGCAGGCGGCACGCACCTGCCCTTCCTGCTCCTTCTCTAGCTGGCATTCTGGGCGTAAGCTTGGCCCGGCAGGCAGGGCCATTTGCGCCCGCAAGGCCTCCATATACCCCCCCGCCCCCACAAAGCACGGCCATACAACAGGGGTCGTTATGCCCTTTTTGGGCGTTTTGCCGCTTTTGGGCGTAAATCGAGCCAAGGGTGCAAATTCGATTACGCCCAAATCGGGCAGATGCAGGCTTTTGGGCGTAAATCGAGCCAAGCGACCCATGTTTGTACTTTCCCTTTACCGCTCCCTTCGATGGACGTCCGCAGGGGGAAGCAGGAGCGCGGGTTGTGTTTCCCCGGATTGCGTTTTCGAAGCGCATGCTGGGGTTGACCTATGCGCGAATTGCTGGTCTGCGCACCATCCCGCTGATACGAGACACGCTTAACCGCCTGTGGCACATAAGGGCCGACCAGCAGAAGGCGTGGTCGCTCATAGGGGCGCCCGCCCCCGACTTCTACGTGTGCGGCCACAATGATGAGCAAAACCGCCCCTACAACCCCACGCAGCTGGGGAAGGACTTCGCGGCGTTCTGCAGCATGAACGGCTTCGACTGCACGTTCCACATGCTGCGGCACACCTTCGCCACGCTGATGATAGCCAGCGGCGTGGACGTGCGCACGGTGGCCAGCTACCTGGGGCATGCCAACCCCAGCATGACGCTGGACCTGTACGCCAGCGTTGATCCGGATGCGAAGCGCGCGGCGGTCGGGCGGATCCAGGCGGTGTTCAGCGAGGGCTTCGCCGCAAGGGAAACCGCGAAGATCGCAAGCGGCGCCGGGGTGGCAGCGCCCGCGCCCGCGGCGGCCGACACCCTGCTGGCCACGCAGGCGCCCCCGCCTGGAAACCCCGCGCTGGCGCTGCTGATGTCCGACCAATTCGACAAGCTGGACGACAGCGAGAAGCTGGCGCTGCTGAACCTGGCCCGGAAGGTGGGGTGAGGGCGGCGGGGTGTTACCTGGCGCCTATCCCTTCGCCCCAGAAACTGCGGCAAGCACCTTCGCCAGAAAGGCGTCATCGATGCTGCCAAGCGGGCTGTCCCGCAGCAGTTCGTGATAGGCAAGACGGAAAAGGTAGTCCGTCCGTATGCTGGACGGAGCGCGAAGCCCGCATTCCTGCCAGTTCTCTATCGAAATGTCGCCACTCTCATTCCGGGGGGCTTCGAGGTGATCTTTAGCGCGACGGCGGTCGCCTGGTCTCGGTCGACGTCAAGTATGAGCACAGGACGCACCTTGCCGATGTCGGGATGGTCCAGGAAATGCAGATATGTCAACCAAATCTGCCCCGGCCTCACGTTAGACCAGGTCATCATAGAGCCCTTCGTCGTCGTCGTCCAGCTGGGCGGGCAAAATCGCGAAGCCAAGCGCTGGATCTATGTCGATGACGTCGACCGTGGCCCAGTCGATGTTGGGGATAGGTGCCTGGGGCGAGTCGTCGACCGGGCTGATGACCACCCACGGCTTCGAGTTGCGCAGTACGGTGACAGGGCGCTTCGTCCTGTTCACGGCGGCGGCTATCTTGGAGAAGTTCGCCCTGGTCTCGGCGACGGTTGCAGTCAGCTCAGACATTGCTTCCTCGATTCTTCACGCTATCGTTATAGCTATAATAATAGCCTAATTGGAACAGCATGAGAACACCTAAACCAGAATGCCCTGGGCGACCTCCTTATCGCCCAGGGCGGCATACTTGGCTCCTGCGGGCGGGGAAAGGGCGAACCCCGCCGGCTTACCTTCCCAGCCCGCTGAACCGCTCGAAGAACGCCTTCAGGCGGTCGAGCACGCGGGCCTTCATGCTGGCGTACTCCCCCTCCGGGGCGAAGCGGCTGGGCTTGGCGGTCATCAGGGCCGCAACCTCGGTGCCGCTCTCGGGCACGCCACCATCGGCGAAGGAGCGTTCCACCAGCGCGCGGGTGGCGTCCGCATCCAGGGCCTCCTCATCGATGATGGCCCCAAGCTCAGCCTCTTTGGCTTCCGCCACATAACGCTCCCAGTCGGCGGCAACGTCGTCGCTGGCGCTCAGGCCGTCAATGAAGCGCTCTATCAGGTCGCGCTTGTTGCGCAGCTCGTAGCTGGCGGAGATGGCGCGCTCGATGTCGCCTAGCACCACCTTGTCGGCGCAGTGCCCGTCGTGGTACTTCTGCACCAGCATCAGGATGTAGTCGATGTTGATGTCAACCTGCTTCAGAAGCTCTATCTCGAACACCAGGTCGTCGTTGATGATGGCGGCCTCCTCCCCGCCGCCGCGCATCTGCTGGTACAGGTCGGTGTACACGCTGCGATAGTCCTGCTCGTCGCGGGGCGAAAGAGTGTCGTCGGCGGCGAAGTCGTCGAAGGCCGTCAGGATGTTGCGCAGCCGCAGGATCACGCCGAACAGGCGGATGAAGTCCCTCTGGTCCTTCTCGCCCATAAGCGCCCCTGCAAGCAGCGCCTCTAACGGGAAGCGCTCGGAAAGCTCGGCCAGGCGCTGCCGGTACTCGCCCAGGTACTCCGCGTAGGGCTTCAGCAGCACCACGCCGCCGGCGTCGGCGTCGCCGAACAGGCTGATGGCGCGGTTCACCCGGTCCTCCAGGTTGCGGAAGCACACGATGTTGCCGTAGGCCTTCACGCTGTTGAGTATGCGGTTCGTGCGCGAAAACGCCTGTATCAGCCCGTGGTCGCGCAGGTCCTTGTCCACCCACAGCGTGTTCAGCGTGGTGGCGTCGAAGCCGGTCAGGAACATGTTCACCACTATGGTCAGGTCAACCTGGCGGTCCTTCATGCGGTCGGAGAGGTCCTTGTAGTAGTTCTGGAAGCCGTCTGGGCCCGAAGCCGTGCTGTAGCTGGTGGAGAACAGGGCGTTGTAGTCGGCTATGGCCGCGTCCAGGAAGTCACGCGATGGCGCGTCCAGGCTCTCCACGTCGAAGGTCTCGTCGGGCAGCCCGCACCCGTCGTCGGCCTCGTTGGGCCCGAAGCTGTAGATGAGCGCCACCTTCAACTGCTCGCCGCCGCGTTCAGCCTGCAGCCGCTTGAACGCGGAATAGTACACCTTGGCCATGTCGATGCTGGCTGTGGCAAGGATGCTGTTGAAGCCCATGACGCGCCTGCCCCCGTGGGTGTATCCGCTGGCGCGCTTGGTCTTCTGCGCATAGTGGTCAAGGATGTAGTTCACCACTAAGTCCACGCGCCGGCTGTCCTTGTAGGCGCCCTCCCGGTAGATGTCGTACACCTTCTCGTCGGGGAAGTCCTCCCGCTTCCTGATGGTCTGGATGTAGTCCACGCGGAAGGGCAGCACGTTCTCGTCGCGGATGGCGTCCACTATGGTGTAGGTGTGCAGCCTATCGCCGAAGGCCTGCTGGGTGGTGCGCAGGTTGGCGTTTCGCCCCGTGCCCGCGTTCTGGGCGAAGATGGGCGTGCCGGTGAAGCCAAAAAGGTGGTAGGCCTTGAAGTGCTTGGTGATGGCCACGTGCATCTCGCCGAACTGGCTGCGGTGGCACTCGTCGAAGATGATCACGCAGTGCTTGGCGTACACGTCGTGCTTGGGGTTCTTCTTTATGAAGCAGGACAGCTTCTGGATGGTGGTCACCAGGATGCGGCAGTCGGGGTTGGCCAGCTGGCGGGAAAGCACCGTGGTGGTCTCCGTGGCGTCAACGGCGCCCTTCTCGAAGCGGTCGTACTCCTTCATAGTCTGGTAGTCCAGGTCCTTGCGGTCCACCACGAACAGCACCTTGTCCACGCCGGCCATGGCGCTGGCCAGCTGGGCGGTCTTGAAGCTGGTCAGCGTCTTGCCGGAGCCGGTGGTGTGCCACACGTAGCCGCCTGCGCGAAGCGTGCCCAGCATGGACTTGTCGTTCTCGCTGATGAGCATGCGGTTAAGGATGCGCTCCGTGGCCACTATCTGGTAGGGCCGCATGACCAGCAGCTTCTCGTCCACGTCGAACACGCAGTACTTTGTCAGGATGTTCAGCAGCGCGTGGCGGGCGAAGAAGGTGGCGGTGAAGGGCGCCAGGTCGTAGATGGGCACGTTGTCGGCATCTGCCCACCAGCTGGTGAACTTGAAGCTGTTCGACGTCTTCTTGCCCTTGGCCTTGCGCCCCGCGCGCTCCCGGATGGCGGAGAAGCGCGTGGTGTTGGAGTAGTACTTGGTGTGCGTGCCGTTAGAGATGACGAAGATCTGCACGTACTCGTACAGCCCGCAGCCGCTCCAGAAGCTGTCGCGCTGGTAGCGCTCTATCTGGTTGAACGCCTCAGCCAAGGCCACGCCGCGGCGCTTCAGCTCCACGTGCACCAGCGGCAGCCCGTTCACCAGCACGGTCACGTCGTAGCGGTTCTCGTAGGCGCCGGTGTTGGTGTACTGGTTCATCACCTGCAGGCGGTTGTTGTGGACGTTCCGCTTGTCTATCAGCTGCACGTTGCGCGTGCTGCCGTCGTCCCGGGTAAGGGCGAACACGTGGTCGCGCTGGATGCGACGGGTCTTGTCGGCTATGCCGTCGTTCTCCGCGGCTATCCAGCCCTTGAACAGGCGGTTCCACTCCTTGTCGGTGAAGACCATGCGGTTCAGGGCTTCAAGCTGCGTGCGCAGGTTGGTGATAAGCTCTTGTTCGCTGGCAACGACAAGCCGATCGTAGCCCTGGCGCACCAGCTGGTCGATGAACGCCTGCTCCAGCTGGGCCTCGCTCTGGTAGGCAGACGCCCGTCGCTGCTGCTTGGGTAGAGTCGAGCACACCGTTGCCTGCCCTCCGAACGCCATGACGTCGAAGTCGATGCTGCCCGGCAGGTCGTCCGCTAGGGATGCCTGGGGCTCGTCGGTGGGAAAGGAAGTGACTTCGTAATCGTAGGAATCAATCATGCGCCAGGCTCCTTGACATCGATGATGAAGTACGGGCTCATGCTGTGCCTTGAGGCCTCTGTCAGAACTTTTCCCGACGATGCCACGTAGCACTTGGACATGACCCTAGGATCGGCTCTCTCGAAGCGGGCCACCTTGAACCAGCAACTGAAGTCCGCGGCGTCATCTCGATAGTAGGCCGGGATACCCTCCTTGGGTGGTGTCTCTCTGGTTATCGCTACCACATGGGCCCACCAACGATCGGTCCCGCCGCTGTGAATGAGCAGGATTTTGGAATCGCCCTCAGCAAGGATGCCTTCGGCAACCCTGGCCGAAACGGGAGACCCCAGCTTTCCGTACCAAACAAAGCCCAGCTCGGCAATCACATCTTCGTGGGCAGCGATGGTGCCGCACGGAGGTGCGAAGTTCTCTGCGAACCGAAGAGCGACCGTGCGCATCTAGATCGCCTTCTTCTCCGGGAATGACAGCAGCTTGTCCCGATAATAAGCGTACTGTTTGCGGCGGGCTTCGATTTCGGCTGGAAGGCCCTGCGAGATGTCGTTTACCAGTGTGTCGAACTGGTCGAGGATGGCCACGATGCGGGCTTGTTCTCCGAGGGGCGGGACGGGAATTTTTGCCTTCAATATGTTGTCGTTATAAAGCCTGGAAATAGTTCCACCAGCTGAAATATACCAGGGTGAGGTCTGGTAGATATACGATAAGTAACTATTCGTGACTTGGGTGCCATCGTGCTCAAGCCACACTATGTTGCTGTCTTGGAAGTACGAGGGTTTCCCGTCGAATACCACAGTTCTACCAATGGTGCCGGCAGCAGATATCAGTATGTCCCCTTTTTTTGGGTAGCTATACTTTCCAGCATAATCATCGAACAGTTCCTTGGAAATGAACGCATTTGCTTGCCCGCCGAAAGTGCCAATCTTGTAAAAGGGGATATCCCCTGAATCAGATGTCTGATGCTTCATAATCCGCTTGCACATCCTGACTGCACCGACTTCACCCAACGTGGCCCACGGCACGTTGTTGCCGAAAGTCAACAGTCGGTCGCGGTAGTGGGCGTACTGGGCCCTCCGGGCCTCCAGCTCCGCCTCCAGCTCCGCGAAGGAGTCTAGCACCCGCACAATCTCCTCCTGCACCTCAACCGGCGGCACGGGGATACGGAGTTTTGCAAGGTCTTTCCCGTGGACGTGCGGAACACCGCTGCCTTTCTTGAGAGAATACAGCCAATCTTGTTTTGAAACCAACAGTTGATAAATGAACTTTGGTGTAATTACTCTTTGGTCAAGGGGCTCAACCGAAAACGCGTCCGAAACCCAAATAGGTTCTGTCCACAAAGAAACGTAACCAGCATAAGCCCCCGAGCCAGCAACAACAACGGTCGTGCCTTCCCTGTTTGATTCACCATGATAGTAAGCAGGCTTTTGCCCGCCAGCAACTACAGGTATCGTTCCTTCCTTCGTTTCCTTCTGTGTTATCGTTTTCCCTCGAGTGAAAGAACAAACGTCGTAGATATTGCAAAACTCCACCCCATCAGGGCAAAGCCGCTGCACCAGCTCGTCAATCCTGCTCATCGCGCAGTCCCTTCCAAGTCGGCCACTATGGCGTCTATCTGGCGGCGCAGCTCGTCTTCGCGGGCCACTATGCGGGCTATTTCGGCGTTTAGGGCCTGGATGTCCACCTCTTCGCGGTCGTCGGGCTTCTCCACGTAGCTGCTGACGGACAGGTTCACGTCGTTGGCAATCACGTCGTCGTTGGGCACCAGCTTGCTGAAGTGGTCCTCTTCCGTGCGCTCTTCGATAACTGCCATGATGCGGTCGATGTTTTCCGGCATCAGCTTGTTCTTGGAGTCGCGGCGCTGAAACTGGTCGCCGGCGTCCACGAACAGGATGTCGTTGGCGCGCTTGTTCTTCTTCAGCACCAGGATGCACGTGGCTATGGTGGTGCCGAAGAACAGGTCGGGCGGCAGCTGGATGACGGCGTCCACGAAGTTGTTCTGCACCAGGTACCGGCGGATCTTCGCCTCCGCCCCGCCGCGGTAGAGCACGCCAGGGAACTCGACTATCGCCGCCGTGCCTTCGGTGGACAGCCACGAAAGCATGTGCATGGTGAAGGCCAGGTCCGCCTTGCTGGCCGGCGCCAGCACACCCGCGGGCGAAAAGCGCGCGTCGTTGATGAGCAGCGGGTTGGCCTTGCCTTCCCACTTGATGGAGTAGGGCGGGTTGGACACGATGGCGTCGAAGGGCTCGTCGTCCCAGTGGGCGGGCTCCTTCAGCGTGTCGCCCAGCGCTATGTCGAACTTGTCGAAGTTGATGTCGTGCAGGAACATGTTGATGCGCGCCAGGTTGTAGGTGGTCAGGTTCACTTCCTGCCCGAAGTAGCCGTTGCGCACGCTGCCGGGGCCAAGCAGCTTCGCGAACTTCAGCAGCAGGCCGCCGCTTCCGCAGCAGGGGTCGTACACCTTGTTGATGCTGGTGCGCCCGCCGATGGCTATGCGCGCCAGAAGCTCGCCGACCTCCTGGGGCGTGAAGAACTCGCCGCCGGACTTGCCCGCGTTGCTGGCGTACATGGTCATCAGGAACTCGTAGGCGTCGCCGAACGCGTCGATGCTGTTGTCCTGGAAGGCGCCGCCGAAGTCCAGGGAGCCTATCTTGGTGAGCAGCTTCACCAGCTTCTTGTTGCGCTCGATCACCGTGTTGCCCAGCTTGGCCGAGTTCACGTCCATGTCGTCGAACAGGCCCCTCAGGTCGCCTTCGCTTTCGGTGCCCACGGCGGAGCCTTCGATGTTCTTGAACGCCTGGGCCAGCAGCTCGTTTAAGTCCTGGCCGTCTTCGGCAAGCCGCATGCCGTCCTTGTCAACGCGGGAAAGGATGTTGCAGAACAGCTCGCTTGGCAGGATGAAGAAGCCCTTCTCCGCCACAGTGACCGCGCGGCCGAACTCGGCCTGGGCGTCGGGCAGCTTGGCGTAGTTAAAGGCGGGGTCGCCCTCCTGCTGGGCCAGGTAGGCGCACAGGTTCTCGCTGATGAAGCGGTAGAACAGCGTGCACAGGATGTACTGCTTGAAGTCCCAGCCGTCCACGCTGCCGCGAAGGTCGTCGGCGATGGACCAGATGGTCTTGTGCAGCTCGGCGCGCTGCTGGTCGCGGGTGGTGTCGGGCATTCCGTGCTCCTTGGGTTCGCGTGTGGTGTTGCGTGGCTCTATTGTATGCGTTCGGAGTGCGTTGCGGCGCGGCGGCGTGCGTTTGTGCGCTAGGTGTAGGCGGCGCAACCCTCACCGCTGTCACCGTAGGTGTATTTCCCTCGCTGGTGGAAGCCATAGAAACGAAAAAAGCAACGCCGCCAGAGATGCGGCGGCGTGGCTTTGCATTGGCGGATGCCGTGCCCCTACAGCACAGCCCCATCTATGGCGTTCACCAGGATGGTGGCCGCCCGGCCTCGGAAGATGTCCTCGCCGGGGCGCAAGGACCGGGTTCCGTCATCGTTTTGGTACCCGGAAAGCACGCCGTTCTCAAGCGCCCACGCGCAGCCCTCGCGCGCCCAAGGGCTCACCTGGTCCGCGTCGGCTATGCGGGAAGGCAGCGAGGCCTCGTCGCCCGCGCCACCCTGGATGCGGCACAGGATCACGCACAGCATCTCGGCGGAAAGTTTCTCCTCGGGGCCGAAGGTGGTGGAGTTGAAGCCCCTGATGTAGCCCGTCTCCACAGCCCAGTTGATGGCGGGCGTGTAATAGGCGTTGGACGCCACATCAGTCATACCGCTGGTGTTGGCGGCCTGGCCCTTGTAAGCCGCAGCCTCCTCGGGGTTGAAGTAGCGCCACAGCACCACGGCGAACTGCCCGCGGGTGAGCGGGTCCATGGGCCCGAAGTTGCCGTTGCCGTAGCCGCTGAACAGCCCCAGGTCGGCCGCGCGGTACACGCTGTTGTAGAACCACTGGCCCACAGGGTCGGTCACGTCGGGGAACTGCTTGGCGTCCGCCCGAGTAAGGGCGCCCTGGGCGGCGGTCAGTGCGGCGGCTGCAGCGTCCACTTCGGCCTGCGTGCCAGGGTTCGCCAGCTGGGCCTGGGCGGCGGCAAGGGCCTGCTGGAATGCGGTCCAGGAAGCCTGCGTGTACACGCCGCGGGAAACGGCCTGGGCGCTGCTCACGGCGTCCGCCAGAGCGGCGGTGTCAGGCTTCTGCTCCGCCCGGGGAGGAATCGCCTCGGTGCGGGTTTCCCCGCAACTGGTGCACGTGTAGGTGCGCACGCCCTCCTCCGTCTCGGTGGGCTGCTTGGTCACCGCGCCAGCGTCCCAGCTGTGGCCCAGCGGCTGGCCGTCCACATGGGTGCGGGAGAGCTCCGCGCCGCAGCCCGTGCAGCGGACAACCGAGTCGTAGGAGCCGGCCGCCGTGCAGGTGGCGCCCTGGACGTTCTCCGGGGATGCCACCCCGGGCGTGTGGCCCTTGGCGGGGACAGGAGTGGAGACGGAGTGCGAGCAGCGCGTGCACGCCGTCGTGGACACTCCGCCCTCGGTGCAGGTGGGGGCCTGGGTGAGCGACGTCACCAGGTAGTGCCCCAGTGCGGCGTCGGTTACCGTGGTGCGGCTGATCTCGGTGCCGCAGACCCCGCAGTACACCACGTCGTCATGGCTGCCTGCGGCGGTGCAGGTGGGGGCTGTAACGTTCTCTCTCATGGCGCTGTTGGGGCTGTGTCCGGCCGCGCAGGGGTTCACCTTCACAAGCTCAAGCTTCCACTTCTGGGCATCCGAGCCGCTGAAGGAGAAAACCCCCACGATGGTGCCGTCGGCGACCGGGGCGTTGTCCACGGCAAGGTAACGTCCCCAGGCGTTGCGGACGTAGTAGTAGCCGTCCCCGGCAGACTCGAAGAACCAGCGCTGGCCCAGGAGGCCTGCGTAGGTGCCCGCCATTGTCCTGACCAAGCCGCCGGATTGGTTGTCCTGGGTCTCCAGGCAGCTTCCGGCCCCGGCGAAGCTGATCGTGGTGCTCTCGCATTCGTCGTCCCACCCGATGGTCAGGCTCTGCGCGTTGCCGCTGCCGTCGGAGCCAATCTGCGCGCTGCCGCCGGGCGCGGCGTTGTCGGTGGCCTCCAGGTAGAAGTCGCCCAGGGCGGACTTCAGGCGGCAGTCGCCGGCATCCACGAATCCGTCCATGGTCTGCCGCGTGCCGCCGGACACCCTAGACAGGCGCCATTTCTGAGCGTCGCTGCCGTTGAAGGTGAACACCTGCACGTTCTGGCCGTTGGCCGCCTTGCCGTCGGCGACGTCCAGGTAGAAACCCCAAAGGTTGCGGATGTAGTAGTACCCGTCGCCCGCGTCCTCGAAGAACCAGTTCTGCCCCGGGCCGCCGTTGCCGTCGTACAACTGCACGTTGAGCTGCGGGTATGGCCCGCCGCCTTTCGAGTCAAGCCACCTGGTACCGCTCGCGTACCGTATGTTGTTACTGAACAGCGGGTCGCCGTTGTAGTCGATGTAGAAAATTTGGTTCTGGTTATCGAGCGTCTGGTAGATGAAGACGTTCGTCTCGTTGGCATCGATGCCGTCCGCGACGTCGAGCACATAGCCGTTCGTCCCGTCGCCCACTGCGGACATGATCTGGTAATTGCCGCTCTCGATTCTGGTCATACTCTGGCCGGACACCTTCACCGGCTTCCACTTCTGGGCGGCGGAGCCGTTGAAGTGCCAGACTTTCACATTTTGCGTGTTCTTGTCTATGCCATCATCCACATCCAGGTAGTAGCCCCACAGGTTGCGGATGTAGTACCAGCCGTCGCCCGCGTCCTCGAAGAACCAGTACTGACCCGACCCACCGTTGTCATCGAAAAGTTGCAAGTTCTGACCCGCGTACGGGCCGCCGCCTTGTGAGTCGAAGAGCCGCCACGAACCGTTCGCCCACCTTATCCTGTTGGCGTCCGGGTCGCCCCGGTAGTCCACGTAGAATATCTGGTTAACATCGTCGAGCGGCTGATAGGTGAAGACGTTCGCCTCGTTGGCGTCAAGGCCGCCTGCTACGTCAAGCACCTTGGTCCCCACCTGCGAGACGAACTGGTAGGTGCCTGTCTCTAGCGTGGTCCTGGTGGTTCCAGAGACCCTTACCACCCTCCACTTCTGGGCGTCGGAGCCGTTGAATCCCCACACATGCACGTTCCGGCAGTTCTCGTCCACGCCGCCGTCGACATCCAGGTAGTAGCCGTGCTTGTTGCGTATGTAGACCCAGCCGTCGCCGGCATCCTCCAGGAACCACGCCTGGCCGTCGCACCCGTTGACATCCCAGATCTGCACGTTCAGCCCGGACTCAGCGCGGTTAGTGTCCGTGTCGAGAACTTCGTTCGTCCCCCACATATAGATGTGGTAGGCGCCGTCGTTACGTTCCCAGAAGTCGAAAATCTGGCCCTTCTCGTCGTGGGTCTGCCAAAGCCAGACGTTGGTGCCAGCAGCCTCGTTCTTCCCCGCGACGTCGAGGGCCCTGGCGCGGCCCGTGGACACCTTGGGCACCAGCTGGTAGCTCTTCCCATTCTCGACATACACCGGAGCCCCGCCGGAGGTCGCCGGACCACTTCCCTTCCAATCTGGCCGCAGATAACTTGTCGGTGCCGCCCACGAGAGCGGGAGGTTTTCAATCCATGCGTTTCTCGTGGGTTGATTACTATCCTGCTGTACCACGTCAATGGAATTTGCGTATACGGCGACAACCACAGCCACATGTCCTGTCACACCGGGGCTGTAACCGCTTCCAGGCGCCCAAGTAGCAATATCGCCAGGCTGCGGGGAATATTGTCGCGTTGTTCCAGAAGGGGTATAGTAGACCCACATCGAGGCATTGCCGGTGTAGGTTGAGATACCGAAATGGTCGCTGTATTTTTTTACAACATCAACGCAGTCGCAGCCAGCACCAGCCCTGTCGTAGTTTCCGACATTGTTTACGAGGCTGTAGGCGTAACTCACACCTTCGGCTTGGGTGTATCCCAACGTGGCGTACGCCGGCTCAGCCGCCGCCACCAGGCAGGCCAGGGCCACCGCCACGGCCGCGCACGCAGCCG
Organism: Coriobacteriia bacterium; assembly: GCA_030523425.1. GTDB lineage: Bacteria > Actinomycetota > Coriobacteriia > Coriobacteriales > Eggerthellaceae > JAUNIP01. Next base: position 34,615 of record JAUNIP010000015.1, read on the forward strand.
CTATCGCCCGGAGGGCGTTGCTTGCCAACGTTCTGACACTAGGATTCTCACTCATACAGCTCGACCTGCCTTCCGTCGACATATCACAGGGAAATCAACGCAATGGGCACACTTATCCCATTGAACAGCATTGAACACCCCATTACAGTTTAAATCGTAGTTAATCCGGCGATGAGGCGGCACCGCCCAGGG
>JAUNIP010000016.1 GCA_030523425.1 Coriobacteriia bacterium
TTTCACATTTTGGGGGAGCAAAATGTGAAAAATGCTACGTCCCCATTTCACATGTTAAGCAGCGGAACGGGTCGCCCGAAAGGTATCCGTCATCACCCGCCGAGTGGACTTCGGAGCTCTTCGGCGCAACGAAAAGGTTTCACGTGAAACATTGCTGTTTTGTTGAAAGTGGCTTGTTGTTACCGTATACTTTTCACTACCCGATTTTGGTACCAGGGCTTCTGCCTTTTTGATACAAAAGCAGCATAAACAGACTACGAAAGGGGTCTTTGTGGGGTTTCTCGACAATTTTAGAAAGCCAAAATCAGACGGAACTACAACTTCTTCGAACCAGCTGCAAGACATGGAAAAGCAGTTGGAGGATTCGTATACTGACAGAATTATTGGCGAAAAACCGGCTGTTTCTTCGCCTGACGAGGAACTTTATACAGAAGAGGACCCCGAGAGCGCTTCTGCTGATACTGAAAGCATTCCTGTTATTCTTCGGGACACTGATCAACCAGAAGACGCCGCTGAGGAAGAGATTCCCTATAAGGAAATTAAGTCTTACAGCGAGAAGGCCCCCGTTACGCGGGTTGTCGGCGAAACAAAGATTATTTCTATCATCAACCAGAAGGGCGGCGTGGGCAAGTCCACCACTGCTGTGAATTTGGCTGCCGCATTGGGCGAACAAGGACGCCAGGTGCTGGTGGTTGACCTTGATCCTCAGGGAAACACCTCTAGCGGCCTGGGCATCGAAAAGTCGCGCATTCAATATTGCGTGTACGACGTTTTGTTGAACGACGTCCCGATGGAGCAAGTTATCATCCCCGACGTGTGCCAAGGGTTAGACCTGGTGCCGGCAACCATCAACCTTGCCGGGGCTGAAGTCGAATTGGTGTCGGAAATTGCACGTGAAAACCGCTTGAAGGACGCCGTGGGCCAATTCCGCGGGAAATATGACTACATTTTCATCGATTGCCCGCCTTCGCTGGGCTTGTTGACCATCAACGCCTTTGTGGCGGCGGACAAGCTGCTGATCCCCATTCAGTGTGAGTTCTATGCCTTGGAAGGCGTGACAAAACTTCTCGATTCGATGAAACGTGTCAAAAGTAGGCTTAATCCCACGCTTGATATCTTCGGCGTGCTGCTGACCATGTATGACGGAAGGACCATCCTTTCCAAGCAGGTGGCGGCAGAAGTAAAAAATTATTTCGGGAAATTGGTGTTTGAAACGCTGATTCCCCGCACCGTGAAGCTTTCCGAAGCTCCCAGCTTCGGACAACCCATTACACAATACGACCCCAGCGGCAAGGGAGCGCAGTCCTATGTCGACCTGGCGAAGGAAGTGATTTCTCGTGGCTAATAAGAACAAAGGTGGCCTTGGCAGGGGCCTGAACGCCTTGTTGGGCGGATCGTACGAGGAAGGCATTCCGGCTGAACCTGCACCGCAGGTTGAAGAAAAGGCGGAACCCAAGCCTGCGACAAAGGCGCCTGCAGCACCTAAGCCTGCAGAAAAACCGCCCGTTGTTGTTCAATCGCAGGAAGAACAGCACGTGGCAGAAGAAAACATCACCATCAAAAGCGTAGCTTCCCGCGAAGCCAGGCCCGCGAAGCCGAAAGAAACGAAAACCGAAGCCCCGAAAAAAGACAGCAAGGCTGTGGAAACACAGCCAGCGGAAAATAAAGAAACCCCTGTTCAAGAGCAGAAAAATAACGAAGAGGTTGACATAACCCTGGTGTTTCCCAACCCCAACCAGCCTCGAACCAACTTCAAGAAGGAAGAACTGGAAGAACTGGCCGGCTCTATCGAGCGGGATGGCTTGCTGCAGCCTATTTTGGTGCGAACCATGCCCAACGGCACCTATCAAATTATTGCTGGTGAGCGCCGGTGGCAGGCGTGCAAGCAGGTGGGCCTGAAAAAAGTACCCGTCCGCATTCGCGAAGCGTCGGAAGACGAGGCGCTTGAGCTGGCGTTGATCGAGAACATCCAGCGCTCCGACCTGAACCCCATCGAAGAAGCGTACGGTTACAAGCGCGTCATGGAGCGGCAGGGCCTTACGCAGTCAGAGCTGGCGCAGATGCTGTCCAAGGGGCGTTCCACCATCGCGAATGCGCTGCGCTTGCTGGACTTACCCGAAGACGCGCAGCAGCTGCTGTTCGAAGAAAAGATTACCGCAGGCCATGCCCGTGCCATTCTATCTATTTCTTCCAAAGAAGGGCGTCAAAAGCTTACTGAGAAGATGGTTGCCGAAAAGATTTCGGTGCGCGAAGCCGAAAACATTGCGCGCCTGTTGGACAACCGCCCGAAGACCACCGAAGGCACGAAGCGCCCGGAAACGCCCAAGTCTTTCAAAGTGGTTGCCCGTTCTTTGCGCAAGAAGTTCGAAACCAACGTGCGTGTGAAAACCGTTCAAGGCAAGAACAAGATAGAAATCGAGTTCAAAGACGAAGAAGAGCTTCAGCGCATCTTCAAAAACATCATGAACGAACAGGAAGAGTCCCAAGAAGAAGCGCAGACCGAAGCGTAACCAGGACTGAAAAACAGCGCGTGCGAAACAAAATTGTTTCACGTGAAACACGTTCGTTGCGACGTTCGATAGAACGCCGCAACGAACAGCTAGCGGACGGCGTTCTTTAGTTGGCCGCAGGCGCCTTCTATGTCGGAGCCTCGGGAGGTGCGTAGGGTGGCTTCTGTGTGGTTGGCTTCCAGCGCGGCAAGCCAGCGTTCAACGGTTTTGTGAGCCGCAGGCTGGTAGGGTGAACCTTCAACAGCGTTCACGGGCAGCAGGTTCACGTGGCACAGCAGGCCGTCGCAGAACTGCTGCAGCGCACGCAGATCTTCGTCCCCATCGTTCACGCCCTTGATCAGCAAGTACTCGAATGTCACGCGGCGGTCAGTCTTTTCCAGGTAGTCAAACAACGCACTACGCAGCTGCGAAAGGGGATAGGCCTGCATCTTGGGCATCAGCACATCACGCTTTTCCTGCAGGGCCGAATGCAGCGAAACTGCCAGCGTGTACTGGTAGGGCTCTTCCGCAAAACGCGCTATGCCGGGAATAACGCCGCAGGTTGAAACCGTTATACGCCGTGCGCCGATGCCCACCAGCTGCTTGTGGTTCAGTACGTGCAAGGCGTCAATTGTGTTCTGGTAGTTCAAAAACGGCTCGCCTTGGCCCATGGCCACCACGTTGCTCACCCGCATGCCCATGTCTTCTTGGGCAACTAAAATCTGGTCCACCATTTCGCCCATGCCCAAGTTGCGCGTGAAGCCTTCGTGCCCGGTGGCGCAAAACGCGCACGCCATGGCGCAGCCCACTTGGGTGCTGAAGCACACCGTCAGGCGGTCCTTGCCTTTCGAAGAGGGGATGGCCACCGTTTCCACCAGGTTCCCATCGTGCAGCTGCAGCAAGTACTTGCGCGTGCCGTCCTTGGATACGCGCTTGTTCGCCACCACGGGCTCATCCAGCGAAAACGCATTTTCAAGCGAAGCGCGAAACGCCTTGGACAGGTTGGTCATCTGGTCAAACGACGCAGCTCGCTTCGCATACACCCATTCCAGCAGTTGCTGCGTGCGGAAAGGTTTTTCACCTGCGGAAGACACAAAGTCTTGCAGTTGGCCCAGGTTGTATGTCTTGAAAGAACAGGTCATGGGACCATTATACGCAATGGTTTGTACCAGCGAACGCATACGGCTTTGCTATACTGCTACCGTCCGAAATTTCTGCGGGGAAGGAAATCCTATGGCTGAAACGTTTGACCCGAAGTCTTGCAAAGTGGCGCTGCTGGCCGGCGGCCGAAGCGGCGAACGCGAAATATCCATCACGTCGGGCAAGGGTTCGCGCCAAGCCTTGGAGGAAGCGGGCTTCCCAGTGACCACGCTTGACCCCGCCAAGAAGGAAGACCTGGTGGAACTGATCAACGGCGACTACGACGTGGCCTTCCTGTGCACGCACGGCCGCTACGGTGAAGATGGCGTGCTGCAGGGCATGCTGGAGCTTATAGACCTTCCATACACGGGGTCTGGCGTGTGGGCCAGCGCTGTGGCCATGGACAAAAGCAAGGCGAAGCTGTTCTACCAGCGCGCTGGCGTGGACACCCCGGCTTCGGTGACGCTGCGCAAAGGCGAACCGCTCGACGCCGCCGCAATCGTGGAGCAGCTGGGCGAACACAGCGTGGTGAAGGCCGCCTGCGAAGGATCCACCTTGGGCATTTACGTGGTCACGCAGGGCAGCGCCTTGGAAGACGCCATCAACCAAGCATTCGAATTCGACAACACCGTGGTGGTGGAGCAGTTCGTGGAAGGAAATGAATACACCGTGGCCGTGCTGGGCAACGAAGACGCCCAGGCGCTTCCCGTCATCAACATTGTGCCTGCGAAGGGCTTCTACGACTTTGAAGCGAAATACGCGCCCGGCGGGTCGGAGCACATCTGCCCCGCGCCCATTTCCGAAGAGCTCACAGCCACGCTGCAGCAAAACGCGGTGCGCGCACATAAGGCCCTGGAATGCACGGGCGTTTCCCGCACGGATTTCATAGTGGACGCCAACGGCAAGGCGTGGGCGCTTGAAACCAACACGCTGCCAGGCATGACGGGCACATCGTTGCTGCCCGACGCCGCGCGCGTTGCCGGCATGTCGTTCCCGCAGCTGTGCACGAAGATGGTGCAGGACGCCTTAGCGGCGCACCCGCGGGCCTAAAACCAGCCTACCAGCTTCCCCACAACAAATACGACCAGCGCCACCAGCGCAATAATAAACAGCCAGCTGACCACATAGCAGCCTGGGTTGCGTGCACGCCCTTGCTCTACCATCTTGTCCAGAAACGACTGCGAGTCCTTCACCAGCACCGTGCCCTTCGGCGGGTTTTCCAGGGGAAGGTGGTCTGACGAAAGCCAGTCACCGCCGGCGGCCAGCAGCGCATCCACGCCCGCCGGCGCAAGGTCTACGACCGGCCGAATGCCTTTTCCCAGTTCAGCGCCCAGTTTTGCAAGGTAAACACCAATTTCGGGTTCATAGCGCGCTTCGTTGCACACCAAGGCCACCCGGCCCCAATAGGTGCCCGGGTCAGGGGCGTTGTCGCAAAACACCTGCGAAAGCAGGGCGTGCAGGCACCAACCACGCGCACGCAAAACGTCTAACCGGTGGGTAAGGCTTTGGTCCAGGCGTCCAATGGCCACGCCGAACTTGTTCACAATCCATGCCGTGGTGCGCCCGTTTTCCACGCGAAAATCAACGGTGAACAGGTCGCCCACAAGGTTGTCGGCGCCAACCAGCACTTCGCTTTCCTTTTTCGACGCGGCGCGGAAATCGGCGTAGGTTCCAAAGTAGCGCATGTCTGACATCAAGAAACTCCTAAGGTGTTTTAGTTCTTAGCGCACGAACGCATGCAGGTATTCTAAAATAAACAAACTACCATGAAAGACCCCAAAGGCAGCAGTGTGGAAAAGAAACAAAAAGGCATACCAGAATCCCTGCGGATGTTCATAACCGACGGCACGCCGGACTTCGTGTGTGCCCGTTACGCTTCGCTGAAGGCCGCCGCCCAGGCGGGCCACTACGGCGTGTTCGACGAAAACGTGGTGGTGCTAGACACCGAAACCACTGGCCTTTCCTTCGCGCACGACGAACTGATCCAGATTGCCGCCGCACGCATGGTGAACGGCGAAATTACGGAGTGGTACACCACGTTCGTGAATCCGGGCAAGCCCATTCCGGAAGACATCACGCACCTGACCGGCATCACGGACGCCCACGTGGAAGGCGCGCCATGCCCCGATGCCGCCCTGCAGGGCCTGGCGAACTTCGTGGGCGACGCGTACGTGGTGGCGCATAACGTGGGGTTTGACCACAACTTCGTGACCAAGCACCCCGGCGGGTACCCGCTGCTGGAAAACACTTGGGTGGATTCGCTGGACCTGGCGCGTATTGCGCTGCCGCGGCTGACGTCGCACCGGCTGCTGGATTTGGTGCGCGCCTTCGACGCCCCGCTTTCCACGCACCGGGCCGACGCCGACGTTGAAGCAACGTGTGCCATGTTCCGCATACTGTTGGCCGCGGTAGACGCCATGCCTGCCGCGCTGGTTTCCAAGATTGCGGCCCTTGCGCCGCGCGAAGAATGGCCCACCGGCGTGGTGTTCGACTATTTCGCCCAGCGCAAGCAACAGGAAGGCGCCGCGGCGCCCGAAGTGGGCGGCGAACCCGAAGTCGGCACCAGCCCCGCGACCGTCCCCGCCCCCGCGGACAGTTCCCCCGCCCCCGCAACCAACGTGGACGCACTGTTTTCCCTGCGCAGCCTGCGCCGACAAGCGGTGAAGGACGCGCGGTCCAAACCCAAGGAAGACGCCGACGAATTGGCCGCCGACCCCGCGCGCGGCATAAGCGCGCCCGACGAAGCCATGGTGGCCGCCGCCTTCAACAAGGGCGGCCTGGTGGGCCGGCTGTATCCCCGCTTCGAAAAGCGCCAGGAACAAGCAGACATGGCCGTGGCCGTGACCAGGGCTTTTGCCGCCAGCGAAAACTTGGTGGTGGAAGCGGGCACCGGTGTGGGGAAGTCCATGGCCTACCTTTTGCCCGCGGCGCTGCTGGCCAAGCGCAACAACATAACGGTGGGCATTGCCACCAAGACAAACGCCCTGCTAGACCAGCTGATGTATCACGAATTGCCCGCGCTGGCAGAAGGCTTAGGCGGCCTGACCTATGCCAGCCTGAAGGGCTTTTCCCACTACCCGTGCCTGCTGAAGGTGGACCGCCTGGTGGCGGAAGGCGCCAAAATGCGGGAAGTGGCCGGCAAGGAAGTGTCCCAGGCGCCGGCACTGGCGGGCCTGCTTTCGTTCATAGAGCAAACCGTCTACGACGACATAGACACCCTGAAAATTGACTACCGCAGCGTGCCGCGGTGGCTGTTCACCACCACCAGCCACGACTGCCTGCGCCGAAAGTGCCCGTACTTCGGCACCAGCTGCTTTGTGCACGGCGCGCGCCGGCAGGCTGAAAGCGCCGACATTGTGGTAACGAACCACACGCTGATGTTTTGCGACCTGAAGGCTGACGGCGGCCTGCTTCCCACCGCGCGCCATTGGGTGATAGACGAAGCCCACGGCGCCGAAACCGAGGCGCGCCGTGCGTTTTCCCTGACACTGGCTGCCGAAGACATCCTGCGTGTGGCCAACCGCCTGCGCACAACGGAACCCGCGCGCAATCCCTTTGTGCGTGCCGAACGCGTGGTTGCCGGCAGCTGCGGCGAAGAGGCGCAAACGCTGCTGTATGCCTTGACGGCTAAGGCGAAGGCAGCGGGGGAGTCATTCGCGGAAACCGGCCTGGACTTCGTGAAGCACATGAAGGACCTGCTGTACTTTGACCAGGCAAAACGCGGCAAAGGCTACGAAATCTTCGAGCTGTGGATCAACGACCAGGTGCGCAATAGCGCCACGTTTAGCACGTTGGCGGGCAAGGGCCGCAACCTGTGCGAAGCCTTAGACAAGCTGATTCGCGCCGCGCAGGACGTGGTGGCCTACCTGGAAGACTTCGACGAGGCGTCCAACGTGCAGCGCGACATAGCGTCGCTGACCATGAACTGCAAGGACCTGCTTTCCGCCGCGGAGGTGGTGCTAGGCCCCGCGCGGGACGAGTTCGCGTATTCGGCCACCCTGAACCGCAAGAAGGACAAGGTGGGGGAGCGGCTGGAAGCGTTGCTGGTGAACGTGAGCAGCGAACTGGACGAGCGGCTGTACCAGCGCACCCATTCGATCATCTTCGCTTCGGCCACGTTGACGGTGAACAACGCGTTTTCCGCGTTTGAGCAGGCCTTGGGGCTGAACGCGTCCGAACATGCAAGGGCGCGCACGCTAAAGCTTGATTCCAGCTACAACTTCGACAAGAACATGACGGTCTACATCCCCAGCGACCTGCCCGAACCCAACGACTTGGCGTACCTGCCGGCGCTGCAGCACTTCCTGCGCGTGGTGCACGTGGCCCAAGGCGGGTCCATGCTGACGCTGTTCACAAACCGAAAGGAAATGGAAAGCTGCTTTGACCAGGTGAATCCCGCCCTAAAGGAAGCAGGCCTGCGCTTGGTGTGCCAAAAGTGGGGCGTTTCCGTGAAGGGCCTGCGGGACGACTTCCTGAAAGACGAAAGCCTTTCGCTGTTCGCGCTGAAAAGCTTTTGGGAAGGCTTCGACGCGCCTGGAAGCACGCTGCGGGGCGTCATCATCCCCAAGCTGCCCTTCGCCAAGCCTTCCGACCCGCTTTCCTGCGAACGCGCCACCCGCGACGACAACGCCTGGCGCCACTACGTGCTGCCCGCCGCGGTCATTGAGACCAAGCAGGCAGCAGGGCGCCTGATCCGCACCGAACACGACACCGGCGTGCTCATCTTGGCTGACCGTCGCCTGCTGACGAAAAGCTACGGCAAGGCGTTCATCAATTCCATGCCCAGCAAAAACGTGAAGGTGCTGACCTGCGCCGAAATTGCCCAAGACATAGCAAACGGCAGGCGGAGCGACTGATGGCGCTGTTCGGCAAAAAAGGCAGCCTGTCGAAGGGCGCCCACATCAAGCGCGGCACGCAGGGGTCCTCCAACGAAGTTTCCTTGAGCGTGCTTGACGCCGCGCGTGATGTGTTAGACGCCGAACAAGGCGAAGCCCCTCGTCAGAAGCTAGGCGAAATCAGCCTGTTCACCCTAGACGGCAACGAATCCAGCAACATAGCGGTTTCCAGCAGCGCCGTTTCGGGCCTGAGCCTCCAAGAAGGCGAATCTTCCGGCACCGGCCTTTCGCAGCCTGCCGCCGCGCCTACTGCCGCCGCGCCAGCTGCGCCGGCCGAGGACGCCCGCGCGCGCAAGCAGGCAGCAAAGCAGGCCAAGCGCGAAGCGAAGGCCCAGGCCGCGCAGCTGCGGGCCCAAGCCGAAGCTGCAAGCTTGGGCCGCCACGCCAAGCCCCGCACCGAAAAAAGCATTGCGAGCATGCCCCAGCAGGGCATGGAACAGCGCGTGGTGCAGAAAAAGGCACGCCGCCGGGTTCAGCGTGCGGCACTGATAGGTGGCTTGGTGCTGGTGGTGGCAATCGCGTGCGCCGTGGCGGGGTATTTCCTGCACCAAAACAGCCTTGAACAGCAAAAACACGTGGCCGTGTTAGACCAGGCGCTGGCCCAAATAGAAGCAGCGGACGAAACGTTGGTACAGCTGAGCAACGTGTTGGCCATGCCCAACGAAGAAGGCGCCGTTGAAACCCTGCAAAGCCTGCAGACCAGCCTTCCGCAGACCAAGCTGACGCTGCAGCGCGCCCAGTCGCTGCTGCAACAAGGCGCCGCGGGCCTGCAAAACGAAGTGGACAAGGAAGCCGCCGTGCAGGCCGGCAAGGCCATAGAGGCGCGGCAGGGCATGTGCGACAGCGGGTTGGTGCTGGTGGGCGCCCTGCTGACGGAAAAGCAAGAAGCGGCCACGGTCAACGCGGCCTGGGAGGACCTGCTGAAAGCCGACGCGCAAGCCCGCGAAAACGCCACGCTGCTGCTTGACCCCACCGAAGAAAACCTGAACAAGGCAACCGAAGGCATAACCGAGGTCATTTCGGCCTTCCAGCAGGTGCAATACGTAATGACCACGCTAAACCAAACGGCCACCTATGCAGACATGGCCCCGTATCTTTCTTACTTGGACGCGCGCCTGACGGCCCTTGACCACGCAAAAGCCGCCATAGAGGCCCTGAAGGTGGAAGACCTGGACGTGGCCCGCGCCGAACAAGACGCCTATTCCAAGGCAGACGCCGAAGCCACCGATTGGGCCTTGAAGCTGCCCAGCAATCCTTCTGCGCCCATAGAGGAGGCCTATACCGTGGATGTGGCCCCCACGGTGGAAACCTACACCCAGCAGCGCAACGCCGCTGGCAGTGCCGACGATACCTTGCGCAGTTACTACAGTTCTGCTGCAAAATAGCGTATACTGTTCATTACATGTGTCTACGGACCGTTGGACACGTGTGCCTATTATCAGAAAAACGAAAGGCAAACCAATGCCGAACATGATTGATCACGTAACGTATCTGGCGCAAGAAATAGGGCCGCGACCTGCGGGAACAGAAGAAGAGCAGCAAGCGGCGCTGTACATACAGGAAAGCTTCCAGAAACAAACCCAGCTTCCTGCCGAAATTGAAGAATTCGACGGTGCAACGGGCAACTGCACCACGCCGTTGGTGTGGGCCGCGCTTTCCTTGGTGGGCGCGCTGCTGTTCATGATCACGTCCGCATTGGCCATCCCCGGGCTTATCTTGGCCTTGTTGGGTGCCGTGCTGTTTGTGTGCGAATTCCTGGACAAGCCGCTGATTTCACGTTTCTTGCGCAGGGGCATAAGCCAAAACGTGATTGCGAAGTACAAGCCGGAAGTAGAAACGGCCGACGTGCGCGGCCGCAAGCGCAAGATTGTGGTGGTGGCGCGCTACGACAGCGGCAAGGTTCGCCCGGAACTGAAGCCCGCCCTTCTGAAGGGTCTGGGCATTGCCGGGCGCGTGTCCGGCTGGGCCACCGTGTTTTTGTTTGTGTGGCTGGTCATCCGCGCTATTTTCGCGCTGAACCCCGAAGGCGGCGCGGCCATCTTCTTCAACGTGGTCACCATTGTGGCCATGCTGTGCGTGGCCTTGCCGCTGGTGCTGAAGCTGCTGTCCCAGACGGCCGCCTACAACGACGGCGCTAATTCCAGCGCCGCTGGCCCCGCCGTGATGCTGGAAGTTGCCCAGCGCGTGGCGGAAAGCGCGTTCTATGTTCCCGAATTCGACGAAAGCCAGCAGCCTGTGGTGCACGGCGAACAGGAAGCCTACGACCAGGGGCTGGTGCCGGAAGGTGCCCAGCTTGCCTACCAGGTTGCGCCCACGTCGGACGCCGCGACCGAGGCGGCGCCGGAAGCCGCCCCGGCTACGATTTCGCGAGCACTCAGCGCTGCTGAAACGGCCACGTTCAAGCCAGTAGACGTTGAGCCGGCCGCTGTGCCTGCCGCGGGGGAGGGCGCTGCCGAAGCGCCCACGTCCAACGTGGTGGCTGTGGCTTCGGCTTTAGGTGCGGCTTCCATGACCGCTGCCGCTGCTGCGGCCCCTGCCCCGGCTGCTCCCGCGTATGACGCCCCCGCTGCGTCCGCGGAAGACGACGTTCCTTCTTGGTTCAAGTCTGCCCAGGCCAAGGCCAAAAAGACCGGCGATGATTCAAACATCCAGCGTTCCCGCTACGCCGACGCGTTAGAAGCGGGCTTGCAGCGCCAAGCCGAAGCGCAGGCTGCCGCCGAAGCTGCCGCGCAAGCCGCCGCCCAGGCCGAAGCCGCTGCCCAGGCTGCCGCGGCCGCCGAAGAGCAGGCCGCTGCCCAGGCTGCCGCCGAAGCTGCCGCGGCCGCCGAAGCTGCTGCCCAGGCTGCACCCGCACAAGCCCAGCCCGACGCCCAGTCTGTTAGCGAAATGCCGCAAGGGCACGTGGCGGAAGGGGAAGACATTCTTTCTTCGGTGCTCATCGAAAGCGTGGGCGACATTCCCACGGCTCCCGAAGTCAAGCTGCCCGCCTTCTTGAGCGGCGAAATGCGGCAGCTGCGCGACGGCGACCGCGTGACCGTAAGCGCGTACGCCGAAGAACAAGACGACCAGCCTTCCGAAGCGGTGGACGACTTCATCGACTTCGAAGAGCAAGATGCTGCGCCTAAGCCCACTCGTGCGCCGGTGGTACTGCCGGACGTGTTCGCAACCAACCTGGCGCCGCTTGAGGAAATGAAGCAGCAGCGGGCTCCCTTGGCGGACGCCGCCGCGGCATCTGATGGCAAGGTGGCGGCAAAGGGCCTGTTGAACATGCTGCCCACCATCGGCGCAGAAGAAGGCGAGGCTGCGGGTGAAACCGCGGACAGGCCTTCGCTGGTGCTGCCTTCGCTTTCCGGCGCCATGCCCAGCGTTTCTGCTGGCGGGTCGGGTTCTGCCGGCATGACGGGGTCGTTTGCCCCGGTGGCAGAAACGTTGGTGGTTGAGGCTGAACAGGAAGAAGAGGACCTGTTCATCGACGACGCCGACGATTCCGCTTTTGAAGAGAACTTCACGGAATCGGGTGCTTATGCCGGCCCGGATTACGTGGACATGCCGCGTTCCCGCTTCGGCGGCTTCTTTGGTCGCTTCCGCAAGAAGAAGACCCCCGACTACGTGGCGCCCGTTGCCCCCGCACCACAGGACTTCGTGCAGGTGAGCGAACAGGACTTCGCGGAGTCGGCGGACAGCTGGGGCGATGGCGGCTGGGATGCCGGTGCCACCACGGCTTTCGACAATTCTGCCATCCGCACCGAAGGGCTGCGCGAAGAAGACTTTGATGATTACGACTACCAAGACCACTTCAGCGAGCAAGAAGACGATGGCTTTGACGATTACGCGCCGCGCCGGTGGGAAGGCGGTGCCTTCTCCAACATGAAGGACCGGCTGCCGTTTGGCAAGAAAGACGAAGCGCAGGACCCGCAGGAATACGATGACCAGGGCGTTTACGACCCACAGTACGACGACCAAGCATACGCGGACGGCGACTACGCCGACCCCTACCAGCAAGACGCCTACTACGACGACCAGCCGTATGAGCAGCCGGACGACCAGTTTGTGCCCGAGCTCGAGCCCGAGCCCGAAAGCCGTGGACGTAGGTCCCGCCGTTCTGACGGGTCCGGTGAAAGCGCCGGCGGTCGTACGCGCAGGCCGTACCGCAGCGAATTCGCAGGCCTGGGCTTAAACCTTTCGGCTGAAGCCTTTGCCGACGACCAGCAGGCGGTTGCCCAGTTCCAAAACCCCGCCATCCAAAAGGAAGTGTGGTTTGTGGCCTTGGGGTCTGACCTGGACGGCAATGCCGGCATGAAGGCCTTCATAGACGCGCATCACGACGAGCTGCGCGGCGCCATCATCATAGAGCTTGACAGCGTGGGGTCCGGCCGCCTTTCGCTGGTGTCGCCCGAAGGGTCGCTGAAGGCCGTGCAGTCGTCTTCGCGCATGAAGCGCTTTGTGCGCAAGGCTTCCCAGGTGCTAGGCATCAGTGTTCCCACCGTGGCTATGACCTGGAACGACAGCGCCACGTCCTACGCCAACGCCCACGGCTGCCAAGCCATGCACGTTGCAGGCATGGAAGGCGCAAAGCCGGCGCTGTTCGGTGAAGCCGCCGACGTGGCCGAAAACGTAGACCAGCGCACCCTAGAAGAAGCCAGCGACTTCATAATGGAGCTGCTTCGCTCTATTTAAAGAGTTGCGCTCACTGACTTTGCCAACAATGGGGGAAGTAATCATTTCGGAAAAGACGACAAGTGACCCGGGCTCTTGTCGTCTTTTTCACGCCCCTTGCAAGTGGGGGGTTGCTTCTTTATAATCTAGCGGCGTCAGCAGATGCTGCTATGAGCGGGTATCGCCAAGTGGTAAGGCAATGGCTTCCCAAGCCATCATTCGCGGGTTCGAGTCCCGTTACCCGCTCCATTTTTTCAAACTTTTCATTGACAGGGGTGTTTTTGCGCGTCATAATGTCTGACGCTGCATTTAACGCGCCATTACCTCAGCTGGATAGAGGGACTGACTACGAATCAGTACGTCGGGGGTTCGAATCCCTCATGGCGCACCAGGCATTTACGCAGGTCAGAAGCTTATAAAACTTCTGGCCTGTTTTCTTTTCCAAGGCGGATTCTGCCAAATTTCTGCAAACGATCCCAGACACGCGCCTTTTCTTCGCAGGGAATGCCCTTTGTTTTCGCGCACCACATGACGAATGGGGGCAACTGTGGTATGGTGTGCGGTGGATTGTTCTCGAAAGGCAGCGCTTTGTGCGCCGCGCTTTCGAAGAAGATAAACAACAGGAGAAGAAGTATGAGCTTAGATTCAACGTTGCTGAAAGCCATAATCGTTGATGACGAAGCGCCTGCCCGGTCGGAACTGCGGTTCCTGCTAGACGAAATTGGTCAGACAGACGTGGTGGCGGAAGCTGCCAGCGTCCGCGAGGCCATTGAGAAGCTGAAGGAATATCCGTGCGACGTCATGTTCTTGGACGTGAACATGCCGGAAGCCACGGGCTTGCAGCTGGCAGATGCCCTGCAGCACCTGAAGTTCCCGCCCGCGGTGGTGTTCGTTACCGCCTACAGCGAATTCGCGTTGGAAGCTTTCAAGGTGAACGCCATCGATTACCTGGTGAAACCGGTGGAAACCGACCGCCTGGAGCAGGCCATTGCGCGCGTGACCGAACACGTGACGCTGCATGCGAAGGCCCAGCGGTCCGAACGTATCCCGGTGGAAAAGGCCGGCAAGAAGATTTTGATCAACGTGGACAAAATCCGCTTCGTGATGGCGCGTGACGACTATGCGTACCTGCAAACGGACACCGACCGCTTCTTCAGCACCGTCAGCTTGGCCCACCTGGAAAAACGCCTGGAAGGCCACGGCTTCTTCCGTGTGCATCGCGGCTACCTGGTGAACCTTTCGCTGGTGGAAGAAGTGGAGGCCGTTTCCGGCGGCACCTTGCTGCTGACGCTTAACCAAGTCGACGAAAAAATACCCGTTTCGCGCCGCCGCGTTTCTGCCTTGAAAAAGGCCCTGGGCATTTAGGCGCAACAGGGGGCACCACAGGTAAAAAGGGCGCTTGAGGGCGCCCTTGCTGGTATAAAGGAGGACTCATGATTGCCGGCATTATGGACAAGACCTATCCGTCCGCACAAACCCTGGTAGCAAATGCCGCAGCCAGCCGCGTGCACGCCAAAGACGCCACGCTGTACGATTTTTCGCCTGAAGCGCAGCAGGTGGCGCAAAACTTCATGGGTTGGGCAGATTTGGCCTCCAACCCGCCCTACCCGGTGGAAAAGGTGCAGCAGCTGGCTGACGAAATTGTGGCGAGCGGCATAGAATACGTGTGCTTGATAGGCCAAGGCGGGTCCACCCAAGCACCCATGACCATTTCCAAGTACAACAAGAAGAACAACCGCGTGACGTTCAAAACCATGGACAGTGATTCCCCGGTGCGCCTGCGCAAGAACCTGGCGGGCATACAACCCGAAAAGACCCTGTTCATACTGGCGTCGAAGAGCGGCGGTACTATAGAGCCGCGCCTGATGCTGAGCGCCGTGCGCGACTACCTGGAAACCGTCATGGCCCCCGAAGAAACCGTAAAGCACCTGGTGGCCATCACCGACCCGGGCAGCAAGGTGGAACAGCAGGCCACCGAAGAAGGCTGGCTGGCCATTTTGCCGGGCGAACCCACCGTGGGCGGCCGCTTCAGCGCGCTTTCCGTGTTCGGCCTGCTGCCGGCGGCTCTGATTGGCCTGGACCTGAACGCCGTCATAGAGCACGGCAAGGCCGCCGAAGCCCGTTGCAGCGAAGATTCGCTGGACAACCCGGCCATCCAGTTGGCCGCCTTCCTGTACGACGGCTACGTGAACGGCCGCGACAAGTTCAGCTTCGTGACGCCTAAGCGCGGCCGCGTGTTGGGCCTGTGGATTGAACAGTTGGTGGCCGAAAGCGTGGGCAAGCAGGGCAAAGGCATTCTGCCCAACGTGGAAGTTGATTCGCTGCTGTTAGCCTCTGACGCAGGCGACCGCAGCGCCGTGGTGTATGAAACCGAATACGACCTGCCCGACGAAGGCAACGACTTCGCCGCCGCCGTGGCCTGCATAAGCCCCGAAATGCCGAAGGCCACGTATCGCATCGAATCGGCCGAGGAGCTGATTGAGCATTTCGTGCTGTGGGAATACGCCACAGCCATGTGCGGCTACCTGATGCAGGTGTGCCCCTTCGACCAGCCCGACGTGGCGTCCGCGAAGGCCGTGGTGCTTGACATCCTGCGCGACGGCATGCCCGAACCCAGCTTCACGCAGCCGTTTGAGGGCGCCCTGGATGGCGGCATGGCCGAAGTGCGCGTGAGCGAGCAGTTCGCCGGCGCCACCACGCTGCCGCAGGCAATCCAGCAGCTGGTGGGCAGCATCCGCCCCGGCGACTTCTTCGCCATCAACGCGTTTCTGCCCTTTGACGGCGAAGGCCGCCGCGAAGCGTTGGAAGCCATGCGCCACGAAGTGGCCGAAGCCTACGGCGTGTTCAGTTCGCTGGAGATAGGCCCGCGCTACCTGCACTCCACCGGCCAGCTGCAAAAGGGTGGCCCCAACGAAGGCGTGTTCCTGATTCTTTCCGCCGAAGAAACCATTGACGTGCCGCTGCGCAACGAAGCGGACAGCTTGGGCGCGCTGGCGAAATCCCAGGCCGTGGGCGACTTCGTGACGCTGGCCAACCGCGGGCGCCGCTGCGTGCACGTGCATCTGCCCAACAACGCGGCCGTCACGCTGCGCTTGCTGCTGGCACAACTGCGCGCCGCCGTGAAGGCCGACGCCTAACCTATGACAGACGCGCTGCGCATACACGTAACCGGCATAGTACAAGGGGTGGGTTTCCGCCCCTTTGTCTATAGGTTGGCGAAGAAATACCTGATAAGTGGGTGGGTTTTGAACGCCACCGACGGCGTGCACATCCATGCCGAAGGCGAAAGCGCGTTGGTGGACGAATTCGTGCTGGAACTGAGCGAGCACGCCCCGGCGGCGGCCCAGGTGAAGGAAATCACGCTGACCGAGGTGCCGCTGGAAGACTTCACCACTTTCGAAATTAGGCAGTCCGAACAGGCCGCGGTACAGCAGACCACGCTGGTGTCGCCCGACTTGGCCACCTGCGCAGACTGCGAACGCGAACTGTTCGACCCCGCCGACCGGCGTTTCCGGTACCCGTTCATCAACTGCACCAACTGCGGGCCGCGGTTCACCATCATCGACCGGTTGCCGTACGACCGGCCACGCACCAGCATGAAGGCGTTCCCCATGTGCGAAGCCTGCGCGCAGGAGTACGCGAACCCGGCCGATCGGCGCTTCCACGCGCAGCCGGACGCCTGCTGGGACTGCGGCCCGAAGGTTTCCTGGAGCGTGGTGGAGCCGCGCGCAGGGGAGGCCGCGGGCGCAGGTGCGTCCCCGGCTGCGGGCGCGGGCGCGTCCCCAAGCGCGGCCCCGGCCGCGGGCGCGGCCCCGGCCACCGTTGCCTGGGGCACCACGCGGGCCGAAAGCGACGCCATCTTCGCCGCGGCGGTTGACCTGCTGAAACGCGGGGGCATAGTGGCGGTGAAGGGCCTGGGCGGCTTCCACTTGGCGTGCGACGCGGACAATCCGCAGGCCGTGGCCACGCTGCGGCAGCGCAAAGCACGCGACGGCAAGGCCTTCGCCGTGATGATGGCCGACTGCGCTACCGTGCGCACGGTGTGCGAAGTAAGCCCCGAAGAGGAAAAACTGCTTACCGGCGCGGTGCGGCCTATAGTGCTGCTGCACAAACGCGCAGACGCGCAATTGGCGCCCGGTGTGGCGGACCACCTGCCGGAACTGGGCGTGATGCTGCCCTACACGCCGGTACAGCACCTGCTGCTGCACGACTTCGCAGCCGCCGGCGGCCGCATGCTGGTCATGACTTCGGGCAACGTGCACGACGAACCCATCGAAACCGACGACGACCAGGCCCGGCAGCGCCTGGCCGGCGTGGCGGACGCCTTCTTGGGCAACAGTCGCCCGGTGCTTTCCCGCTTCGACGATTCGGTGGTGCGCGTGTTGGACTTCGGTGCCGCTGGCACGGCCGTGCAAGTGCTGCGTCGCGCCCGCGGGTATGCCCCGGCGCCCATCACGCTGGGCGAAGCGGTGCTGCCCGCGCGGGGTGAAAGCCCCTGCGTGTTGGCCGTGGGCCCAGAACAAAAAAGCACGGTGTGCCTGCTGCGCGGCAACCAAGCCTTCGTTTCCCAGCACGTGGGCGACCTGGAAAACGCCGAAACCTACGACGCCTGGCTGCAGGCAAAAGACCGCCTGACCAGCCTGTTCCAAGAAACTCCCACCTTGCTGGCCTTCGACATGCACCCGGAATACCTGTCCAGCAAGTGGGCCGCAAAACAGTCCACACCCCGCGCCAACGTGCAGCACCACCACGCGCACGTGGTGGCGGCCTTGGCGGAAGCCGGCGTGGCGGGCCCGGTGTGCGGCTTCGCCTTCGACGGCACCGGTTATGGCGTTGACGGCGCCGTGTGGGGTGGGGAAGTGCTGTTGGCCAACTGCGAAAACTTCGAACGCTTCGCGAACTTGGCTTACGTGCCCATGCCTGGCGGCGCGGCGGCGGTGAAAAACCCGCTGCGCATGGCCTACGGCGTGCTGTGGGCCTACGACCTGCTGGAACACCCCGCGGCCGCAAGCGCCCTGGAACAACTGGGGCAAAGTACGCAGCTGCTGGACGCCATGATAGAACAGGGCCTGAACACGCCCTACACGTCTTCGGCCGGCCGCCTGTTCGACGCGCTTTCCGCCCTGTTAGGCATATGCCCGCACCCCACCTACGAAGGCGAAGCGGCCATCCGCCTGGAAGCCGCCGCCGCGCCCGGCGTGCCCTTCGACGAACGTTACGCCTTGGCCGTGGTGAAAAACCAAGCCACGGAAACCAGCACCGCGCAAGACACCTCCGTGCTGCTGCTAGACGCCGCCCCCGCGTTCGCCGCCGCGCTGGATGACCTGGCCGCGGGTGTGGACCCCGGCGTCATAGCCGCGCGCTTCCACCAGGCCTTCGCCGCCGTGGTGGTGCAGGTGGCGCAGCTGGTGCAGGCGCTGTACGGCGTTGCCACCGTGGCGCTGACCGGCGGCGTGTTCATGAACCGCACGCTGATGGAAGCCGTGGTGCCCGCGTTGGCCAACCAAGGCTTCACGGTGGTGCTGAACAAGGAACTGCCGCCTAACGATGGCGGTGTTTCTTTGGGCCAAGCCGTGATAGCATGGCATGCAGCAACCGAACAACGCAGCGAAGAAAACGGCGGCGCGCCCGCCTAAAGGAGAACAACCATGTGTTTGGCCATCCCGGCGCACATCACACAGCTGAAAGAACAGAACCTGGCCCAGGTGGACATCCTGGGCGTGTCCCGTGAGATTTCGGTGGACCTAACGCCTTTGGCGCAGGTGGGCGACTACGTGTTGGTGCATGCGGGTTTCGCCATAGAAATTGTGGACGAAGAAAACGCCCAGGAAACCATAGACCTTATAAAGCAATTCCCCGAACTGGTGGGAGAAGACCTGCAGGCGGCGGGGTAGGGAAGCGGCATGGACCTTTCGCTGTTCAAAGACCCAGCATTGGCGCGCGGCCTGGTGGAATCCATCCAGAAGATGGCCCCGGCCGGCGGCGCCACGCTGATGGAAGTGTGCGGCACGCACACGGTGGCCATCGCGCGCAACGGGCTGCGGTCGCTGATGCCCGAAGGCGTGCGCTTGGCTTCCGGCCCGGGCTGCCCGGTGTGCGTGACGGCCAACAAAGACATAGACACCGTGATTGCCCTAGCGCGCATACCCGGCGTGATTGTGACCACCTTCGGCGACATGACGCGCGTGCCCGGCAGCACGTCTTCCCTGTTGGCCGAACAGGCCGCCGGCCGCGACGTGCGCATTGTGTATTCGCCGCTTGACGCCCTGCGCATAGCGCAGGAAAACCCCGCCAACCAGGTGGTGTTCGTGGGAGTGGGCTTCGAAACCACCACGCCGCTGGTGGCCATGGCCGTCAAGCGCGCCAAGCAGCTGGGCTTGGGCAACTTCACCGTGTTCGGCGCGCACAAGAACATGCCTGGCGCCCTGGAGCAGATTGTGGCCGACCCGCAGCTGCAGGTGAGCGCGCTCATTCTGCCCGGTCACGTGAGCACCATCATAGGCAGCGCGCCCTACGAATTCTTGGCGCAGCGCTACGGCATCCCCGGCGTGATCACCGGCTTTGAGCCCGTAGACGTGTTGCAAGGTGTGGCCATGCTGCTGCGACAGCTGCACGAAGGCCGCGCCGAGATTGAGATTGCCTATTCCCGTGGCGTGATGCCCGAAGGCAACCCCGTGGCCTTGGCCGCCATCGAAGAGGTGTTTGACACTTGCACCGCCACCTGGCGCGGCCTGGGCGAAATCCCCGGCAGCGGGTACACCTTGCGCCCGGAATACGCGCACTTCGACGCCGTTGCCCGCCTGAACCCGCAGGTGGAGCCCACCCAGGACCACAAGGGCTGCCGCTGCGGCGACGTTCTGCGCGCACACCTGGCGCCCAACGAATGTCCGCTGTTTCGCACGGTGTGCACCCCCGAAAACCCCGTGGGCCCCTGTATGGTCTCCAGCGAAGGAAGCTGCGCGGCCTATTTCCGCTACTACTAAGGCATCTTTAGGAGCTTGCACATGAATCCCCTGGTCATAGTTACGTTCGTGATTGCTGTATTGCTGATTGCGGCCGCCGCCGTGCTGGCGTTTTACGGCGCACGCTGCAAGTACAAAACCGACGCGCAGGACGTGTCCGAAGAAGAAATCCGCAGCCTGGTCACCGAAAACGAAGAGCTGCAAGACGACGAGAAGCGCATGATTCACGAGATCATCAACCTGGGAGACATGCGCGCCGAAGAGGCCATGCAGCCCCGCGTGGACATGATACTGGTGCAGGACAACGAAACCGTGCGCCAAGCCGCCGACCGCATGCGCGGCACGGGCTTTTCGCGCCTGCCGGTGTACCACGAAGACTACGACCACATTATTGGCATAGTGCACTTCAAAGACCTGGTGCCCGCCCTGTTGGACGGCCAAAGCGAAGACAACGTGGGCGATTACGCCTACCAGGCGCTGTTCGTGCCCGAAACGAAGGACCTGATTCCGCTGCTCACCGAAATGCGCGACACGCACCAGCAGATGGCCATAGTGGTTGACGAATACGGCGGCACGGGCGGCTTGATAACTATTGAAGATATTGTGGAGGAAATCGTGGGCGAAATTGCCGACGAATCCGACCAAGAACGCGGCTTTCTGCGCGTGACCCGCAAGGACCAGTGGGTGGCCGACGGCCGCTTGCCGGTGGAAGAGGCCCTTTCCCTGGGGTGGCCCGTGGAAGAAAGTGACGATTACGAAACCTTGGCCGGGTGGCTGCTCACCAAGTTCGAATCGGTGCCCCAAGCTGGGGATATGACCGAGGTGGACAATTTCACTTTCAAGATTGAAGGCATGCGCCGCCGCCGAATTCAACGGGTCCGCGTGACAAAAGTTGTGTAGCCGGCCAACTTAGGGTAGAATAGTTCGACCAAAACATATCAGCCGTTTACGGGCAGCAATCATTCTTAACTCAAACTACGCTGTCGCCGCATCTGCGGTCTGGGGTGTTTTTGTCTGCAATGAAGAGAAAAGGGAACACGTGGGCTCTGCCAGCAAGAACATACGCAACACGGTGATCGCCGCAGTTTCAGCTGCAGCGGTTGTGGTTGCCATTGCTGCGGCCACCGTTGTTGCCCCCACCTTCGCCGTGGCCGACCGGTCAAGCGGCGAAGCCACCACCTTCGGCATAGGCAAGTCCACGGCTTCCCTTACCGCTTCGGTGGCAAACATTTCCGAAACCGACGCCACCGCCGCGTACAGTGAAGCCCCCTTGGCCGTGACGGACACAGCTGAAACCAGCGTGTTGGCCACCTCTGTGAACTACGACGTGATGGTGGGCGTGAACAAGGTGGAAGAACGCCGCGAAGCCGAACGCCGCGCCGCTGAAGAGGCCGAACGTCGTGCCCAGCAGGAAAAGATTGACCAAGCAGCCGCCAACGAAGCCGCATGGCGCGCCATGGGCGACGGCGCCGTGAATGCCGTTGGCAGCGTGGATTTCAGCGTGGGCAAGGAAGCCTTCATTGCCGAATGGGGCGCCCGCATTGATGCGTACCTGTCCCACAGCGTGTTGGCTGGCTACGGCGAAACGTTCGCCGCCGCCGCCTGGGAATACGGCGTGGACCCGCGTTGGTCGCCCGCCATTTCCAACACCGAAAGCGGCAACGGCTTCAACTGCTTCTTGCCGCACAACGCCTGGGGTTGGGGCAGTTCCAGCTGGAGCAGCTGGTCGGAAGCCATCAACGCGCATGTGGCCGGCCTGGCTTCCGCGTACGGCTACTCCATCACGTATGCGTTCGCGGCAAAATACTGCCCGCCGAACACCCAACACTGGTATAACAACACCATCAGCCAAATGCAGCTGATTTAAGTTCCCTACAGAATTGAGGGCACCGTGAGCAATGTGATTGTCGTTGGTTGCGGACGCGTGGGATCGCAGCTGGCAACCACCCTTTCAGACGGCGGGCACAACGTGAGCGTGGTGGACCGCGTGGCGGATTCGTTTCGCAACCTGGGCCAAGGCTTCAACGGCTCAACCGTGATGGGCGTGGGCTTCGACGAAGAGGTGCTGGTGAAATCCGGCGTTGAGGAGTGCGACATTTTGGCCGCCGTGACCGCGTCCGACACCGCCAACCTGATGACCTGCGAAGTGGCCAAGCGCCTGTTCCACGTGCCCCACGTGATGGCGCGCCTGTACAACCCCGACCACGAGCGCGCGTATTCCCAGCTGGGCCTGGACTACGTGTGCGGCACCACCTTGGTGGCCGAAGAGATGGTGTCCAAGATTTCTTCGGGTCACGGGGCGTACAAGGAAACGTTCGGCGACTTCGAGGTGCTTGAGTTTTCCCTGAACCTGGCGCCGCTGGGGAAGAAATCCATCCGCGCGAAGGACCTGGAGCGCGAACACGACGTGCGCATCGTGGCCTTCGAGCGCGGCGACGGCTCCATCAGTTCCATTCCCAACAAGAATTCCGTGCTCTACCACGGGGATTCCATTTTGGCCTGCGTGCGACGCGAGCTGGTGCAAGCGTTTTCGCCGTACATGCAAAACTAGGGGGCGAAGGCGCGGCAATGTATGTGATCATCATGGGCGGCGGCAAGGTGGGAGAATACTTGGCTTCCACGCTGCTGAAGTCGGGAAATGAAGTGGCCATCATCGAAAAGGACCTGGAAACCGCCGATACGCTATCCGAGCAGTTCGACGGCCCCTGCTTGGTCATCTGCGGCGACGGCTGCGACTCCCGCGTGCAGGAAGACGCCGGCATCCGTCGGGCCGACGTGTTTGTGGCGGCCACCGGCTTCGACGACGCCAACTTGGTGTCGTGCGAGATTGCCCAGCGCGTGTTCAACGCGCCGCGCGCCGTGGCCCGCGTGAACAACCCCAAAAACCAGCGCATCTTCCGCGCGGTGGGCATTGAAAGCATCAACTCCACCACGCTGATTGCCAACTACATCGAAGAAGAGGCCATGCTTGGCGGCATCAGCATCGTCAGCTCGCTGGCGCAAAGCAACGTGGCCTTGGCCGAGGTGACCGTGCCGCGCATGCGCTTCAATCCCGAAGGCATAGAAGTGATGGACGTGCCGCTGCCGGAAGGTTCCCTGATAGTGGCCACGGCCGACGCTGACGGCGTGGAAGTGATAGGCGAAGAAACCGTCATCCATTCCGGCGACCGCCTGATAGTAATAGCCGATAGCGACGTAATAGACGAAGTCCGCAGCGTGATCCGCGGGTTGTAGTTCCGCCGTTTTGCCAAACGGCGGAACCAGTCGGCGCTGCGCGGGACGCTAAGCCCCTTTCAAAGTGACCTCTGTCACGCTCACTTAGAACCGTCCCCATCGTACCACTCCCAGAGGCGGGACGTAAAAAGGCCGGTCGTGAACGAATGGGCTTCTGCTGAAAAAGTAAAATGCTAATCGTGAACGAATTGGTTGCTTGACATGCGCCCGCAAACGGTCAAAAAGGCCTTTTGTTCGTTCACGACCGGCCTTTTTGCGCCCTAAGCTCCTGATTCCCTAAGCCAATTCGTTCACGATTAGCATTTTACTTTTTCTCGTTCGCCCCATTCGTTCACGACCGGCCTTTTTGCGCCCTGGTCCCCCCTGGAACCGGCTCAAACCCTATAATGGAAGGGCTATGCAATCTACTGGAAGGGCGCTTCTTATGATCAATCGTTACACCCGGCCTGCCATGGGCAACATCTGGACGCTGCAAAACAAGTTTTCCATCTGGAAAGAAATTGAGGTGCTGGCCTGCGAAGCCCAATCTGAGCTGGGGCAATGCGGCATCACCAAGGAAGAAGCAGCCTGGATACGCGCGCACGCCAATTTCACGGTGGAAGAAATCGACGAAATTGAAAAGGTTACCAACCACGACGTGATAGCCTTCACCACTTGCATGGCCAACTACATTGACGCCGAAGTGCCCGCGGGCGAACAGAAGCCCAGCCGGTGGGTGCACTACGGCATGACCTCCAGCGACTTGGGCGACACCGCCCTTTCCTACCAGATCACCCAAGCGGCCGACATCATCTTGGAAGACATCAAGGCCCTTGGCGAAACCTGCAAGCGCCGCGCCTTTGAGTTCGAAGATTCTCTGTGCGTGGGCCGCACGCACGGCATCCACGCCGAGCCCATGACGTTCGGCATGAAGTTTGGCAGTTGGGCATGGGCCTTGAAACGCGCGCAGACCCGCATGGAGCAGGCGCGCGAAGTGAGCGCCACGGGCGCCATCAGCGGCGCGGTGGGCACTTATTCCAGCATCGACCCGTTTGTGGAGCGCTACGTGTGTGAAAAAATGGGCCTGACGCCCGACCCGCTGTCCACCCAGGTTTTGGCGCGCGACCGCCACGCCCAAATGATGAGCGCCCTGGCCGTGACCGCGTCCACCCTGGAAAGCATTGCCATGCAGGTTCGTCTGCTGCAGCAATCCGACGTCATAGAAGCCGAAGAGCCGTTCACGAAGGGGCAAAAGGGCAGCTCCGCCATGCCCCACAAGCGCAACCCCATCACGGCCGAGCGCGTGTGCGGCCTGGCGCGCGTGGTGAAATCCAACGCGCAGGTGGCCTTTGACAACGTGGCCCTGTGGTACGAACGCGACATCTCGCATTCCGGCGCGGAACGCGTGGCGCTGGCTGACAGCTTCACGGCGCTTGATTACATGTTCGGCAAAATGCAGTGGATGTTGGACGGCCTGAACGTGTACACCAACAAAAGCGAACACAACCTGTGGCGCACCCGCGGGCTCATCTTCAGCTCCAAGGTCATCTTGGCGCTGGTGGACTCAGGCATGACCCGCGAAGACGCCTACGTGGCTGTGCAGCGCAACGCCATGGCCGTGTGGGACGACATCCAGCAGGCCGTTGACGGCCCCACCTACCGCGAACGCCTGGAAGCCGACCCCGACTGCCCCCTGACCGCCGCCCAACTAGACGCCATCTTCGACCCCTGGGCCTTCCTGACCCACAAGGATGTGGTATTCGAAAAGCTGCAAGGGCTGGAGTTCTAGGCAGGCCGCGCCCCTACAGCGGGGCATATACGCGGACGGCGCATAGTTGCTCTTCGGCTTGGTTAATCAGGCTGCGGGTTATGTTGGCGAACGTCACCATTATGTCTTGTTCGCCGGTGGTGGCCAAGAAGTCGCCGTAGTCGGCCGAGCCGGTCAGCACGTCGGTGGCGAAGTAGGTGCTGCTGGAAAAGTCGATGCCGCACACGGCCTGGGTGGACTTCACCACCAGGTAGTCACCGCACCAGCACGGTGCGCACGCCGGCGTGCGGCTGAAGCGGAACCAAGGCACGTAGTTGTAGTCGGCGCCGGTGGCCCGTTGCAGCGGCACGTAGGTGCCCAGGTTGGCAATGCCGTCGCCGTAGTCGTAAATGCCATCGAAGCAGAACGTGAAGCCGGTCTTGCCGTAGCCCGCTTCCAGGGGCTTCATGGCTTGGGGCAGCACCATGGTGTCCACCACGCTGCCCGAAGCGGCGTCCACATACGTAAGCTGGTAGTGCACAGCGGACGTGGGCGTGCGCGGCGTGATGACCACTCCGTGCAAGGTGGGGTTCGGCGGCGTGGCCATGCGGCCGGGCGAAGAATACACCACGTCCACGTTGGTGGTGCCCACCACGGCCTTCTTCAGCACGGAATCGCTGGCGGCGGCGTTGCCGTTGGAACGTGGCATCACTTGCCAAAACGCCTTGTTGCCCACCAAGGCCAACGTGGGCGTTTCCCAATCGGCATTGCCGGAGTCCACGCGCACGTATTCCACCGGGTCGCCGTCGGAATCCAAGCGGGCGGTGTAAACGCGCCACACGCCTTCCAAAATGTCGGCTTCGGTCCAAACTACGCCGTCAGACGTGGCGCGCACGTCGTAAATCTCGAAGCCTTCGTCTTGGCCCACGGCCTGCCCCACAATGGTCTTGGTGCCGCCGTTTCCCAGGTACAGAAGCTGCACCTGTGTCAGCGGCTTGGCGGCTTCGCCGGGCACCAGGCAGGCGGCCACGTCGGGGTCGTTGCACCACACCAGCGTGCCGTAGGGCATCTCGAAGTCGCCCACCAGCCCGAAATGCGCGCTCAGTTCCACTTCGGAAAGCTCTTCGGAAGTGGTGACCGCCGAAGTGGGCACCGAAAGGATGGTCAGGTCGGCGGTGTCGTCGTGGCCCAACAGGCCTAACGCCCCGGCCGCCGTGGTGCCGGCAGCAATAACGCCCACGCCTATGGCCCCGTACAGCAAGTGCCGGCGCGACACCACCAGCTGCGAATTGGGGATGGTGAACACGCCTTTGTCCAGCGAACTGGGCGCTTCGGCGCGCAGCGTGGGCGAAACCTGCTGCACGGTGCGCACCGTGGGCCGCACGCTGGGGCCCGCTTGCGGCGTACCGCCCGCACCCCGCGCATGGCGCGCGGCCCGCGGCTGCCCGCCTGCGGCGCGCTGCGGCTGCCCGTTGGAGCTGGTATGTTTCTTCCGTGGTGTCATAGGTGTTTATTGTGTCATTTCCCAGCAGCAACGGCGCGCGCGCAAGGGCAATTGCTACAATAAACGCAAACACGGCCCCAACGGCCCAGCGGCGCAGGCCGCGCCCGGCAAGAAAAGGAGCACCCATGAGCAACGAAGCTGCGCGACGTATCCTGTTAGTGGAAGACGAAAAGACCATCCGCGACGCCGTGACGGCGTATCTGGAGCGCGAAAACTACTGGGTGACCGCGGTGGGCGACGGCCAAGACGCGCTTGACGAATTCAACAAGCACAACTTCGACCTGATCATCTTAGACCTGATGCTGCCCCGCGTGCCGGGCGAACGCGTATGCCGCGAAATCCGCACCACGTCGGATGTGCCCATCATCATGCTCACGGCCAAAGGCGAAGTGGAAGACCGCATCATCGGCCTGGAGCTGGGCGCCGACGACTACCTGGTGAAGCCCTTCAGCCCGCGCGAATTGGTGGCCCGCACCCGCGCGCTTTTGCGCCGCGCCCACGCCGGCAACGAACCGTCGCGCGAAGTGCTGGAGTTCGGCGAACTGACCATAGACGTCACGGGTCACAAGGTTATGGTGGATGGCAAAGACGTTGACCTGACCGCCAGCGAATTCAAGCTGCTGACCACGCTTTCCCGCTTCCCTGGCCGGGTGTATTCCCGCATGGAGCTGGTGGAAAAGGTGCTGGGGTACGACTTCGAAGGCTACGAGCGCACCATAGACTCCCACGTGAAGAACCTGCGTGCCAAGATTGGCGACAACCCGCGCAGCCCCAAGTGGCTGCACACGGTGCACGGCGTGGGATACCGGTTCGAAGACCCCACCAAGAACTAACAGGGCGCGCGCTGTATGGACAGTCAGCAGCAGCCCCA
This sequence comes from Coriobacteriia bacterium, assembly GCA_030523425.1. Lineage (GTDB taxonomy): Bacteria > Actinomycetota > Coriobacteriia > Coriobacteriales > Eggerthellaceae > JAUNIP01. The sequence continues at coordinate 27,478 of JAUNIP010000016.1, forward strand.
AGAAAAGCCCGTTGAACGCGAACTGGTTTCGGCAACCGAACCGGTGCGCCAACCCCATGCCGACCCCGCGCCCGACGGCGAAGCCAGCAAGAAAGGCCGCAAGAAGAAGCGCGGTTTCACGTACATTGCGCGTCTGACCTTGCTGTTTGCGGCCATCGCCATCATGACGGCGCTCATTTCCATCGCAGGCCTTTCCTTTGTGTGGGACCAACACTTCCGCACCTACACGCAGGAAAACATGCAGGCCACGGCCGAATCCACGGCTGACCGCATAGCCACGCAGCACAAAATGTACGGCGAATGGACCGTGGAGGTTATCATCCCCGCGGCCTACACCAGCATCGCGTACCCGGACGTGTGCATTCGCGTGGTGGACCGCGACGGCACGGTGCAGTATGACTCCACGCAGCAGGAAGAACGCAGCGCCGCGGGCAAGGTGCTGGAAGCGGTGCTGCCCGACCAAATGGTCACGGCGCCGGTGATTGTGGATGACCAAGTGGTGGGGTCGGTGCGCATGTGGGTGACCGGGTCGGACAGCATGCTGCGCGATTCCGACATCCAATTCCGCGACAGCCTGTACTGGGCCGTGGTGGCCGCCGCCCTGTTCGCGGTGGTGCTGGCGTGCCTGATAGGCTTTGTGTTCGCGCGCAGCCTGGTGCGGCCTATAAACACCATGACGAAGACCGCCAAGGCCATTTCCGACGGCGACCTTTCCGCCCGCACGGGCCTGACCGGCGAAGACGAGGTGCTGAAACTAGGCGAAGCGTTCGACGCCATGGCCGAAAGCATGGAAAAGGACCGCAACCTGGAGCGCCGCCTGACCACCGACGTGGCCCACGAGCTGCGCACGCCGCTGATGGCCATCCAGTCCACGGTGGAAGCCATCCAAGACGGCGTGTTCGAAGCCGACGAAGAGCACTTGGGCACCATCAATTCCGAAGTGCGGCGCCTGGGCCGGCTGGTGGATTCGCTGCTGAAGCTTTCGCGTTTGGAAAACCGCACCACGCCGCTGAAGCAGGAAATAGTGGACGTGGGCGACCTGGTTTCCACCATAGTTTCCACGCACGAATCGTTCGTGAACGATTCCGGCTTAACGCTAAGCTACGACGCCACGCCGAACGTGGTGGTGAAGGGCGACCCCGACATGATTCGCCAGGCCACGGCCAACCTGATTTCCAACGCCGTGCGCTACACGCCGGAAGGCGGCCACATTTGGGTGCGCGTGCGCAAGGGCGAAATCATGGCGTCCATCAGCGTGGAAGACACCGGCATTGGCCTTACGCCCGAAGAGGCGAAGATGGTGTTCAGCCGCTTCTGGCGCGCCGAAGCCGGGCGCAACCGCGAAAGCGGCGGGTTGGGCATTGGCCTTTCGGTGGTGAACGAAATTGTGAAGCGCCACGGCGGATGGGTGCAGGTGGAAGGCAAAAAGGGCGAAGGCGCCCGCTTCACCATCCACTTGCCGTTGTATGATAGGAAGGCTGAAGAAGAACGCAGACGCCAGCAGCAAAAGGGCCTTTCCATCAAGCTGCCGCGCGTGAAGAAGTAAGGAGGGCGCCATGGGCGAATCCGCAGCCCCGCTGGTGGGCGTGATCATGGGCTCTACCAGCGACATGCCGGTGATGGAAGCCTGCATGCAGCAGCTGGAAGAATTCGGAATCCCGTACGAAGTGAAGGTGGCCAGCGCGCATCGCAAGCCGCTTGAAGTGCACGAATGGGCGTCCAGCGCGCACACGCGGGGCATAAAGGTGATCATTGCGGCGGCCGGCAAGGCGGCGCACTTGGGCGGCGTGGTGGCTGCCTACACGCCGTGCCCGGTAATCGCCGTGCCCATGAAGACGTCTGACCTGGGCGGGCTGGATTCGCTGCTTTCCATGGTGCAGATGCCAAGCGGCGTGCCTGTGGCCACCGTGGCCATCAACGGCGCGAAGAACGCCGCCATCTTGGCATTGCAAATGCTGGGCACCGGTTGCGACGAATGCCGCCAAAAGGTGCTGGACTACAAGGCCGCCATGGCTGAAGCTTAGGGGCGCGGGGCATGGCCAAGCAGCTGCTTATGGGCAACGCCGCCTTCGCGCACGCCGCGCTGGAAAGCGGCGTGAACGTGGTGGCAGGGTATCCGGGCACCCCGTCTTCCGAACTGGTGGAAACCGTGGCGGCGCTGCGGGCGTCCGGTGCGGCCGAAGGCGTGTACGTGGAGTGGTCCACCAACGAAAAGGCCGCCCTGGAAATGCTGGCCGGCGCTTCGCTGTGCGGCGCCCGCACGCTGTTCACCTGCAAGCAGGTGGGCCTGAATGTGGCCAGCGACCCGCTGCTAAGCCTGAACTATGTGGGCGTGAAGGGCGGCACCGTGCTGTTTGTGGCCGACGACCCCGGCCCCATAAGTTCTCAAACCGAACAAGACACGCGGCGCTTCGCCAGCTTTGCGAAGGTGCCGGTGCTAGATCCCACTTCGCCCGAGCAGGGCTTTTCCATGATGAAGCTTGCCTTCGAGCTTTCGGAGGCCTACGGCACGCCGATCATTGTGCGGCCGACCACGCGCATCAACCATGCTTCCACGTACTTTGACGTGCAGGAACGCACGGTTGCGCGAGAGCTGCCGAAGGAAGGCTTTAAGAAGGACCCGAAGTGGGTGATCTTCCCCAAGCGCAGCTTCCAGGCGCACGGCGAAATCAACGACCGGTTGGTGGCCATGGCGCGGGATTTCTGCACGGAAGAGCGCCTGCTGTGGCTGAACCCCGTGACCGCGGGCGGCCTGGCGCGCTACGATGCGCCGTTCGACGAGGAAGGCGGCCAGCCGGCGGCGCTGCCGGAAGGGCTTACGCCGTCCATGGTGAAACCCAAGCTGGGCATTGTGGCCGGCGGTGTTTCTGCGGCGTACGCGCGGGAAGCGCTGGGGCTGCTGGAACAGCGTGCGGCTGTGGCCGGGCTGGAGTTGCCGGCGTATCGGTTTATGCAGGTGGGCACGCCCTTCCCGTTCCCGCAGGACCGTGCGGCGGACTTCGCGGCGGATTTAAGCAGCGTGTTGGTGCTGGAAGAGCTTGACCACGTGTTGGAAGACGAAATGCTGAAGCTGACCGGCACGCACCATCTTGACCTGGAAATTCACGGCAAGCTGGACTATTGCGCGCGCGACCGCGGCGAAAACGATGTGGACGACATAGCGCGGCGGATTGCGCTGTTCTTTGATATTTACGTGCGGGGCGGCGTGGCCGAAGTGCCCTGGTTTGGGCCGGTGGAGGGCGCGCCGTTTCTGAGCCTGTTCGATTCGCGCCAGGCGGGCGTGGCCAAACTTTCGTGGGAAGTGTCGTTTGACCAGCGCGTGAAGGACCGCCATCGCGCCCTGCTGGTGGAAGCCGGCCTGGACCCCGAAGGCCCCTTCGCCGGCGCCGAATACGGCGAAGGCCAGCTGAGCGCCCTGGTGGCGGATGCGGCGCCGTATGAGTATGCGCCCGCTGGGGACCAGGGGCAGGGAAACGCGCCCTTGCCCGTTCGCCCGCCGGTGTTGTGCGCGGGATGCCCGCATAGGGGCAGCTTTTACGCCGTGAAGCAGGCGTTAGGCAAGCGCGAAGCGGTGTATTGCGGCGACATTGGCTGCTACACGCTGGGCAACGCCGCGCCCCTGTTCACCACCGACACCTGCCTGTGCATGGGCGCGGGCATCACCATGGCGCAGGGCTTCAACGTGGTGGAGCCGCACAAAAAGCAGATTGCCTTCGTGGGCGATTCCACCTTCTTTGCCAGCGGCATGACGGGCATGGCCAACGCCGTGTACAACGGCCACGACATCACGCTGTGCGTGTTGGATAACTCCACCACCGCCATGACCGGCAGCCAACCGCACCCCGGCACCGGCGTCACGCTGATGGGCGCGCGCCGGCGGCCCATAAGCATCCGTGCCGTGCTGGAAGCCATGGGCGTGGAATGCATAGTGCGCGCGAACCCGCTTGATGTGGGCGAAAGCGTTATGGCGGCTTCGGTGGCCATCGACTTCAAAGGCCCTTCGGCCGTGCTGTTCGAAGAACCGTGCATCCAGCTGAAGAAGCCTTCCGCGCCCGCGCGGGTGGACCCGCAGACGTGCACGGGCTGCAAGAAATGCATCACCGAAATTGGGTGCCCGGGCATAGGGTTCAATGCTGGTGCCACGGGCCCGGCCAGCGGCAAGCGCGGGCAGGCCTTCGTGGACCGCAGCCTGTGCAACGGCTGCGGCTTGTGCCTGCAGGTGTGCCCTTTCCACAGCCTGCGGAAGGAGGCTTAAGGCCATGCTGAACGTGTTGCTGTGCGGCATTGGCGGGCAAGGCACCGTGTTGGCCGCGAAGCTGTTGGCCCAGGCCGCCCAAAGCAAGGGGTGGCAGGTGCGCACGGCCGAAACCATAGGCATGGCGCAGCGCGGCGGCAGCGTGGTTTCGCACGTGCGCATGGGCAACGACGTTGGGCCTGATGGTGCGCCTGAAAGCGTGGAAAGCCCGCTGTTGCCGCTGGGAAGCGCGGCGCTGGTGGTGGCCTTTGAGCCCTCCGAAGCCGCGCGGGCGCTTCCGTACTTGGCGCCCGACGGCGTGCTGGTGACGGCCACCACGGCCGTGCAGCCGGTGACCGCGGCGCTGTCCAAGAAGCCCTACCAGGCCGAAGGCGTGCTTGCCAACCTGCGCGCGCTGTTGGCTGGTTCGCCCGCCACGCTGGTGGAAGTGGACGACGCCGCCCTGCTTTCGCAGGTGGGAAGCCCCAAAGCCCTGAACGTGGTGCTGCTGGCCACCGCCCTTTCGCAAGGCCACGTGCCCCTAACCTTGGACGACCTGCGCGCCGCAGTGCGCGCCTGCGTAAAACCCGCATTCATAGACATGAACCTGCAAGCCATTAACATAGCTGCAAAGTAAGGAAAGAAGACCGCCATGCGCATGACACAAGAACAGCTTGATATGCTGAAAGCCCAGCTGAAGGGCCTGAAGGAGCGCAGCCCGTTCTACGCCAAGAAATACGATGGCATCAACGTTGACGGCATCCAAACCCAGGAAGACTTCGAAACGCTGCCCTTCACGGAAAAGGCCGACCTGCGCGAAGCCTATCCCATGGGCCTTGCCGCCGTGCCGCGGGACAAGATTGTGCGCATCCACAGCTCTTCGGGCACCACGGGCACGCCGGTGGTCATTCCTTACACGCAAAAGGACGTGGACGACTGGGCCATCCAGTTCGCGCGCTGCTTCGAATTCGCCGGCTGCACCAAGGACGACATCATCCAGGTGACGCCCGGTTACGGCCTGTGGACCGCAGGCATCGGCTTCCAGGCGGGCATTGAACGTCTGGGCGCCATGTGCATTCCCATGGGCCCCGGCAACACCGAAAAGCAGCTGCAGTTCATGCAGGACTTCGGCACCACGGTGATCACCGCCACGTCCAGCTTCGCGCTGCTGTTGGCCGAAGAGATTTCCAAGCGTGGCCTGAAGGACCAGATATGCCTGAAGAAAGGCGTCATTGGTTCCGAGCGGTGGGGCGAAAAGATGCGCCGCCGCATCAGCAACGAACTGGGCGTGGAACTGTACGACATCTACGGCCTGACCGAGGTGTACGGCCCTGGCATTGGCATCAACTGCGCGGCCGACAGCGCCATGCACATCTGGGCCGACTACGTGTACGTGGAAATTGTGGACCCCGAAACCGGCGAACTGGTGCCCGACGGCGAACCCGGCGAAATTGTGCTGACCACCCTGCAAAAGGAAGGCGCGCCGCTCATTCGCTTCCGCACGCATGACCTTTCGCGCATTGTGCCCGGCGATTGCCCCTGCGGCAGCAAACACCCGCGCATCGACATCATCACCGGCCGCACCGACGACATGGTGAAGGTGCGCGGCTGCAACATCTTCCCTGCTCAGATTGAAGAAGTGATTGCGTTCACCGACGGCGCGTCCAGCGAATACCAGGTGTACATCAACAACGAAGGCGGCCGCGACCACCTGAACCTGTACTTCGAAAGCGACGCCCCGCAGGCGCAGTGGTCCCAGATAGAAGAGAACCTGGCCGCCATCTTCAAGGCGAAGATAGGCATGACCCCCGACCCCAAAGCCGTAGCCGTAGGAGAACTCCCCCGCAGCGAAAAGAAAACCCGCCGCATCTTCGACGACCGCTACTAGGGGACGTGCGCGCGGGGCAACCGCCCTGCGCGCGTCTTCCGCAGGCCCGGGCTTTTCGCCGCCCGCGCGCCGTGGCGCCGCTTGCTCGGAATGACAGGGGCGCGCAGTTTGGCCACGCTTGCCCGAGACGACATGGGCGCGCGTTTTGGCGTCGCCTGCTTGGAACGACATGGGCGCGCGGTTGTCGCGATGCGAGAAGGCAGCGCCCGCCTTAGGCCCCAAACCTGCCTGCGCGCGTTGTGTGAACGACGAAAGGGCCGTTTTCGTCGTTCACACAACGAAATATGCCCCTTTTTGGCGTTGTGTGAACGACGAAGGGTTTCCGCTCCTTGCCGCCGGGTTTTCGCGTTTAGTCGCCCTGGCTTTTTACGAATCGCTGACCTGGGGTTTCATGAAAAGAGCAAGGCACGCAGCCAAGCTGGGCGGTCCGCCTGGGCGACTTCGGGGGCAAAATGGGGCCAAACAGCCACGTCCGAGAGGCCTTCGTCGTTCACACAACGCGAAAACAGGGCAAAAACCATTGTGTGAACGACGAAATCGGGCGTTTCGTCGTTCACACAAAATTTCAGGCCTATGACCAGCCGACGCCCCGGCCTTTCG
>JAUNIP010000017.1 GCA_030523425.1 Coriobacteriia bacterium
TTCTACGAGGCAGAACCATAGTCTAGCTGCCTTTCTTTTGCGCTTTTTTGCGCCCCATTTCACATACGCCCCCGAGCAGCCGGACGTGCCAGGATTTCGCAAAACTCGTTCGTGCGTTATTGGTTGCTGTTTTGGCCTTTGGAGTAGATGGCGTTCAATAGGTGGGCCAGGGGGGCGGGCCAGAAACGTTTTAGCATGGCCAGGTCTTCTTGGGTGCGGGTGTTGTCACGAATGAGGGCGGATGTTTCGGAATCTTGGTGGATGCGGTGGTGCATCAGGATGTTGTTGTCGTAGACGAATTCGCCGTCTAGGTGCGAAAAGCGCTCCCAGGCGTCCCAGTCCAGATTGCTTTTCATGTCTGAAATAAACGGCGGGTCAGGCAGGGTCTGCTTGTTCAGCGTGACCGACGGGCAGCAGATGGCCGAACCCTTCGAAAGCAGCCCGCGCTTCTTGCGCGTGGTGGCGGCTATGCCGGTTTTCGCAATGGGTTTCAGCAACATGCGCTTCACGGACAAAAGCTGGTTGTCGTCAACTTCTTCACCGTCGCGCAGCTCGCCGTAGTTGGTGAAGAAGATGAGCGGGCGCGCGGCCCGGTTCATGCCGGCAACGGCGCATTCGGCGTAGCGCGGCGCGTAGGTGTCGTCTTGGTGCGCAATGGTCACCAAAGGTGTGCTCGCGCAGATCACGGCGAAGTTCCAGTCCGAGCCAATGCCAGGTTTCGCCGGATTCACGAACAGCGGGATGCCGGCTTCCTTCGCCACGTTTTCCACGTAGTCACTGGGCGTAGACGTGCACATGATGACGTTGGTCTTCAGCGTTTGCTGCTGCAGCGAACGCACACATTCGCCCAAGAAGGGACTTTCCTTGTAGGCGCAGATGGCGAAGGTGTGGTCGGCGGACGAAAACATGCTAGTCGTCTTCGCCTGCGTCTTCGCGTGTGCTTGCGGCGTCCTTCAGCGCTATTTCCTGCGCCAGTTCGTTGATGCGGTGCTTCAGCAGCGAAATCTCGCAGGAATTCTGCAGAACCTTCCATAGCAGCAGCACGATGATGATCAAGAAGATGAAGTTGCTGGGGGACACAAACCCGAACAGCTCAGAGGTTACATAGGCCACCTGGGGAAACACGGCTATGACCACAAACACCAGGGCGAACACCACCCAGAAGATGGCGTCTTCCATGAGTATTTTGCGCTTGCGGATGCGCTGCACCACCACGGCTAAGGCCACCACGGCGCCTAAGATCAGCAGGATTTGCAAAGGAAGGCTCATGGCTACTCCTACCTGAACCACTGGAACAACACGATGGACAAAATGGTGCGCGCCATGTACTTCACGATGGCGCTCAGCTTCAGATAGCTTTCGCCGCCTTGGCGGTCCTGCATGGTCACAGGAACTTCCACGATTGCGTACTTCTGCCGCGCTGCCAACGCTATGGTGTCGGGTTCGGGGGCATAGTCGAAATCCTTCGCGAAGTTGCGTATCATGCGCGCGCTGTACAGGCGCATGCCCGACGTGGGATCGGTGATGCGCACGCCGGACGTCAGCTTGATGAGCCCCGAAATCATGGTGGAGCCCACGCCGCGCATGCCGCCCAACTTCCCGCCATTCACCAGGCGCGATGCAATGACCACATCCGCATGTTCGCGCTCCATGGCTTCCACCATGGGGGCGATGAAGGTGGGGATGTGCTGTCCGTCGGCGTCGAACTGGATAGCCGCGTCGTAGCCGTTGCGGTGCGCGTACTTCATGCCCGTGCGGAACGCCGAGGTGAGGCCGGTGTTGATGGGCAGGTTCACGCCGGCATACCCGTTTTTGGCAATGATGTCGCCCGTGGAGTCCTTCGAACCGTCGTTGACAACCAAATAGTCAAACTGCGGGCATTCCTTCACGAAGGAATCAACGGTGCCCGCAAGGCATTCCTCTTCATTGTAAGCGGGAATAATGACTAATACTCTCATCGACAATCTTTCGGCGAAAACGTGTCTTTTCTGTAGCTTCGGTTGCGCAGGGGCGCTTCTGCCAGTTCGCTATTATAGACTATACCGTTAGGTACTAACCACTTTCCCGCAAGGGGGGATTTTGTGACTAATACATTACGTCATTTGAACATAGCGAAGAAGGCTGCTGTCGCCTTCACTTCCTTGGTGCTGTGCGCATGCGTGGCGCCGTGCGCAGCCTGGGCGGCAGAAGCCGAAGTGGACCCGCAAACCAGTGCGGCACCTGCCGGGCACTGGATGGTGACCGACACCATTACGGGCAGCATCGAACGTTTCTGGGTGGAGCCTTCGGGCGACATTGCGAAGAACCGCCTGATAACCGCCGACGAAGCAGGCTATTGGGCCTATGCCACGTCTACCGGCGCGGTGGTGCGCGGCGTGTATGCCGATCCTGAAACGGGCCTTGTGTACCTGGCGGACAACGACGGCAAGCTGTCTGACACCGGCTGGGTGGTCACGTCCAAGTACGGCCAGGGCCTGCAGCGCTACTTCGTGGATGCCCAAACGCACGCCTGCGTGCCGGGCTATTCCGCGGACGGCTATGACCACGCCACCACCCGCGAAGGCTTCGTGGTGCGCGGCGCGTACGCCGACCCGAAAACGGGGTATGTGTACCTGGCGGACAACGACGGCAAGCTGTCTGAGACCGGCTGGGTGGTCACGTCCAAGTACGGCCAGGGCCTGCAGCGCTACTTCGTGGATGCCCAAACGCACGCCTGCGTGCCGGGCTATTCCGCGGACGGCTATGACCACGCCACCACCCGCGAAGGCTTCGTGGTGCGCGGCGTGTATGCTGATCCCACCACGGGCAACGTGTATTTGGCGGACAACGACGGCAAACTTTCGGGCACTGGATGGCTGGTCACGGATGCCTATGGCCAGGGCCTGCAGCGCTACTTCGTGGACGAAACCGCCCACGCCTGCGTGCCGGGCTATTCCACTGACGGCTATCCTCACTACACCACCGAAGCGGGCTATGTGTTGCGCGGCGAACTGACGGTGCGTGGCGTGCATCTGTTCGCTGACAACGACGGCCGACTGTCTATTTCCCGCTGGGTGTGCACCGACGCCGTCACGGGCAGCCTGGAGCGCTTCTGGGTGGAAGAATCCGGTGAAGTTGCCACCAACAGACTTATCACCCCTGACGAGGCGGGCTATTGGGCCTATGCCACGTCTACCGGCGCGGTGGTGCGCGGCGTGTATGCCGATCCTGAAACGGGCCTTGTGTACCTGGCGGACAACGACGGCAAGCTGTCTGACACCGGCTGGGTGGTCACGTCCAAGTACGGCCAGGGCCTGCAGCGCTACTTCGTGGATGCAAAAACCCACGCCTGCATCCCCGGCTTTTCCACCGAAGGGTATGCCCATGTGACCAGCACCGAAGGCTATGTGGTGCGCGGGGCTGCCACGGTGAACGGCGAAAAGTACCTTGCGGACAACGATGGTAAGGTTCTCACCGACACCTGGGCTGTCACGGGCGCTTTCACCAACGGCGATCTGCAGCGTTACTGGGCAAGTTCCGAAGGCGCGTTCGCGGTGAACACGCTTCTTTCTGAATATGTGGCTGGCTACTGGGCCTATGCCACTTCCACCGGTGCGGTTGCTCGCGGCCGCTATACCGACCCCCAAACGGGCTATGTGTATTTGGCCAACAACGAAGGCGAGCTGGAAAACCCTGGCTGGCTGGTGACGAGCGCTTACGGCCAGGGCCTGCAGCGCTATTGCGTTGACGCCGACTACCATGCTTGCATTCCCGGCTTTTCGGAGTTCGATTACCTGCACTACACCACCAAGGACGGCTATGTTGCCCGCGGTGACTACCTGACCGACATGGGCATCATCTTCGCTGACAACGACGGCCGCGTGGACGAAAGCGCCATGCAGGAAGGCTGGGCGGTCACCGACGCCTTCGACGGCCGCGTGGAGCGTTATTACTTCCAGAGCTACGATGGCCACCTGTATGCCACCGTCGGGTTCTTCCAGGCGCAGCTGAACGACACCGAATTGTGGTTCTACGGCATTCCGGAAGAAGGCTATGTGGTGCGCAGCAAGTACACCACCAACAACGGCGTGCTGGTGGCCAACGGCGACGGCGTGCTGATTGAGAATTCGTTCGGTGCGGGCTTTGCCGTGACCGATGCTTTCGATGGCGAATACCAGCGCTACTTCCTGCAGAATGTGGATGGCCACCTGTATGCGAAGACCGGCTACTTCGAAGTGACCGAAGGCGGCGAAACCAAGGCCTACTTCGGTGACGAAGAAGAAGGGTATGTGGTGCGCAACGACACGCGCTATTACGATGGCGTGGTGTACAAGGCCGACAACGATGGCGTGCTGACCGCTATTGCCATCGACTACAACGCCAACGAAACGCGCGACCCCACGCTTTCCGAGGTCACGTGGAGCACGCATGCCAACTACCTGAATCAGATGCGCCTGTATGCCAGCATCTACGAGAGCGCCACGGATTGGTTCATCGCCGCAGACTGGACGCTGTGCCGCGTGACCATCTTGCAGCGCGTGAACGGCAACTGGGTGGTGTCGAAGACCTGGAACGGTAACTTCGGCTACAGTGGCGTCGGTAACGGCGACACGCACACCATCAAGCATAAGCAGATCTGCAACTGGGACGACAGCTACTTCGGCTTGGGCTATAACGACTGGTCTTCGTGCTACATTGAGTCTTACAGCGACTACAACGTGGGCGGCCATTCCCGCTACATTCCAGGCTACGGCTACGAAGACTGCGCCTCCATCCATTCCACGGGGTACAACCATACCGGGTATGACAACCGGGGCTGCATCGGCCTAACGTGGGACAATGCCAAGTTCGTGTATGACTACATCCCGGTTGGCACCAACATGTATCTGTTCTAAGCGCAGGCGGGGGAGAAAGCTATGCCTGAACAGCACCGTTTGCTCATTCTGGGCTCGATGCATGAATTCGTCCAGCTGGTGAAGAAGGCGCGCGCCCGCGGATGGTATGTGGTGGTGTGCGATGGCTATGCGGATGGCCCCGCGAAGCCGTTCGCCAACGTTGCCTACAACATCAACGTGCGCGACACGGCCGCCATTGTTGAAGTGGCCAAGAAGGAACGCGTCGATGGCATCATCGCGTCGTTTTCGGACGTGCTGGCCGAATGCTTGGCCACCATTGCCACCGAAGCGGGCTTCGAACCGTTCTTGGCGCCCGAAAAGCTGGCGTATCTGCGCGACAAAAGCCTGATGAAGCAGATGTTCGACGAAGCGGGCGTGCCTTATGCCAAAACGGTGCGCGTCACGCGCGAAAACGCCGCACAGCAGCTGGCTGGCCTAACCTTTCCCTGCGTGACCAAGCCGGCCAACGCATGGGGTTCCCATGGCGTGAACTTGGTGCGCACTCCCCAGGAAGTGCTTGACTGCTTCGGCGACGTGGCCCGCTTTGCCGAAGAAGACTACATCTTGGTGGAAGAATACAACGACGGCTATGAGATCAACATGATGGCGTGGGTGTGCAACGGCAAGCCCGTGGTGCTAGACCTGGCCGACCGCGAAAAGTCCCAGGAAGACCCCAATGCGTTGCCTTACGTCACGCGCATCACCTATCCCAGCGTGTTCACCGGCACCATCATCGAAGAAGCCACGGACATCCTGCAGCGCGTGGTTGACTTTTTGGGCTACGAATACGGTCCTTTGTGCATGCAGTTTTTCTACCAGCCGGGGCGCGGCATCCAGGTATGCGAATGCTGCGGGCGCATCTTCGGCTACGAGCACGAACTGTTAGAGCTGGCAAGCGAAGGCGGCTTGTGCATTGAAGACCTGCTGCTAGACAGCGCCTACGACAAGGCTTCGGTGGCGCCGCGCCTGGCTGCGCACAACCCGCGCTTCACCACGTGGGCTTCCGCGCTGAACTTCCACGCACGCGACGGCGTGATTGCCCGCTTGGAGGGCATCCCCGAAGAGGGCGGCATCGTAAAGGATTCGCTGACGTATCTGCACGTGGGCAGCGTGGTGTCCCATGAAGTGGGCGACATGCCCTACTTGGCGCGCCTGCTGATTGCCACGCCGGACCGCGAAGAACTTGACGCCGCAACCGACGCCTTGTTTGGCGCCGTTATTGCCGAAGATGCTGCAGGAAATTCGCTGGTGTGCGAAAATACCAGGGTGACCTACGACGGCGTCTTGAGTGCGGAGCTGTAAATGATTGACTTTAACGTTCCACCCTTTTTGGGAACCGAACTTGACTATGTGCGCCAGGCGGCACAGCACAACCACAAGATTTGCGGCGACGGCCCGTTTTCCGCCAAGTGCCACGAATGGATGGAGCAGCGCTTCCACACCCCGAAGGCGCTTTTGACCACCAGCGGCACCGCGGCCTTGGAAATGGCGGCCATACTGTGCGACCTGCAGCCCGGCGATGAAGTGATCTTGCCCAGCTACACGTTTTCTTCCACGGCCACGGCTTTCCAGATGGTAGGCGCCACGTTGGTGTTCGTGGACATTCGCCCGGACACCATGAACATAGACGAAACGCTGATAGAGCCCGCCATCACGGAAAAGACGCGCGTGATAGTGGCCATGCATTATGCCGGCGTGGCATGCGACATGGACGCTATTATGGACATTGCGGCGCGTCACAACCTGTTGGTGGTGGAAGACGCGGCCCAGGGCGTCATGAGCACGTACAAGGGCAAGGCCTTGGGAACCATAGGCACCTTCGGCTGCTTTTCCTTCCACGAAACCAAGAACTATTCCATGGGCGAAGGCGGCGCCATTCTTATCAACGATTCCGCCTATATTGAGCGCGCGGAGATCATTCGCGAAAAGGGCACGAACCGCCAGCGTTTCTTCCGCGGCCAAGTGGACAAATACACCTGGGTTGACCGCGGCGGGTCGTATTTGCAGTCCGACCTGAACGCGGCATATCTGTGGGCCCAGCTGCAGGCGGCCGACGCCATCAACGAAAACCGCTTGGCTTCGTGGCAATTCTACTGGGACCATTTCGCTCCCTTGGCGCAACAGGGCAAATGCGTTCTTCCCACCATTCCGTCCGATTGCGAGCATAACGCGCACATGTTCTACCTGAAGTGCGAAAGCTTGGAACAGCGCAGCAAGCTGATAGCGTTTCTGAAGGAATGCGGCGTCATGGCGGTGTTCCATTATGTACCGCTGCATTCGTCCCCCGCAGGCCAGATGTTCGGGCGCTTCAACGGCGAAGACCGCTACACCACTTCCGAAGGGGATCGATTGGTGCGTCTTCCCATGTACTACGGCATGACCCACGAAGACCTGCGCACCATCGTAGACGCTGTGTTGGCGTTTTTCGACTAAGCGAAGCGGGGTGCGCGCATGGGCGAATCCATGGGAGTGCGGTTGCGGGCGCTGCGCAAGCAGCGCGGCCTGACGCTGCAGGATCTTTCCCGGCAAACGCAGCTTTCCATCGCTCACCTAAGCAACATCGAACGGGACAGCGCCAGTCCCACCATCGCAAACCTGCACTTGGTGTGCGCGGCGCTTGACATCACGCTGAACGACCTGCTTGCAGCCGATAAGGATGCCGCTGAAAATGGTTCCTATGTGGTGCCCCAGCAGGCCCGCCCCGCCATTTTCGACCAGGAAGGGCTTTCGTATTCTTCGCTGACCTTGGGGGATAGCTCGCTGAAGGCCACGGCCATGAGCCTGTGTTCCCACGAATGGGTGCATTTTTCCGCCCACGACCACGACGAACTGGGCATCATGAGCAGCGGAAGCATGGAAATGAAAGTGGGCGATGCCACCCATGTGCTGCATCCGGGCGACAGCATCTTCATCAGGCAGGGCACCATGCACAGTGCGCGGCTGTGCGGCGAAGGCGAAAGCGTGAGCTACTGGATTAAATCGGGCGCGTAGGCACCGGGTTCACAAAATCTCCACAGGGGACATGTGGCGCGCCCTGCGGAAAAGTTTTACCACAGAAAAATTTGCTGCGCGGTTTGCGCCCGGCGGGCTTGCGTAATTTTTTGCTGGTGTAATTTCGGGCTTAGGATTACTGTCGGGCGCTTGGCAATCGTTTCTGGGCGGGGCGGGTTGCTGGTGGGCCTGCGGGCGGGCCTTCTGCGATGATAAAATGTGTGTAATCGAGAGTTTTATCTGGGAAGGGCCATTATGCACACTGCGCTAGTTACGTCTTTGGGGTCTACCGCCGGCGATATTGTCATCAAGAAGCTGAAGGAAAACGGGTTTTGCGTGGTGGGCGCTTCCATCTATCCCGAAGAGTGGCTGGCAGATGCCCTGATGGTAGATGTGTTTTACGAATCACCCCGGGCGGACCATCCAGATGAGTTCCTGCCGTTTCTGTATGACGTGTGCGAAAAGGAAGCGGTCGATTTCGTTGTTCCGCTGATTGACCCCGAAGTTGACCTGCTGAACGTGAACCGCACATGGTTTGAAGAGCACGGCGTCACGCTGGGTATTTCGCCTAAGCCGGCCTTGGACATCATCCGCGACAAGAAGAAGCTGGCCGATTTCATCCGCGACAACTGCCCGGACACGGTTTCCATTCCCACGGAGTACCTGCGTGATTTGCCGGAAATGCCCAATTGGGGCTTTCCCTTGGTGTGCAAGCCCTGCAACGGCCGCTCCAGCCAGGGCCTGACCTATGTGAACAGCCAAGAAGAATGGAACGCGCTGGTGGCGGTGGCCGACATGGACACCTACATTGTGGAGCCCTTCGTGAAGGGGCCCATCTGCATGGTGGAAATTGTGCGCAACCCCGCGCAGGGCGTGGTGGTCACCGCCACACGCGAGGAACTTATGTCTACACCGCACTGCTTGGCGCTTACCGTGCGTACCTATCAAGACGAAGCCTTGGAGCAGGCTAGCGCCGTGCTGGCCGAAAAGCTGGGCATCGTGGGCAACGTGAACTTCGAATACCTGCGCGACGACGACGGGGTGTATCACTTCGTGGAGTGCAACCCGCGCTTTTCCGCGGGTGCCGAATTCGCCGTGATGGCAGGCTTTGACGTGGTCACGGGCCATATTCGCAGCTTTGCAGGCGAAGACGTGGACGCGTATGAGTTTGATCATCCGCGCATTATCGCGCGCAAGTACGAAGAGTTCCTGACGAAGGAAGAAAAGTAACAGCACGCGTTGCTTTTAGGATGTGCGCCTGTGGGCGAACCGTGCGGCGCTGAGCGATCCGCAAGAAAGGGGAGGGCTTGAAGTTTACAACCGATTATAGGCTGGAGAACTATATTACAGGCCTTACCTGGGATAATCTGCCTGAAACCGTGCAAGCGCGCGCTCGCGGCTGCGCGCTTGACTTAGCCGGTGCCCTTATTCTGGGCAGCAAAGGCAAGCAGTTCCAAGCAGGGCTTTCGCTGGCGCGCAGCGTATTTGCGCCGGGGGATGTTCCGGTGTTCGGCAGCATGCAGCGCGCTTCGCTGCCGGGCGCAGCTTCGGCGTTGGGCCACGCGGCCAATTCGTTTGACATCGACGACGGGCACAACCTGGTGAAAGGCCATCCGGGCGCTTCCTTCGCGGCGGGCCTTTTGGCGGCGGCTTGCCAGCAGAATTGCACCTACCGGCAGCTGCTGACCACCTTGGTGGTAGGCTACGACGTGGCGGTGCGTGCAGGCAAGGCTATCCAAAGCTCGTATGGCTTCCTGCACAGCACGGGCACCTACGGCGCGGTGGCAACTGCCGCTGTTGCAGGACGCCTGATGGGCCTTACGCCCGCTCAGCTGAACACGGCGCTGGCCATCGCGGATTTCCATGCTCCGCTGACGCCGGTCATGCGCGCGGTGGAATATCCGTCCATGTCCAAAGACGGCGTGCCCTTCGGCGCGCTGGTGGGCTGCATGGCGGTGCTGGAAACGCTGGCGGGTTCCACGGGCAAAACCTACACCCTGGAAAGCGAAGATCAGGCGTATCTGCTGGATGACCTGGGCGAAACCTTCGAAATCATGAACCTGTACTTCAAGCCCTACACCTGCTGCCGCTGGGCACATCAGCCCATCCGTGCCATTATCAACCTGCGCAAAGAACAAGGCCTGTGCGCCGAACAGGTGGAACACGTCACCGTGCACACCTTCGATTCCGCCGCGCGCCTTTCCAAGGTTGTTCCTGCCGACACCGACGAAGCGCAGTACAACATAGCCTGGCCGGTAGCCTGTGCGCTGGTGTATGGCGAAGTGGGCTATAACCAGGTGTGCGACGAAGCGGTGGGGGACCCTGCGGTCATAAGCATGATGGATCGCCTGGATTTCACGGTAGACCCCGAACTAGAGGCGCAGTTCCCCGAAAAGCGCCTGGCCTGGGTGGAAGTGCTTACCACCGATGGCCGCACCCTTGCAACCCCGGTGTACGCCGCCGAAGGCGAAGCCACAGACGGCATAGACAACGAATGGATTCGCGCGAAGTTTCTGCGCATCACCGCTCCCGTGTTTCCTGAACAGCACGCCGTTCGCGTTGCGGACGCGCTGCTGGAAGGCAGCCTGGACGCGCATGTGCGGGACTTTGTTGAGTCGATAAACGAAGTATTGGCCCCGGAAGAAGACCAGTAGGAAACGCAGTAGAAACCAAAGGAAGGAATTGAACATGAAGGATATGTCTTACTTGGCAGACAAGCCCATTGCCGTGCTAGGCGCCGGTGCCGTCGGCATGACGTGTGCCGCCGACTGCAAGCTGGCGGGCAAGGAAGTACGCCTGTATTCCCGCAGTCCGCGCAGCATCGAAGGCCTTGACCGCACGGGCATCTTGCTTGACGGCATCCAGCGCAACCTGTACGGCTTCGAGCGTTCGGGCCGTGCGCATCTGGATATGTACACCAACGACATGGCCGAAGCCGTGAAGGGCGCCGGCATCATCATCATCGGCATCACCGCGCTGGCACAGGAAGACTACCTGCAGAAGCTGGTTCCGCTGCTGGAAGACGGCCAGGTCATCCACACCTTCACCGACAACTACGCCAGCCTGCTCATCCGCAAGTACATGCGCGAAATGGGTGTGGAGAAAGACGTCATCGTGGGCGGCTGGGCTTCCGCTCCTTACGGCACCCGCGTGGAAAAGGTGCAGGGCTTCTGGATGCCGCACGTGGGAGCGAAGTACCGCGCCATCACGCTGCGCGGCGCCTGCCTGCCTATGAGCGACATCGACGAATTCATGGAGTCAACCAAGTACATGCCCTGTATGGACGCCATCACCGAAGGCGACGGCCCCGTGGCTGGCGACACCATGCTTGACATTGGTTTCTCCAACGTGAACCCGGTCATCCACGTGCCCGCTTCCATTTTGGGCGTTTCCAGCATGGAAAACTGGAGCGACGTGTATGGCAACGACCCCGACAGCTACTCCATGTACTCCCACGGCCTGTGCCCGTCCATCTGCGAAGTGCAGTACCAGTTCTTCAACGAAGAGCGAGCCATTGCCGACGCCATCGGTATCGACATGCCCAAGTATGACTACGAGATGTTCTTCAGCCGCCGCAGCATTCTGACCCAGGAATACATGGGCCTAGACGAAAACGGCAAGGACAACGTGGTGTTCCCGCTTGACAAACCCTGCGACGAAGGCAACACCGGTCCGAACAACATAGATCACCGCTACATCACCGAAGACATCCCGGTAGGTTGCAAGATCTACCACGACCTAGGCGTGAAGTTCGGCGTGCCCACGCCCATCATCGACTCCATGATAGTGCTTGGCGGCGCCATGCACAAAACCAACTGGTTCGAAACCAGCAAATACAACCTAGACTACTTCGGCATAGGCCAGATGACCAAGGAAGAACTGTTGAAGTACCTGCGCGGCTAGATTCTTGCTGTAGCCCGTACGGGCTACAGCAATGGTTTTATAAGGCGACCTCTATCGTACAATCCCGTTGCGGGCTTTTTTGGCTTCGGGGGATAGGGCATCTATTTGGGCTAGGCGTTGGCGGTAGTAGGGGCCGGCTACGGGGTCGGCCATTAAGGGCTTGTATACCTGCAGGTACTTGATGCCGCTGTGGGAATTAATCTCCATCAGCTTGGGGCCTTTGGTGGTGATGCCTATGTCGAAGCCCAAATATTGGCAGGCGCTGAACTTCGCGCATACCTTCGCAATCATATCCTTCACTTCGGGCCAGCAGGCTATGTCGCCTTCGGCCAGGGCACCCGTGGCGGGGTGGTTGGGGGAGTCGACGGTTTTGGCGGCATAGACTATCTTGCCGTTGCCGAAATGCCCGGTCTCCATGTCGATGGACGTGTTGTAGGAAAAGATGTCGGCCGTGGTGGGTGGTTCGTAGTTGGGCTTGTAGCCTTCGTCGTCGCCGGTGGAAGCGAAGCGCACGTAACTGGCCACGGGGAAGGGGTTCGCGCCGTCTTCGTTTGCCACCAGCATGCGGATGGTGTGGATGCGCGAATTGATGGCGGCCATCTGTTCGTCGGGATAGATGAACTCGGTGAACACGTAGTTCGTCAGTTTCGCCAGTTCTTCGGCCAGCTGTTCGGCGGAAACTTCTTGGCCGTCAAAGCGGTAGGCGCCGTCAACATATTCCATCATGTGGAAGCCGCTGGCTTCGGTGCCGTTGCAGGGCTTGCAGGCGAAGGCGCCTTCGGCTTGCAGCTTTTCCAAGAAGGCTTCCGTTGTGGCGCGGCCGTCGGAAAACTGCAGGGGGATCAGGCGCGTGGCGGCGTTGTAGTAATAGTATTCCGGCAGGTATTGCTGCAGGTCGGAATCCATGAACATGGCATTCAAGGTCAGCTTGTCGTTGATCCAGATGCGCTGCCAGTCGTTTAGGGGCCACAGCTTCCAGTAGTCGTAGTCGGTCAGGTAGTCGGCCTTGTTTTCGTCGGTCAGGCCGTAAGCGCAGGCCGATTCGGCCAGAAAGCCGTTTGCGTGGGCCCATGCAAGGTAGTCGGGGTCGAACAGGCCGCTTTCGGCTTCGCGCTTTTGCAGCATAAGGTACTCTTCGGCGAAACGCTTGGTGAAGCCGTCTTCTAGCAGGTCATTCAGGGTGGGATTGCTCAGCACAGCATGCTCCATTCAAATCGGTGGCGCCGAAAACGGGCCAAATAAACATACCGTTCCCATAATAACGGACTGCAGCGCCCTGCGGCGTGCAGTCCGTTCGATTTTTGCGGTTTGTGCGGCTTACTTGTCCTTCTTCAGGGAACGCAAGGGCTGGGTTAGCTTCCAGCTGGTGGAAGAGTGTATCTGCTCTAGTTCTCCTTCCAGCTGCGCTATGCGTTCCAAGCAGGCTTCGAAATGCTTGGACAGGCCGGCTATCAGCTCTTGCGCGTCGGCCTCGGCCTTGCGCAGGCGGTTGCATTCGGCCCGTTCGTCTTCCAGCAGCGCACTGGCGGTGGTGAAGGCTTCCAGCAAATCGTCGTAGCGCCCTTCCAAGTCGGGGTCGCTCAGCAGAAAATGCGACGTCAGTTCGTAGTAGTCTAGCGCGGTGAAGTGATATTCCTGCGCAAGCACTTCGCATGATTCCGGGTTGTCTAGCAGCTGTTTTAAGGCATCCACGCCGGCCCAGCATACGAAGTCGTCGTTTTTCTTGGGCCCCACCAGCAAAAACGCCTTTTCAATGGCAAGCTGCACGGCGGTGTGCGCATCCGGATTTTTGAAGTGGCTGCCGAAGGCGGCAATGAACAGGTCGTCCGGCATGTTGTCGAAGTAGTGCTCGCGGATGAGCGAGTATTCGTTCCTGAAGCGCGAATGGCTTGCGTGGCTGTCGTTGCTGTTGTTGGTCACGCCGCCGGATTCTTCCATGTAGCGGCGCATGTTCACTAAGGGCTCGTGCAGCACATGCATGTCGTAGCGATGCGCGATGCGCACCCAGTAATCAAGGTCGTGCGATTGCGCGTAGGCCAAGTCGAAATTGCCCACGGTGCGCATGACTTCGGTGCGCATGAGCACCGAAGGGTGGGACAGGTGGTTGCACTCGAAGAATAAAAGCTCCAGCCACTCTTCCTTCTTCTGCATGTCAACATCGAAAATGGCCAAGTAGTCGGGGTTTTCAGCGCTTATATCTGCGCCGTTTTCGTCTATGAGCCCGATGGTGGAAAACACCACGTCACAACCTGTTTCTTGCATATAGGCCATCTGCTTTTCCAGCTTTTCGGGCAGCCACACGTCGTCGCTGTCTATGCGCGCCAGGAATTCGCCTTTCACCAGGGAAAAGCCCACGTTGGTGGCCGCGGAGATGTGGCCGTTTTCGGGCAAGCGGTGCACCACTATGCGGGGGTCTTCGTAAGATTCTATAATCTGGCATGATGCGTCGGTGGAGCCGTCGTCCACAATGATGAACTCGAAGTTCCCATACGTTTGGTTCAGCACGCTTTCGATGGAGTGTCCAATAACGTCTTCGTGGTTGTAGTTAACCATCAAGACGCTTACCAGGGGCGTACTAGGACCAGTAGTCATTATTTGCTGCCTTCTCTGGAACTAATCCCACGCAAGGAACACCTTGCATCATTCACTTTGCTAAGCCAAACGCACACTTCAAATCATACCCTTCGCCGGAACAATTACCATGCAGAATTTCACGCAACTAGCGGTTGCCCGACCGCTTCCGGTGTGCCAAGAAATAGCGCGACACCGAAATCCAGGTCTGCTTCATGCCGTAATGGCGCAGGTTGAACGCCCCTTGGCTTACCAGGTTCTTCGTGTAGCGCAAGCGGTGCTGCGGCGGGTTTTCTATGCCGCGCACTTCGGCGAACAGGCGGATGGTGTTCGGCGCAATGTAGGGATACTCAAACACCAGCGCGGGGTCCATGCGGTTGAACATGCGCTCTATCTGGGCTCTTATTTCCGGATCGTCGGCGCTGTGCTGCTCAAGCACGCCGCCCATGTACATGAAGCCGCGGCTGTAGTGCGCACACAGAATGCGTTCGTCGGTAACGCCCAAGCGCTCTATCACGTCCATCATGTCGTTCCAGCGGTCGAAGGGCACCATGGGCGAATTCTTGTGGAAGTTTATGTTCTTGTCCGCAGTCTCTTCACGGTAGCAGTAGTACGCCTGGTCAAGATAGATGATGTTTTTCGCCTGCAGCATGGTTTCGGCCAAGAAGGGGTTGTCCGCCCAGCCGGCGCCGGGGATGGGCAGAAAATGGATGTCGTGTTCGGTCAGGAAGTCCTTGCGGTACAGGGCCGACCAAATGGAGGGGTGGTGGTGGAACAGGTGGATGGCGTCGGTGATGACGAAGGGCTGCTGCGCCGGCCTGATAAGGTCTTTGTAGCTGCAGGGAAGCTGCTGCTCTTGTTTGGTGTCCGGCATGTAGTAGCGCCAATAGGGCGTCTTTATGATGTCGATGGTCTCTTCGAAGCCGGAAGCGAACTCCAACATGTCTTCGTACATGGTGGGCAGAATCCAGTCATCGGGCTCCAAGATGGCAATCCAGTCGCCGTGGGATTCCGCTATGCCGCGGTTGCACGAAGCGCCGTAGCCTTCGTTTTGCTTGTCCACTATGCGGATGCGCGGGTCGTCCTTGGCGTGCGCCTTCATGATGTCTAGCGAATTATCGGTGGAACCGTCGTTGATGCACAGGATTTCCAAGTTCTTGTACGTTTGGTTGCTGATGCTGTTTAGGGCCTGGTCAAGGAAGGGGGCTGTGTTGTAGGTGGGCACCACCACCGAAACCAAGGGGCCTTCGCCTTCCGCGCGGATGCCTAAGGGGTTCACCTTGCCGCGCGCCTTCTGCGCCGCGGAGAACGCCTGGTTTGCCTTCGTAGCGTCGAAGAAGCCTTCCGCCTTACGCTGTTCGAAGCGGTCCAGATCGGCTTCGGTATAGGTGTAGTAGGTGTTTGCCGTGTTAGTTTCCATGTGCACCCTTACTTCTTGCTTGCAAAACAGAAAAATTATACGCCATATGCGCCTGTGCCGCCCACTAAACTGCCTGTATGCGGTACAGCCTCATGTCGCCTTCGCTGAGAACCACCTCAAAGCCGGGGGTTTCGTCGGTGATGGCGTCTAAGCCGTACCACGATGTGGCGGTGTTTTTTGTCCATAAGTAGTGGCTTTCGCGCTTCACGCTGTCGCCGGCGTCAAGCAGCACCACGTAGTGCGCCCCCGTGTTCTTCACCGCTTCCTGCACGTTGGCGTTGGTGGTAATCTGGTACAGCTGATCGCGGATGTACCAGCTGTCCATCTTTTCGCTGTCCGTGTCGTAGCCGCGCAAATACCGATAATACACATTCGCGTCGTTTTCCACGGCAGCAAAGCAGCTGCCGTCGTTGGGCTGGTTCAAGATGACTTCCCCTGCGGGCACAATTTCTTTTACTTTGTCCATGAACCGGGATTCTTCTTGCGTGTACACCCGATTGGGGTTGGTGGGGTCCATGGGGCGCAGATAATCTTCCACCATGCCGAAGGCGGTGTGAGTTTCCAGTTGGGCCTGTTCGTTTATGAAGTTGTAGCCCAGCCACTTGGAAATGGCGGTTCCCACCGGCGTGATGCCGGCGGTGGGGACGAAGTTGAACACGCAAAACACCACCAGCACCACCGCGGTGAGCGCACCCGTAAGCGGAGTGGGGTTGGCTGCGGTCTTCGGCGCAACCTTGCGGCAGACCCACACCGCGCCGCGGCATGCGGTTGCCAACCCCAGGCATGCCAGCGGGATGCCCGCCATGGCAAGTGTGGCACCCACGCGGTGCGAATCGGTGTACCAAAAGCCTGCCATCAGGGATTTCAGCATGCCGTCGGTGTTGATGTCCACCAAGAAGATGAAGGCAATCAGCACATAGGAAACCACCAGCCAGCGGTGTTGCTTGGAGCGGCAGGCCGCCACGGCGCCAATGACCACCGCCACCGCCAGAAGCATCTGGGCTGGTTCCTTGTAGGCCACCGCCGCCACGAACACGAAAGTTTGGAGCTTGGAAGCGTAAGAGGGCCACCAGTCGGCCAAGGGGCCGTTCTGCATGAAGGGGGTGAAATACAGCGCCACCCAGATAACCGCAATGCACACGGCGCACAGCGCGCACACCCCTGCGCCCACCAGCCGGTTGTGCTTGGGGGATTTCACCTTCGCCTGCACGGCGCGGCTTACTGCCAGGCACAGGAAAGGCGCCAACAGCACTACCGCCGAAAACAGCGTGTTGGGATGTGCCAGCACAATGCCCGCGCAGGCACCCACGAACATACCAACGCGCAGGGCAAGCCCTGCTTGGTTTCCGCTTTTTTCAAACAGGCTTATGAAGCACACCATGGCCACGGGCAGCAGGCATATGCCCAGCAAGTTGGGATACAGCGGGCCGAAGTACAGGTAATCCCACGGAATGGCGGCGAACGACAAGCAGCCCAGCGCGCCGCACGCCACCACCAGCGGGTCTTCGGGAAACAGGGTTTTCAGCAGCACGCATGCGCCCAAGGGGAAGGTGATGCCAACAAGCACCACGGCCACAGCGTTGATAGACACGGCAATGCTAACGCCTGTGGCGCTTATAATCATGGCGCACAGGCAATGCCACGCGGCAGGATAGAAAGCGCCGCCGCTAGACCAATAGAAGGGAACAGCATCGGGGTTGGTGGCCCCTTCCGGATACACGCCGGTGCTGAACACCGAATAGCAACCGCTCTTCACGAAGTAGCGGATGGTTCCTGTGTGGAACACGTTGTCGAATTCCTGTAGGTAGGCTTCGGGGCTGCCGATGGTTGCCAGGTACACCACGCCTACCAGCACCAGCCCCACGCACACGTACGCTGCTGCCGTCAAGGCGCACTTCTTGCCGGAAAAGGACTGGGCCCCCAAGCGTTTCGGTTCCGCCGCAACACCACGCTTTCGCCCTAATGCGAAAGACACGCAGGCAGCCGCCAGGCACACAACCAAGGTGGGAAGGAACAGCCAAGCCCAGGTGGTGAACACCCCCGCCTTTTCCAGCACCACTGCCAGCACGCCGTAGGCCACCAAAGCCGCAAACGGCGCTAAGACCAAGCTGGTCAATCGCTCTAAACGGGCCGCCCTGAAAAGGAAGTAGCCGGGGACGTACAGAAACACCAGCGCAACAGCCGCTGCCGCTATAAGGGATATCCACATGCTGCATGTACCTTTCTGATGGTTGGGCCTGCGCAGGTTCGGCCGTTATTGCTACATAGTAGCACGGCGGCAAGCGTTCTTGCGCTTAGGCGGCCTTCGGCACGCGAAGGGGCGGGACTAGTGCTGCGTTAGGCGCTTCAGGGCCTTCTCCAAGGCCGCCAAGGGCTTGGGGGCTTTCACAGGCTGGGGGGCGAAGACATCTTGGCTTAGGTACGTGGCAGCGCCGCGCGGGCGCTTGCCCAGGCGAGGCTGCTTCAGGAAGTGCAGGTAATATTCCTGCGTGTTGTCGCCAAACCGCTCCACCAGTTCGGGATGCAGCCTTTGGTAGTCCGTCACATTGAAGTTCACCGACCCCTGGCGTCCTTCCTGCAGGCCAACGGTGATGAAATGCTGCAGCGCCACCTGCGTTTCGTTGTGACAAGGCGGCACGTCGTGGTAGCGCGTGGTGTAGAACAGATAGTCATACACCGGGGAAAAATCGACGCCTTCCCACACGGTTTCGCCTATCACGGAATGGATGGGGTAGGGCGTGCCGTCAACGATGCGCCCGGCGTAGTGTTCGTCCCGCAGCGTCAGGCAACACTCCATCACGTCTTCCTTGCACCGCGCGCGCATGTAGGGATTCGCATTCAGGTAGCGCTCGAGCGAAAAGTAAGGGGCGGGTTGGTTGCGCTCGAACAGGCCGAAATCCCAGAAATGATCCTCTAGACTGCTGGGGTCTTCCACATATCCGTCAGCCAATTCGGGATAGATTTTCAGGTAGTACTGCGGGTCGATGAAGGGCGCCGGCGGGTTGCTGGAAGGGAAGGTGCGCAGGTATTGGGGCTGAACTTCCTGAGGCTGTCCGCGAAATTGGGCCAGCGATAAGGCTTCGGGATTGGGGCTGCTTATGGGGCATTCCGCAAACGAGATGCGGTTGGCGCGCAGGAAGGTTTCCATCAGGCGCTCCGCCAAGAAGCCGAACACGCGCGTTTGGTAGAGTTCCCTTCCGTGGCAGGGGTCTATGCGGCGTTCTGCCGCAGCAAGCACGGCGAACAGCCACGCGCAGTACGCGTCAAGCACGGGCTTTTTGGCCACTATCATGTTGTACGGGTGCAGGCTGTTGTCGTGAATGACCTGACGAAACATTTCGTAGTATTCCGGTGACACCTCATATATGGCGCTTTGCAGGCTGAACAGGTCGGAGCTTAGGTGGCAGATGTCGTAGTCTTCGGCCAATATGTTGGGAAAGTATTCGCGTTTTGCCACCACGGCGTCGTGCGTTTCCAGCAGCTGCTCCAATTCGGCTTCGGTGATAGGCGTAGGGTTTTCGGGGCTGCTTGTAGGGCTACCGAAAAAACGACGGTAGTGCACCAGGCCCGCGCGTTCGGCCTTGCAGTGTTTCCATATCCAATACAGCCCGGTCAGTTCGCTGTAGTAAGGGTTTTTCCAAGATATGTTGTCCGGATCGGAGTCGTCGCGCTGCGCTCCTGCGGGAATGGGTTCGCTGGTGCGGGCTGCTCCCACGAACAGGGGGATGCAGGGCGCAGAGATGCCTTCGATGCATTCTGCGCTGTGCACGGCAGCATATACGTTCATGTGCTGACTATCCAATCCGTTCGACGGGTGACGCTTGCGGCAAGCCTCTGCCTTTCTTCGCGAACGATAATGGTAGCGCAGGTTGGGCTGTTGGGGGTAGCAAAATGGAAGAATACGCAGGCTTGCTGCCACTTGGAGCAGGTAATGTGTGCGTAGTATCCCGTTCGCATGGGATTTCCCCCTTCTGGGCGCGGTGCGGGCGCGCACACGGTAAAATGCACGCAAAGTGTTGTTGTGCCCCCATGTTTTGCTTGCATCGGCAAGCGGGAAGGCCCCCCAAACGTGTCTGACGCGCCAGAGACATACACCGTCGAAGACGATTTGCATCCCACTGTGCTGGTAATGCATGCTTCGGTGGGGTCGGGGCATCGCAGTGCCGCGCGGTCTGTCCAGCGCGCCTTCGAAAAGCTGATTGCAGAAGGGGAGCTGCCCAAAGATGTGCGCATCGAATTTCTGGACATCTTGGAATTAGGCCGCATCAAGTTCGACGGCAACAACACCGCTTCGCTGTTCATAGGCCCCACGCGGCCCATTTACGACCTTACGTGGCGCTACACCTTCACCGGCAGGCTTTTGTGGGGCGGGGGCACCGTTTGGGGGCGCCTGATGTTTCCTGGCCTGACTGAACACGTGCGCAAGGTGAAGCCCATCGCGGTGGTGGCCACGCATATTACTGCGGCGAACGCGGCGGTTTCGGCGCGCATGATAACCGGGCAGGATTTCCCCATCATAAGCGTGCCTACCGACTACGAAACCGAAGGGCTTTGGCCGCATATGGCCACCGACCTGTTCTGCTTGGCCACCGAAAGCATGGCCGAAACGCTGCGGGCCCGCAAGGTGAGCGAAGAGCGCATGATGGTCACAGGCATCCCCGTGCGCGAAGGCTTTGCGCGTGCCGGCGAAGCGGCGGCTGATCGCGCTGAGTGGGGCCTGCCCGAAGACAAGCGGGTGGTGCTGGTGTTGGCGGGGGCCACCATCCCCAAGCCCTACCAGCACTTCCGCTCCATCATGGACCAGGCGTTGCCGTTCATGCATCGTCTAAGCCATACGCATTTTGTGTTCATAGCGGGCAAGGACGCCGAATACAAGGCCCACCTTGAAGCTGAGATTGCCGCTTTGGGTCTAGACTGCATTACCGTTTTGGATTACGTGGACGACATGGCGGGGCTTATGTCTGCGTGCGATTTGGCCATATGCAAGTCGGGCGGTTTGGTGGTCACGGAATGCGTGTGTGCGCGGTTGCCCATGGTGCTGTTGGGCCGCGCCTACGGGCAGGAACGCGTGAACGTGCGCATGCTTACCGCTGCGGGCGCCGCCATGCATGCCACCACCGCGCCGGAACTGGTGAGCGCCTTGGAGCACTTGGAAAGCAACCCCCAAGCGGCCGAAGCTTTACTGATCAACGGCAGCTTCCTGCGGCGGCCGAACGCGGCAACCGACATTGCCCGGGCCGCCTATAAGCTTTCGCAGGTGCCTTACGTGGCCACCGACAAGCGCCGAAAAAAACACTTCGTGCGGTTTTATTGGGGACACAAGCCGGCTCACGTGCGATAATGCCGTGGTTTGTGTTTAGAAGGAGATACCTTATATGTCAGATTTTTCGTCCTTGGGCCTTTCGCCTAAGGTGTTGCAGGCTGTGCGGAATTTGGGCTACGAAACGCCCACGCCGGTGCAGTCAGAAACCATCCCGCTGGTGCTGGCCGGCAAAGATGTCATAGCCGGCGCGCAGACAGGCACGGGCAAGACCGCCGCGTTCTGCCTGCCCTGCATGGACAAGCTGGGGCATGCAGGAAAGCACTGCGGCCCGTTGATGCTGGTGGTCACGCCCACGCGCGAATTGGCCGACCAGATTGGCGCTGTATGCGCGGAAGTGGCCAAGCTTACCAAGCACAAGGTGACCACCGTGGTGGGCGGGGTTTCGTACAACCCGCAGCGGGAAGCCCTGCGCCGTGGCACCGACGTGCTGATTGCCACGCCGGGGCGCCTGGAAGACCTTATGGGCCAGGAATCCGTAGGGCTTGACCAGGTGGGCGTGGTGGTGCTAGACGAAGCCGACCGCATGGTTGACATGGGCTTTCTTCCTGCGGTGAAGCGCATAGTGGCGGCGTGCACCGCGCCCCACCAAACGCTGTTGTTCAGCGCTACCATTGACGACGCGGTGCAAAAGTTCGCCGACGGCGCGCTGCACCACCCCGTTTCGGTTGCCATAGCGCGCAAGGGCGAAACGGCCCAGACGGTGGACCAGTACCTGGTGCGCATTTCGCATGCGGCGAAGCCTTCCGCGCTGAAAGCCTTGTTGCAAAGCAGGGGGGCGAAGCGCGTGATCGTGTTCGCCCGCACGCGCCATCGCGCGGACAGCTGCGCCCGCCGCATTTCCAAGATGGGATTCAAAGCCGAAGCGCTGCATTCCGACAAGTCGCAAAATCAGCGGCGGCGGGCCTTGGACGCGTTTGCCAAAGGCAAGGTGAACGTGTTGGTGGCCACCGACGTGCTGGCCCGCGGCATAGACGTCGACCAGGTGGATTACGTGGTGAACTACGACATTCCCACCCAGCCTGAAGACTACATCCACCGCATTGGCCGCACGGGCCGCGCCGGTGCCACTGGTTGCGCCATTTCGCTGGTGTGCCCCGAAAACGCCAAGGAACTGCGCGACATAGAAGCCCTCATCAAGCGCAGCATTCCCGAAATGACCATCCCGGGCTTCGACGTGGAAGCCGCCGAATCCGATGCGGCTGACCGTTCCGCCCAGTTAGCGGCGCGCCGGTCGAAGGACCCCGAAGTGGAAGCGGCGGTGAAAGATCTTTCGGCCCAAAAGCGCAAACAGCGCAAGAAGAAGGCCCAGGCCGAAGCGCGTTCGAAGGCCGGGGCACCGGCGGCAAAGAACCCTTCCGCCAAGAAGAAGCGGGCCAAGCAGGCGTCTGCCGCGCAGGCGCCGGCGCAGACGGCCAAGCCCGCCAAGAAGAAGGACAAGCGTAGCGGCGTCCCGAAGCCCGCGGGCGGCAAAGCACCTGCAGTAACCAAAGACATGCGGCCCGGCAGGGCTCATCGTGCGGCCGTGGAAAGGCAGCGCCGCCGCGGCTAGGCGCGCAGGTTGGATGCCTTTGCTCTATGAATCTGCCCGTTTACAAGAACTTTTCTTTGCGGGTTCCAAATGTGCGGTAAGGTTATTAGCACAGGGGAAGTGTGTGTCACGGAGGTTAGTATGCGTATAGCCGTTGCGTGTTCGGGGCTGAACGTGTCCCGGCGGCTGGACACATCGGATTGCTTTACGTGCTATAACGTTGACCGCGGCGTCATCAAGGGATGCCAAACCCTGCCGCTCTCTATAACTTCCACCGAAGACGTGCTTGAGCTTTTGCGCGCCGTTGCGGCCGATGTGCTGATTTGCGGTGCCATCAGCGCCGATGATGCGAATGAATACTGCGAGGCCGGCGTGGAGGTTCTTGCTGGCGTTGACGGCAGCGCGAAACAGGTTGCCACAGACTATGTCAACAACGCGTTAAGCGGCGCGATGGATTTGTGCGGCGAAGAGGACGACGACTAGGACTGCGTGCCCGTTCCGTTTGCGTCTTCGCTTTCCCGCTAAGCGGCGTCTTCGCCTTCTGTGGGCGCACCTGCGTCCAAGAACATCTTGCGCGTGACGAAGTTCCACACCATCACCACGGCGGTGGCGAAGAACTTCGTGATGAAGTAGGGGATACTCACCAGGTCGGTGCCCAGCCACATAAGCAGGTTGTTGATGCCTAGGCCTATCACGGAAAGCACCACAAAGATGACGAATTCGCGGGTGCGCGACATGCCTTCTTTGTGGGTGAACACATACCGCATGGAAGCCACGTAATTGAAGATGACCGAAACGGTGAACGAAATGGTGGCGCTGATAAGGTAGTGCACGCCGAATACCGATGTGAGCAGCACCAGCAGGCCGTAGTCTATGACAAACGCGATTACGCCCACCACGCTGAATTTCATTATCTGGTCAATAAGCTTGCGCATGGTTGGTTCTTCTTGCCTTCTTGCATGGTCGTTTGGTGCACGGCGCTGCTTGCGCGCCTCCGCACTTTTTTATCTTGCGTATAATAGCGCAAGACCGAAAGCTTCACGAATAAAGGTTGGATGCACCATGAGCACACCCGAACAAGCACGCGCAGTCGTTGAGCAGGCCCTGCAGGAAGGCTGCACGGTGGCCATTCTGGTTCCGTGCTACAACGAAGAAATTACCGTCGGCAAGGTGGTTGATGACTTCAGGCGGGAAATCCCCGCTGCTGACATATACGTGTACGACAATAACTCTTCTGACCGCACATCCCAGGTTGCCGCAGAACATGGCGCCATCGTGCACTTCGAAGGCCGCCAGGGCAAGGGCAACGTGGTGCGTCAGATGTTCCGTGAAATAGATGCGGATTACTACGTGATGGTGGACGGTGACGACACCTATCCGGCCGAAGCCGTGTATGAGCTGCTGGCGCCTTTGGTGCTGCAGCGTGCGGACATGACTGTGGGCGACCGCCTTTCCAATGGCACCTACGGCGAAGAAAACGACCGCGCCTTCCATGGCTTCGGGAACAACCTGGTGCGTTGGCTTATCAAGGCCATCTATGGTTATGCTTTCGACGACGTGATGACGGGCTACCGTGCGTTCAACCGGGTGTTCGTGAAAACCATGCCTGTGCAGTCTGCGGGCTTCCAGATTGAAACCGAGCTTTCCATCCACGCGGTGGATAAGCGTTGGCGCGTGGTGGATGTGCCCATAGTGTACCGAGACCGCCCCGAAGGCAGCGAATCGAAGCTTTCCACCTTCGGCGATGGCGCAGCGGTGCTGATGGCCATCGGGCGTCTGTTCAAAGACTACAAGCCGCTGGCGTTTTTCAGCCTTATTGCGGCGGCGTTTTTCGTGCTAGGCCTTGTTGCCGGCATCCCGGTTGTTGTGGAATTCGCCCATACGGGCTTGGTGCCGCGCCTGCCAACTGCCGTACTGGCCTTAGGTCTGGTGTTCATAGCAGTGCTGGTGCTTTCGTGCGGCCTGGTTTTGGACACCGTGGCGAAGAATGGCCGCAGGGACTATGAACTGCAAGTAATGCGCGAATACGACAGGCTTCCCAAACGCTAACGGGCGCGATGGTGCGCGCATGCCTCATGCGTGCTTTTCGCCCGTTTTTCTCTTGCCACCTGCGTAAGCTTGTGGTATAAACTAATGCGCGCTTGGCGCAGAAATACTTTCGCTGGTTTGGAAAGTGGGCATGTCCCGCTTTCTTTTGTTGTAAGGGTCAAAAAGGAGGTTTGCATGCTTTCGCAACGCGAGAACAAAATATTGAAGGCATTAGAGCCGTTGGCCCTGCAGCATGGCGTGGAAGTCATCACGGTGGAAGTGGTCGGCGCGAAGAAGGCCCCCACGGTGCGCGTGTACATCGACACAGCGGAAGGCGTCAGCTTCGACCAGTTGGCCGCCGCCCAGGTGTGGGTCAACCAGGTGATGGACGAACTTGATCCCTTCCCCGGTGCGTACAACCTGGAAGTCTCTTCCCCGGGCATTGATCGTCCGCTGCGCACGCTGGAGCATTTCCGGCGCTTTGTGGGCGAACAGGCCGTGGTGAAGACCACCGGCCCCTTAGATGGGCGCAGTTCGTTCACGGGCGAATTGGAAAGCGCAAGTGAAGACGGCGTGAGCATGCAGGTGGACGGCCAGCAGGTGGTCATTCCGCTTGATGCCATCAAGAAAGCCCACGTGGTGGGACAGGTAAGTTTCAAGTAACGGTATTGCAGGCAAAGTGCCTTAACCAATAGGGGCGAAAAGCCCGGCAGAAAGGAAACGCAGTGGCTACTTCAGAGTTGATCGAGGCTTTACAGGCTTTGGCCCACGAACGCAAGATTGATGAGTTCTATCTGATTGAGCGCTTGGAGGCTTCGCTGGCGAAAAGCTACCAAAACATTTTGGACCTGGACTGGGATGCGCGCGTGACCATCGACCGCCAAACCGGCCGCATCTATGTGTATGAGTTGGTGCCGGTAGGCGAACCCGACCCCGAAACCGGCGAATACGCCGAATTCGAAGAGCGCGACGTGACCCCCGATGATGTCAGCCGCATAGCCGCGCAAAACGCCAAAAGCGTCATTTCCACTATCGTGCGCGACGCCGGGCGCCAGTCCATCTACGAAGAGTTCTCCGACCGCGTGGGGGACTTGGTCACCGGCACGGTGCTGCAGGGCACGCCCGAATTCACCATCATCAAGATCCGCGACGGCGTGGAAGCTGAACTGCCTCACTACGACACGAAGCGCAACCCCGGCGAGCGCAACGAACGTCCCGCCAACGAGCGCTACCGCCACAACCAGCGCCTGAAGGTGTTGATCATAGGCGTGCGGGACCCGCGCTCCGAATCGCAGAAGGCGCGCGGCGACCAGCAGCGCCCCTCCATCGTGGTGTCCCGCACCCACCCGGAGCTTATTCGCCGCCTGTTCGAAAACGAAGTGCCGGAAATCTATGAGGGCCTGGTGGAAGTGAAATCCATCGCGCGTGAGCCCGGTGCTCGTTCCAAGGTGGCTGTGGCTTCCCGCGAACACAACCTTGACCCGGTGGGCGCTTGCGTTGGCCCGAAGGGCAGCCGTGTGCGCATGGTGGTCGAAGAGCTGCGCAACGAACGCGTAGACGTTATCCAGTGGAGCGAAGACCCCGCCACCTACGTGGCCGCCGCCCTTTCGCCGGCCAAGGTAAGCAACGTGCTTATCGACGAGGAGAACCATTACGCCACCGTGATCGTTCCCGACGACCAGCTTTCCTTGGCCATTGGCAAGGAAGGCCAAAACGCCCGTTTGGCTGCGCGTCTGACCGGTTGGCACATCGACATCAAGTCGGCGTCGTTCACCGGCGAACCGTTGGCGGCGGATACGCTGATTGACGAAGAGCCCGAAGAGGACGAAGGCTTAGGCGTGTGCGCTTACGAAAGCGAAGACGGCGTGCATTGCCGCAATCATGCCAGGCCCGGCAGCCGCTACTGCGGCGTACATGCCTTCATGGAAGACTAAGGAAACGCGAAGGGCAACCCATGGCAGTGGCAACGAACACACAAACGCGGCAGCGCACCTGCATCGGGTGCGGAAAGCAGGCCACCAAGGGCCGCCTGCTGCGCATTGTGCGCACTGCTTCCGGCACTGTTGAGTTCGACGACACGGGCAAGGCTTCCGGCCGCGGCGCCTATGTGTGCTCTAGCGCGTGCTGGGAAAAGGCCTGCAACACCAAGAAAGTGCCAAGGGCGCTGAAGTGCTCTGTAAGCGCAGAAGACATGCAACGAATTTCTGGGCACCTTGCGCAGGCGTCCGTGACGGCCCTATAAAGGAGGAAATACATGGCAGGCATGCGTGTACATGAATTAGCGAAGGAGTTTGGCCTTTCCAGCAAGGAAATGCTAGACAAGCTAAGCGAAATGAAAATCCCCGCCAAAAGCCATGCGAGCATGCTGGCGGAGGCCTATGTGGACAAAATCCGCAAGAACATGGCACCCGAGCTGAAAGAACGCGCAGGCGAGCTGGAAGACGAAGAGGCCAAGAAGCTTGCGCAAGCCAAGCAGGCCGAAGCGGACAAGAAGGCGGCCGAAGAAGCCGCCCGTCGCGCGGCCGTGGAAGCCGAACGCGCCGCACGCGAAGCGGAGCGTGCTGCCCGCACGGGCGCAGAAGACGCCATGCCTGCGGAAGACCAAAAGCAGGCCCCGCAGCCCCAAAAGCCCCGTTCGGCCTTCGAAAGCTTGGCGGCTCAGATTGAAAGCGAAAAGGCCCGCGTGGAGCGCGAAAAGGCCGAAGCCCAGGCCCGCGCACGGGCCGAAGCCGCCGCGAAGGACGTGGCGAAGCGCCAAGCGGTAGAGCAGGCCATGCGCGAACGTTCGGGCAAAAAGCAGGCTTCGAAGCCCCAGGCCGCGCCTGCAGCTGCGGCAAAGCCGCAGGCTGCCCCTGCCCCCCAGCCTTCTTCCAAGTTCTCTTCGCTGCTTTCCCAGATTGAATCCGAGCAGCAGCGCATCCAGCAGCAGGCCCAAAGCGCATCCGCGGCACCGGCCAAGGGCGGAAAGCCGGCGCGTGTTGCCACTTCCGCCGGCGATGCCACCAAAAAGGGCAAGGGCAAGGGCAAGCGGGGCCAAAACGCCTTCGAGCCCTTGGTCCCTGAACTGGAAACTGCCCAAACTGCAGGGGAAGACCGCTATGCGCAGATGGCTGTGCAGGCCGAAAAGCTGCAGCGCGACAAGGTGTTGGCCGAAGCGCGCGCCGCTGTGGCCGCCGCCACCACGCATGAAAACGAAGGTCGCCGCAAAAGCCGCAAGAAGAAGCGCGAAGAGGAGCGCCGCGAAAAGCTGGTGGCCGAAGCCGAGCAGCGCGGCATAGACGCCGAGCTGTTGCTGGACGATTCCGTGGTGGAAATCCCGCAGGGCGCCACGGTGGCCAAGTTCGCCGAGCTGTTAGGCGTTGGTTCCAACGACGTCATCAAGCGCCTGTTCATGTTAGGCCAGATGCTCACCCTTACCCAGACCATGTCTGACGACCTGATTGAGCTTATAGCCGATGACATGGGCCGCAAGGTGCGCGTGGTTTCGCCCGAAGAAGAATACGCGGTGGTCTACCACGACACCGAAGACGA
Organism: Coriobacteriia bacterium; assembly: GCA_030523425.1. Lineage (GTDB taxonomy): Bacteria > Actinomycetota > Coriobacteriia > Coriobacteriales > Eggerthellaceae > JAUNIP01. The sequence continues at coordinate 28,170 of JAUNIP010000017.1, forward strand.
TCTGAAACCCCGCCCGCCGGTGGTCACCGTCATGGGCCATGTCGACCACGGCAAGACGTCACTTCTAGACGCCATCCGCCACACCGGCGTGGTGGCCAGCGAAGCCGGCGGCATCACCCAGCATATCGGCGCATCGGTGGTGAACATCAACGGGCAGCAGATTACCTTCATTGACACCCCGGGTCACGAAGCGTTCACCGCTATGCGTGCCCGCGGTGCCCAGGTGACCGACGTCATTGTGTTGGTGGTGGCGGCAGACGACGGCGTGATGCCGCAGACCATCGAAGCTATCAACCACGCCAAGGCGGCCGATGTGCCCATAGTGGTGGCCGTGAACAAGATAGACAAAGACGGTGCCAATCCGGACAAAGTGCGCCAGGAGCTGGTGGAATACGGCGTCATCCCCGAAGAATGGGGCGGCTCCAACATGTTTGTGGAAGTGTCTGCGAAAAAGAACCTGCACATAGACGACCTGTTGGAAACCATCTTGCTGCAGGCCGAAGTGTTGGAACTGAAAGCGAACCCCGACGCGTTGGCCCACGGCTTCGTCATCGAGGCGAACCTGGACAAGGGCCGCGGCCCGGTTGCCACGGTGTTGGTGCAGCGCGGCACGCTGCATCCGGGCGACGTGGTGGTGGCCGGAACTTCGTGGGGCCGCGTGCGCGCCTTGGTGGACCCGCGCGGCAAGCACGTGAAAACCGCCCTCCCGGCCGATCCCGTTGAGATTTTGGGCCTGGGTTCGGTGCCCGTTGCCGGCGACGAATTCCGCGTGTTCGAAGACGACCGCGATGCCCGCAAGCTGGCCGAAGAACGCGCGCTGCGTGCTCGCTTGGCGGAACAGGAAACCAAGGGCCACATGAGCCTGGATGACCTGTTCAGCCGCATAGAAGAAGGCAAGCAGACCGATTTGAACCTTATTGTGAAAGCCGACGTGCAAGGCTCCATCGAAGCGCTGCGCGACGCGTTCGAGAAGATGGACCAATCCGAGGTGCGCATCAACATCGTGCACAGCGCGGTAGGCGGCATCACCGAAACCGACGTCACGTTGGCGGCGGCCTCTGATGCCATCATCATCGGCTTCAACGTGCGTCCTACCGGTAAGTCCAAGCAGCAGGCCGAACGCGAACGCGTGGACATTCGCCTGTATCGTGTGATTTACCAGGCCATCGAAGACATCAACGCCGCGCGCGTGGGCCTGCTTTCGCCCGAAATCGTGGAAGAGGACACCGGCATCGCCGAAGTGCGCGAAACGTTCCGTGTCCCCAAGGTGGGTACCATCGCCGGCAGCTACATTGTGGATGGCGAGATTTCCCGCGACGACAAGGTGCGCATCGTGCGCGACGGCACGGTCATCTTCGAAGGCTCCATCGCTTCGCTTCGCCGCTTCAAAGACGACGTGAAGTCTGTGCGCCAAGGCTATGAATGCGGCATTGGCATCAACGGCTACCAAGACCTGAAGGTGGGCGACACCATCGAAGGCTACAAGGTGGTCGAAGTGGAGCGCACCGAATAATTATTTCCGCCGCGGCGCGGCTTGGGGCTTGCGCCGCGGCTTTTCCTTGGAACCTGTTCGGAGGTGTTCTATGAAGCAGAGTTCTTCCAGCCGGCGCGTGAACGAACAGGCACGCGAGGTTATTTCTTCCATCTTGCTGTTCGAGATTTCCGACCCGCGCCTGCAGTTGGTCACCATTACCGGGTGTGAGGTTTCCTTTGACCGCAGCGCGTGCAACGTGTTTTATTCCACTGCGAAGGAAAACTACGACGACGCGGCCGATGCCTTCCAGAAGGCGGCGGGGCGCATTAGGCGCTGCATGGCGCAGCAACTTTCCTGGCGCGTTACCCCGCAGCTGCGTTTTTTGCTAGACGTAAGCGTTGACCAGGCGGAACGCATTGGCAAGGCACTGGCATTCGAAGCCGAGCGCGCGCCGGTGGACGTGGACGGCCTAGAAGGAACCGATTCTCAGGAGGACTGATTATGGCTGTGACTCCGCAGACCAATACCACCCTGGAAGAAATTGCGGCCGTTTTGCGCGAAGCGGACAACGTGGTGATCGCCGGCCATGTTTCCCCCGACGGCGACTGCATTGGGTCTCAGTTGGCCCTTATGTGGGCGCTGCGCGGCTTAGGGAAGAACGTGGCGGTCACCTTGGCGCGCGACGAGGCCATCGACGGCACCTTGGCGTTTTTGCCCGGTGTGGAATGCCTGCAGTTTGCGGGTGCCTTCACGGGCCCGGTTGACACGTTTGTGGCGGTGGACGTTCCCACCAAGGAACGCCTGCTGGAAGCCCAGTGGGCGCTGCATGAACAGGCTGCCACCACCATAACCGTTGACCACCATGCGGTTCCGACGGCCATGGCGCGCTACAGCTATACTGATCCCGATGCCGCTTCCACCACGCTGATGATGTGGCAGATAGCCTGTATGCTGGGGCAGACCAGTGCCGAAGTGGCACAATGCGCCTACACCGGGCTCATGACCGACACGGGCGGTTTTCGCTATTCCAATTCCGATGAAACGGCGTTTGCGGCCGCGGCCGACATGGTGGCGTGCGGGGCGGACCCGGCGCTTTCGGCCACGAAGGTGTACCAGCAGCGCACGCGCGCTTCGGTGGAGCTGGAAGGCCTGGTCACGCAGCGTATGGCCTTCAGTTGCAACGGCCAGTTCGTCATAAGCTACGTGACCTTGGAAGATTTCCAGCGCTTAGGCGCCACGAAGGCCGACGCCGAGCCTATGGTTGACCTGCTGCGTTCGCTTGCGGGCGTGCGCGTGGCGTGCATGCTGCGCGAGCAGGAAACCGACGTGCGCGGCAGCCTGCGCAGCAAAGACGACACCGATATTTCCGTGGTGGCGCGCCATTTTGGCGGCGGCGGGCACAAGGCCGCGGCGGGCTTTTCGCTGGAGCGTCCGCTTGACCGCGCGCTTGACCGCGTGACCGAACAGGTGATGAAAGTGTTAGGCGCCCGTGGCTAAGAAGCGGGGCGCTTCCGGCCTTTCGCTGGTGGTAGGCGTGGACAAGCCGGTGGGCTGTTCGTCGCACGACGTGGTGAACGCATGCCGCCGCATATTCGGCGAACGCCGTGTGGGGCACACGGGCACGTTGGACCCGGCGGCTTCAGGGGCGCTTTTGGTGTGCGTGGGACCGGCCGCGCGCCTAGACGCGCATTTCGCCAACGACAGCAAAGAATACCTGGCGCGCATAGCCTTGGGGGCATCGACTGACACCGACGACGCCCAGGGGCAGGTGACCATGACGTTCCCGGTGCCTGAAAAGGCCACCGACCCTGATTTCGCCCAGCGCGTGCTGGATGGCTTTACCGGCACGCTGCAGCAGCTGCCCCCGGTGTATTCCGCCTTGAAAGTGAACGGGCAGAAGGCCTGTGACCAGGCACGCAAGGGCAATGTGATAGATTTGGCGCCGCGCACCGTGGAAGTTTCCCAGGCGAAGCTGCTGCGCATAACGAGCGGCGGGGGAGCGGCGTGCTACGAAGCCGAAGGGGCTCCGGGTGGGCTGCAGTCGTGGCAACCTGGGCCGGGTGTGGCTTCAACCTGCGAAGGCTTGCCCACGTGGGATGTGCTATTCAGCGTTTCGAAGGGTACCTACATCCGCAGCCTGGCGCGCGACATTGGGCTTTCGGTGGGCTGCGGGGCGCATGTGTGTGCGCTGCGCCGCACGCGCGCCGGGCGCCTTGACGTGCGCGAGTGCGTTTCGCTTGAAACTTTGGAGCAGGTGGGTACGGCGGCCGCGCTTGACCCGCTGCGATTGCTGGGAATGCGCTTCGCCTACGTGGACGGCGAAGCAGCCGTGCGGGTTTCGCATGGCAATGCGTTGCCAGCCGAAGCCCTTGTGCTGTGCGAACGTCGCTTTGAAGGCCTTGACGCTGCCCTGTGCGCCTGCACGTCGGGCGTGCGTGAGAGCTGCGATGCGCCGCGCGCCGGGGAAACGGTGGCGCTGTTGTGTTGCAATAAGTTGGTGGCGTTGTATGCTTACGATGCGCAGCGTGAGCGGTATGTGAGCGTGTGCGTGTTTTCTGAAGGGGTAATCCGTGGCACTGGTTTGTAGGGCAGATGCGGCGCGTGACTTGGGAATATTTCACGATAGCCATATTGCGTTCGGCGTGTTTGACGGTGTGCACAAAGGGCATGCGTTTCTGATAGGGCAAACCCAGGCGGCTGCGGCGAATCAGGGCGGGCGCAGCGTGGTGCTCACGTTCACCGTTGACCCCGACGAGCTGTTTCGTGCGGATGAGCTGCGCAAGCTTATGAGCAATGGTCAGCGCATTGCCGCGCTGGAAGCAACCGGGGTTGACGCGGTGGTGCTGTTGCCGTTTGACGCCCAGATGGCTTCTCTTGACCCATTAGCGTTCCTGGAGCGCACGTTTTACGGCGCCGTGCCGGCCTCTTTGCACGTGGGCAGCGATTTCCGTTTCGGTGCGAAGGGAGCTGGAACCGTTTCTGACCTGCGTTTTTGGGCTGATCGCACCGGCACCGAAGTTTTCCCGTACGCCCTGTTGGAACAAGATGGCCAGCCCATTACCGCCACGCGCATCCGCGCGCTTTTGCAGGCTGGCAATGTGCGTCAGGCAGCTGACCTGTTGGGGCACCCGTATGCTTTTGAGGGCACGGTGGTGAAAGGCCGCCAAGAAGGCGAAGGCATGGGTTTTCGCACCGCGAACCTGAATGTGCCCGCGCAGCTGCAGGCAGCGGCCGACGGCGTGTACGGCGGGTATGCCGTTGTGGGCGGCCGCAGGTACAAGGCTGCGGTTTCCCTGGGGGTTTCGCCCACGTTTGAGCAGGCCACGGCCACCTGCGAAGCGCACATTCTGGACTTCGATGAAGACATTTACGGCCAGACTATCCAAATTCAGCTGGTGGAATGGCTGCGTCCTATGCGCACTTTCCCTTCGACTGAGCAGCTGATTGCAACGGTGACCAGCAACATTCGGTGGTGCCGGGACAACCTGTAGGCGCATTCCGCTGCTTTTCAGCGCTTTCGGCGAAGAATTCGCCTGTTTCCCCGAATTGTGCTTGCCCTTTTTCCGTTAATTCGTTTCAAAAGCACTATTATTTTCAAGTTACTATCTTTTCGATATGTGGGTGTGTGCCGAAAAGATAGTAACGATACGTTTTGTCCGACCTAAAGGAGGAAATAAGTGAGCTGGCAAGTAGCTATTATGGCCCCGGTATGTGCCCTTATCGGCATCTGCGTGGCGGTCTATTTGGCGTCGTGGGTCTTAAAGCAGGACCCGGGCCCAGACAAGATGAACAATATTTCGCTGAAGATTCAGCAGGGTGCCAAGGCGTTCCTGTTCAGCGAATACAAGCTGCTCATCATCTTTATGATCATTGTGGCCGTTATTATGGCTGTTGGCCTGGGCTTCCAGGAAGGCGGCTGGAACATGAGCGGTTGCGTGACCGCCCTGGCCTTCATCACCGGCGGCGTTCTTTCCGCCGCTGCGGGTTATGTGGGCATGCATGTGGCCACCCGCGCCAACGTGCGCACCACCCATGCGGCTGAAGAATCGGTTGCCAAGGCGCTGAATGTTAGCTTCAAGTCGGGCCTGACCATGGGCCTGTGCGTGGCTTCCTTCGCGCTGATGGGCCTTTCTTTGTGGCTGCTCATCTTGGTGTTCAACCACATTGACGTCACTAACACCCAGGCCCAGCTAGACCTTATCCACAACAACGTGGGCATGGTCGAAGGCTTCGCCACCGGCGCTTCGGCTGTGGCGCTGTTTGCCCGTGTGGGCGGCGGCATCTACACCAAGGCGGCCGACGTGGGCGCCGACCTGGTGGGCAAGGTTGAGGCCGGCTTGGACGAAGACGACCCGCGCAACCCCGCCACCATCGCCGACAACGTGGGCGACAACGTGGGCGACGTGGCCG
>JAUNIP010000077.1 GCA_030523425.1 Coriobacteriia bacterium
GGCGCCGTATCACTTGGTGGTGAACACGGGGCTCAACTGCATAGGCGTGCCGTATGACCAAGCGCTGGGATTCCTGTCCCAGGTGGATTTTCATCGTGCGCTGGACCTGAAGGGCGTGTTCACGCACTTCGCTACGGCCGAACTGCCCGACAGCATAGACCTGCAGCGCCAAGTCACCCGGTTTGTGGATGCGGTGAACGGCATGCAGGCGGCCGGCTTCGACGTGGGCCTGGTGCATTGCGCCAACACGGCCGCCACGCTGCGCTACCCCCAACTCCACTTCGACATGGTGCGGGCGGGCATTGCGCTGTATGGCTATCATCCCTGTTTCGAAACGCGCAGCGTCATCAGCCTGCGCCCCGCTATGAGCGTGCATGCGCGCATTACCGATGTGCGCAGCGTTTCTGTGGGCGAAAGTGCCAGTTACGGCCTGTATTACCGTGGCGCGGGCAGCGCTTCGAAGGTGTGCACCATCCCGGTGGGTTACGGCGACGGCCTTCCGCGCGCGTTGTGCGACCGCGGGCATGTGTTGTACCAGGGGCAGCTGATGAACCTGGTGGGCACCATCAGCATGGACCACAGCATGTTCGAAGTGGATTTGCGTCCGCGCGCGGGCAGGCCGCGCCTTGACCCGCAGATGGGTGACGAGGTGGTGCTGGTGGGCCGGCAAGGCGAAAGCTCCATAACCATGGAAGAGCTGGCCGATCTGTCTGGCACGGTTACCTACGAGCGGTGCTGCGGCTTCGGCATGCGCCTGCCGAAGGTGTACGTGTAGGGGCTGGGGCGCTTATGGTGAAGAAGCCGTGCATTTCCTTGGATGACCTGCGTCGGCAGGTGGAAGCGTGCCGGGCGTGCCCTCTGTGCGAAGGGCGCACCAACACTGTGTTCGGCGTGGGCAACCCGCAGGCGCGCGTGCTCATAGTGGGCGAAGCGCCGGGGAAAAACGAAGACCTGCAGGGCGAACCGTTCGTGGGAGCGGCGGGGAAGTACCTCAACGAGCTGTTGGGGCTTGCCGGCTTGGCGCGCGAAGATGTGTTCATAGCCAACGTGCTTAAGTGCCGCCCGCCGGGAAACCGCGATCCGCGCCCTGAAGAGATTCAAACGTGCACGCCGTATCTGCGCGAGCAGACGCGCACCATCAATCCCGAATTCATTGTGACGCTGGGCAATTTCGCCACGAAGTTCATACTGAAGACCGACCGAGGCATCACGGGACTGCACGGGAAGCTGCAGATGGCGGGGCGTTTCAAGGTGTTTCCCGTCTTCCATCCCGCCGCCGCGCTGTACGACTCCAAGAAGCGCGTGGCCTTAGAGGATGACTTTGTCACTTTGGGCCACTTGTTGAAACAGGCCGCATCCGCCGATTAAATCTTCTAGACACACTTGACTGTCATGCTATAATTAACGTTCGGTTTTTCTGTACGCAAGAGCGCTGACTAAAAAGGTGTATGCATGGATATTGTGCAGCAAGCAAAGATTGTCGATGATATTCGCGAAACGCTGACGGGCATGGTCGGTCAGCGCCTTAAGGTTCGTGCCAACTTGGGCCGCTCCAAAATTTTGGTGAACGAAGGCGAACTGACGCAGGTGCATCCGCAGCTGTTCATCATGGAGGTTGACCGCAAGCGCGGCCGCAAGGCGCGCCAGTCCTACCAGTACGTGGATGTGCTGACCGGCGTGGTTGAGCTGTTCCAAGAAGGAGAGCCGGTGTTTGGTCCTTTCTTGGTGGAAGACGAGGAAGAAGAGATTGTCGTTCTTTCTCTGGACAGCTTAGACGATTAGCCGCTTGCCTGGATGCTTCGAAAATTCCAAATTGAGTATTGACGAAGTTCCCGTGGGGCGTATAATGATTTCTGCTTTTGGGGCATTAGCTCAGCTGGGAGAGCGCATGGCTGGCAGCCATGAGGTCAGGGGTTCGATCCCCCTATGCTCCACCATAAAAAATCTGACGCCGTCAGGCGTCTTTTTTTATGGTGGGCTTTTCCTGCGGTTCCAAGAAAGGTCTAACAATAGACAAAACTTGGAAAGGGGAAGGCGGCGCCCCGTTTGTTGTTGCGAAAACGCGTCAAACAGCCTTGGGTACTGACACGTTTTTTGGGGTTTGCGCCTAGCCGGCAGCCAGGTCTTTCAGGTTTTGCGAAGCCAGGTACTCGATCATGCTCTTTTGCAGGCCGCTCCAGGCTTTGATGGAAAGGCAGCTGTCGGCACGGCTGCATACCAGGCTGTCATCCAAGCAGTCGAGGATCCCCAAACCGCCCTCGGTGGCGCTCATGATATCGGCCATGGTGATGTTCTCGGGGGGGCGGGAAAGCTCGTAACCCCCAGTGTGACCTCGGGAAACACAGATGAGCCCCTGTGTCTGCAGGGGAGCTGCCACCTGCTCCAGGTATTTCTTGGACACTTCCTGACGCTGTGCAATCTCACGCATGGGAACAGGACCCTGGCCCCAGTGCTGGGCAAGGTCGATCATGAAGCGTAAACCGTAACGGGTCTTGGTGGCAATTTTCATGGGAACTCCCTTCACGGGCCCATTATAGCCTACAAATGCGAAAGTCTAGAAAATTACTTGACAATAGAACCCAAAGGAGTATTTTATTGTCCAGCAAATAACTAGACTATGGCTCAGCGGCCCTGTCGCAGCGTCGCAGGCATAGCCCGCGAAAGGACAAGCGCATGGAAACCATCTACCTAGACAACGCTGCCACCACCCAAGTGCGGTCCGAGGTCCTGGAAGCAATGCTTCCCTACTTCAGCGAGGAGTACGGCAACCCTTCGTCCATCTATGACCTGGGGCAGAACGCCTCCGATGCCGTGGCGGCGGCCCGCAAGCTCATTGCCGGTGCCTTGAACGCCTCCGACAAGGAAATCTACTTCACCAGCGGCGGCACCGAGTCCGACAACTGGGCCATCAAGGGCGTGGCCTGGGCCAACGCCGCCAAGGGCAAGCATATCATCACCAGTGCCATCGAGCATCATGCGGTGCTCCACAGCTGCCAGGCCTTGGAGCGGGAAGGCTTCGAAGTCACCTACCTGCCGGTGGACAGCAACGGCCTGGTTTCCCCCGAACAGTTTGAGCAGGCCATCCGCCCCGACACCGTGCTGGCCACCATCATGTTCGCCAACAACGAGATCGGCACCCTGCAGCCCATTGCCCCGCTGGCGAAGATCGCCCGCTCCCGGGGCGTCATCTTCCACACCGACGCCGTGCAGGCCTTCGGCCACGAGGCCATTGACGTGCAGGAACTGGGCATCGACCTGCTCTCCGCCTCGGGGCACAAGCTCTACGGCCCCAAGGGCGTGGGTTTCCTGTATGTGCGCAAGGGTGTGAAGATGCACAGCCTCATCGACGGCGGCCAGCAGGAACGGGGTAAGCGCGCCAGCACGGAAAACGTACCCGGCATCGTGGGCCTGGCCGCGGCTACCCGCCTGGCCTTGGAAGAGCGCGAGACCGAGCATGCGCGCCAAGCGGCCCTGCGGGACCACGCCATCCGGCGCATTTTAAGCGAAGTTCCCTACACGCGCCTTAATGGCGACGCCCAACAGCGGCTGGCCAACAACGTGAACATCAGCTTTAAGTTTGTGGAAGGGGAAGGCATCATCTTGCAAATGGCCATGCGAGGCGTGTGCGTTTCCAGCGGTTCGGCCTGCACCTCGGGCGCGTTGGACCCCAGCCACGTGCTGCTGGCCATCGGGCTTCCCCACGAGATAGCCCACGGCTCCATGCGCATGACCTTAGGCCGCACCACCACGGCCGAGCAGGTGGATTACGCCGTGGATGCCGTGGTGAAGACCATCGAGAAGCTGCGCAGCATGAGCCCGCTGTATGAAGACTTCCTGAAAGGACGTTAATCATGGCAATGAATTATTCCGAGAAGGTCATCGATCACTCCCTGAACCCCCGCAACGTGGGGGAAATCGAAGACCCCAGCGGCTGTGGCACCGTGGGCAATGCGGTGTGCGGCGACATCATGCGGGTATACCTGGACATCGACGAGAACCAGGTGATCCAAGACGCCAAGTTCAAAACCTTCGGTTGCGGCGCTGCCATTGCCACCAGTTCCATGGCAACGGTCCTCATCAAGGGCAAAACGGTGCAGGAGGCACTGGAAGTTACCAACAAGGCGGTCATGGAGGCATTAGACGGCCTTCCCAAGGTGAAGATTCACTGCTCGCTTTTGGCCGAGCAGGCAATACATGCGGCCCTGTGGGACTACGCCGACAAGAACGGCATTGTCATCGAGGGGCTCGAGCGGCCGGTAACTGACGTATCCGAGCTGGAAGAAGAAGGGTAGGGGAGCCTTATGGAAGCCGTCGGGCATGTTCGCTCGCTGAACGTTTCAAAACGCAAGGGCGGTCGTAAAACCCCTGTTGCCGAAGGCGTTGTTCAGGTTGTCGCCCAACAGGGTCTGGCCCACGACGCCCATGCCGGCGACTGGCATCGGCAGGTGTCCCTTCTGGCCTGGGAATCGGTGCAGAAGGCCCAGGCCATGGGATTGAATGTTAAGGAAGGCGACTTCGCCGAGAACATCACCACCGAAGGCGTTGACCTGCTGCAATTCCCCCTGGGCACCCGCCTGCGCATTGGCAACCAGGTGCTGCTGGAGCTTTCCCAGATAGGCAAGGTGTGCCACACCAAGTGCGCCATCTACCACCTGGCCGGCGACTGTATCTTTCCCCGGGAGGGCGTGTTCTTCGTGGTCCTCGAGTCCGGCGAGATCCGCGTGGGCGACGGCATCTATGTGGAAAAGCTGGGGGAGGGCGTGTGCGCCTTCACGCCCCAAGAGGCCCTAGACGAACTAGCCGCCCAACGGTGACTGGCGCGAAATGAGTCAAACGACACGGTTAAAGGGGCACGGCCTTCATTCAACTCAACGAAAAGGAGACAACATCATGGCACAACCACAGATTCTGAACACCAGGATCGCAAAGAGCGTCATCGAGCTCATTGGCAACACGCCCCTTTTGGAACTGGGTCGTTTTTCTGAAAGGCGCCAGCTGGAGGGCAGGATTCTGGCGAAGTTGGAGTATCGCAACCCTGCCGGTTCGGTGAAGGACCGCATCGGCTATTCCCTTATCGCCCAAGCCGAGCGCGACGGCAAGCTGCAAGCGGGAGGCACCATCATCGAGCCCACCTCCGGTAACACCGGCATCGCCCTGGCGGCCTACGGCGCGGCCTTGGGGTATCGCGTCATCATCGTTTTACCCGAGTCCATGAGTGTGGAGCGTCGGGCGCTTATCCGCCAGTATGGCGCCGAGCTGGTGCTGACCCCCGCTGCTGCGGGTATCAAGGGCTCCATCGCAAAGGCTCACAAGCTTGCTGCGGAAATCCCCGGCTCCTTCATTCCGCAGCAGTTCGAAAACCCTGCCAACCCGGCTATTCATGCCAGCACCACAGCCGAGGAAATTTGGCGCGATACCGCAGGTCAAGTTGACATTATCGTGGGCGGCGTGGGTACGGGCGGCACCATTTCCGGCATCGCCCATGCGTTGAAGCTCCGCAAGGAGGGCCTACAGATTGTGGCGGTCCAGCCAGCTGAATCTCCCATCTTAGACGGCGGCCAACCCGGCGCCCATGGCATCCAGGGCATTATCCCCGGTTTCGTAGCGAAGAACTACGATGGTGATTCCGTTGACGAAGTGCTGTCGGTTTCCACTGCCGATGCCATTGCCACTGCCCAGGAACTGGCCCGTACCGAAGGGGTAAATGCGGGCATTTCCTCAGGTGCTGCCTTGGCCGCTGCAGCCGAGCTTGCCGCCCGCCCCGCAAACGCTGGTAAGAACATCGTGGTCATACTTCCCGACACCGGCGAGCGCTATCTATCCACCGCCTTGTATCCCCAGGTCGACTAGCTTGTCCAAAAACAGCCAGCGCCCAGGTCCGTTTCGCAGGTCTGTTTTTTGCCACCGCAGTCCCCTGGTTGGAAATTCTGCTTGACATTCACAGAAGAGGGCGCTTCCGCAAAACACCAGGTCACAGCGACCCCCTTTGAAACTAGTGCGTCAAAATGAAGGCAAAAGGTCT
>JAUNIP010000078.1 GCA_030523425.1 Coriobacteriia bacterium
GCAGCGTCCACCAGCACTTCTTCGTGCAGCTTCGTAAGTTCCCGGCACACGCACACCTGCCGCAGCGGGAAGGCCGCAGCCACGGCTTCCAGCGCCGCCACCAGCCGGTTGGGGCTTTCGTAGAACACCAGGCAGGCATCCAGCGTGCGCAGGCTTTCCAGCAGCGCTGCCTGCGCCGCCGCCTTGCGCGGGAAAAAGCCGCCAAAGTAGAAGCAAGGGTTGGCAAAGCCGCTGTTCACGTACGCCGTGGCAACCGCCGTAGGCCCAGGCAGCACCTCCACCGGCGCGCCCGCCGCGCGGCACGCATGCACCAAGCGCAGCCCCGGGTCCGAAACCCCGGGCATGCCGGCGTCGCTGCAATACGCAATGGTTTCGCCCGCCAGCACGCGCGCGGCAACGCTTTCAGCGCGCTGGCCCATTACGGCTTCATCCAGCCGCTCCAGGCGCTTTTCCAAGCCCAACGCCGCCAGCAGCTTGCCGGTCACGCGCGTGTCTTCGGCACATACCACATCCGCCGCGTCCAGCGCGGCCACGGCGCGCTGCGTCATGTCGCCTAAGTTGCCCAAGGGCGTAGGGCACACAACAAGCTTGCCAGCCGCCATCAGGCAATACCCAAGAAGTGTACGACCACCAGCGCCACGCACACCACCACCGCCACCAGCGCATACAGCCCGAATTCGCGCTCGCGCGTTTCGCGGTAGTAGCTCCAGCACACGCCCGTGAACGCTGCGGCAACCACCGCCGTGGTGGCAGCAATGCCGCGCCCGTTCACAAAGTCGAACAGGAACAGCACCACCCACACAATGGCCATACACGCCAAGCACATAGCCACGGTGCGGTACTGCTTGCCCTGTTCGGTGCGCCCTAACTTGCCTTGCTCTTCGCGCACCGCTTCCAGCTGTTCGCGGCGCTCTTCGTCTTCGAAGTCAAACGTAGACATGCCCTACCGGCCTTCCGCCAAGTTCGCCTTGGCCACGCTGATCATCAGCTTGATGCGGTTCAGCTGGTTCACTTCCGAAGCGCCGGGGTCGTAGTCTACGGCCACGATGTTGGAACCGGGATACAGGCGGCGCAGTTCCTTGATGACGGCCTTGCCCACCACGTGGTTGGGCAGGCACGCGAAGGGCTGGGCGCACACGATGTTGGGCGTGCCGCCGCGGATCAGCTCGCACATTTCGGCCGTCAGCAGCCACCCTTCGCCCATGGAATTGCACAGGCTCAGAATTTCGCTGGCGTATTCGGCAAGCTCGAAGATATCGGCCGGCGGGGTGAAGCGCGTGGATTTCTTCAGCGCGTCGTTCACCGGCTGGCGGAACTTCGCAATGGCCTTCAGCGCTATGCGCGCGCCGGCCGCGCCCTTGGCGGAACGTCCCAGCGGCTCCTTCTGGAAGATGCCGCCCGCGCTGCCAAACAGGAAGAATTCGATCAGGCCCGGCACCACGGCTTCGCAGCCTTCGCGCTCTATGACGTCTACCACTTGGTTGTTGGCCGTGGGATGGAACTTCACCAGAATTTCGCCCACCACGCCCACGCGCGGCTTGGTGCCTTCGCCCTGCAGCGGCAGCGTGTCGAAGTCTTCCACAATCTGTTCCACGCTACGCTTCCACATGCTGTGGTTGCAACCCACTTCCAGCTGGTGGATGCAGGTTTGCATCCAGTGGTCGAACAGGCGGTTGGCGCTGCCGGGCTCCACTTCGTAGGGGCGCGTGCGGTACAAACACATCATCAGCAGGTCGCCGTAAGAAAGGGCGTAAATGGCCTGCAGCAGCATCTTCGGCGTGATTTCAAAGCCCGGGTTCACTTCGCCTAGGTCCTTGAACGAAAGCGCGATGACCGGCACATGGCCTAACCCCACGCTCTTCAGCGCCTTGCGGATGAGCGCGATGTAGTTGGTGGCGCGGCAGCCGCCGCCCGTTTGGGTGATCAGCACCGCAAGCTTGTCGGTGTCGTAGCGGCCGCTGGTGACCGCTTCCATAATTTGGCCCGTGACCAGGATGGACGGGTAGCAAATGTCGTTGTTCACGTACTTTAAGCCCGCGTCTACCGCGCCGGTGTCCACACTGGGCAACAGCTCCACGTTATAACCGAAGCGGTGGAAGATGGGCACCAGCAATTCGAAGTGGTACGGGGCCATCTGCGGCGCCAAAATGGTATAGCCGGCGGCCTTCATTTCCTTGGTGTACTGGGGGCGGTCCCATTCGGTGGACGCCTGCGTTTCGCGGTTCTGGAACAGTTTGGCCACCGCCGCGGGCGCCTTTTCTGCGAAGGATTCGGGGCCGATGGGCATGAAGCTGCCCTTGTTGAACACGGGTGTGGCGTCTTCCAGCAGCTCGTCTTCGGGCCGGGGCACGCCGTAGGCCCAGCCGCTGGTGGTGGCATACCAGCGTTCGCTTCGGCCGGTGTTCAGCGGGGCGGGCTCGGTGCTGGGGGCCTGGGGGGCGGGGACGGGTTCGGCGGCGGGCTCAGGTTCAGAGGCAGCCACCTGCGCGCCTTCGGGCGTGATAGACGCAATCAGTTCGTCCACCATGGCGTCCACCGCAGGGCACAAATGCCCCACCGCGTCGTCAAGTTCCTGTTCGGCCTGTTCGTCGGCTTTGTCCTTCAGCGCCGCCAACAGGCTGCGCACGCGAATGCGCGCGGCGCCTAAGTTGGAAACCTCGTCGATCTTCAGCACGGTGTACACCTTGCCGGCAGCTTCCAGAATCTCTTGCACCTGGTCGGTGGTCAGGGCGTCCAAACCGCAGCCGAAGCTGTTCAGCTGGATCAAATCCAAATCGTCGCGCTGGGTGGCCACCTTCGCCGCCGCATATAAGCGCGTGTGATACATCCACTGGTCCACCACGCGGATGGGACGCTCTAGCGTGCCTAAGTGCGCGATGGAATCCTCGGTCAGCACTGCCAAGCCGAAGCTGGTCAAAAGTTCCGGGATGGCGTGGTTGATTTCGGGGTCGTTGTGGTACGGGCGACCCGCCAGCACAATGCCGTGCGTATGCGATAGCTCCATCCAGTTCAGGGTTTCTTCGCCCTTTTGGCGCATGGTGCGCTTGAAGGTTTCGTCTTCGGCCCACGCAGCTTCCACGGCGTCTTCTATTTCGGCCTTGGTGGGCGGCGTGCCGTGCTTGCAGGTGTACTGCCCGAAGTTTTCAACCAGTTCCACGTACAGGCGCTTCTTCAGGTGGTCCTTCTTGTCGTAGGGCAGCCATGGGTTCAAGAACTTGCATTCGCTTTCGCGCAGCTCGTCGATGTTCAGGCGCAGCGCTTCGGCATAGCTGGCCACGATGGGGCAGTTGAAGTGGTTGCCGGCCGTATCGTCTTCTTGGCGCTCCCACTTGCTGCAGGGGAACCATATGAAGTCGGGGTTTTTGTCTAGCAGGTTCATGATGTGTCCGTGCGACAGCTTGGCCGGGTAGCACACGCTTTCCGAAGGCATGGATTCGATGCCCGCTTCGTAGGTTTTCTTCGTGGACGGATCCGAAATGACCACGCGGTAGCCCAGCTTCGTGAAGAAGCAGTGCCAGAAGGGGTAATTTTCGTACATGTTCAGCGCACGCGGGATGCCCACGGTGCCGCGCGGGGCGTCTTCGGGCGCTAACACCGGGCGGTCGAACAGCAGCTTGCTCTTGAAGTCGTACAGGTTAGGCACGGCCACTTGCTCGGTGTGCGTGCCGGCACCCTTTTCGCAGCGGTTGCCCGTGATGAAGCGGCGATGCCGGCCGGTTTCGGGGTCGGTGCCGAAGTCGTTCACGGTCAGCAGGCAGGCATTCGAGCAGCCCTTGCAGCGCGTGGTGCGATGCGTGGGCTCCAGGTTCTTCAGCGCGGTGGGGTTCAGCAGCGTGGTTTGCGCGCCGGGGGCAGCCAAGCCGAAACGGTCGCGCGCCAACAGGGCCGCGCCGTAGGCACCCATGTTGCCCGCAATGTCGGGCCGCACGGCGTTCGTTTCGGACAGCTGCTCAAACGCGCGCAGCACGGCGTCGTTCAAGAAGGTGCCACCCTGCACGATCACCTTGGTGCCCACGTCCCGCGGGTCGCGGATTTTTATAACCTTGAACAGGGCGTTCTTGATCACAGAAATGGCCAAGCCGGCGGCGATGTCACCCACCGTGGCGCCTTCCTTTTGCGCCTGCTTCACGCGGCTGTTCATGAACACCGTGCAGCGGCTTCCCAGGTCAACAGGGTGCTCGGCCCGAATGGCCGTGGCCGCGAAGTCCGCCACGTCTAAGTTCAGGCCGCTAGCGAAGCTTTCGATGAAGCTGCCGCAGCCCGAAGAGCAGGCTTCGTTGAGCATGATGTGCTCGATGACGCCGTCACGCACGCGCAGGCACTTCATGTCCTGCCCACCGATGTCCAAGATGAATTCCACGCCGGGCAGCATCTGCTGGCTGCCGCGCAGGTGAGCCACGGTTTCTATTTCGCCGGAGTCCACGCGCAAGGCTTCCAACAGCAAGCCTTCGCCGTAGCCGGTCACCGTGGAGTGCCCTATGACCACCTTCGGCTTGCCGGCGGCGTCCTTAGGCAGGGCGTCATACAGCTGCGCAATGGCGGTTTTGGCGCACCCCAACACGTCGCCTTTGTTGGACACGTAATAGCTCCACAGAATTTTGGCGTCTTCGCTGATGAGGACCGCCTTGAACGTGGTGGAGCCGGCGTCTATGCCAAGGAAGGCCACACCTTCATAGGTGGCCAGGTCCGCGCGTTCCACGCATTCGGCATTATGGCGGGCTTTGAATTCCTGGTATTCTTCGTCGGTAGCGAACAGCGGTGGCAGGCGCACCACTTCGCTGCCCTGGATGTCGCCTAGGTTGCGCAGGCGCTCCAACACGGCGTTCAGGTATTCGGCCTTCGCGCCTTCCTTCACGCCGGCAATGGCGCAGCCGCAGGCCACGAACAGGTGGGCGTTTTCGGGCACAATGATGTGCTCTTCGTCAAGCTCTAGCGTTTCGTAGAAGCGTTCCCGCAGCTCAGGCAGGTACTGCAGCGGACCGCCCAGGAAAGCCACATGCCCGCGAATGGGGCGGCCGCACGCCAGGCCGGAAATGGTCTGCGTGACCACCGACTGGAAGATGGACGCCGCGATGTCTTCCTTGCGCGCGCCTTCGTTCAGCAGCGGCTGCACGTCGGTTTTCGCGAACACGCCGCAGCGGCTGGCTATGGGATAGATGGTGGTGTGGCTTTGGGACAGCGTGTTCAGGCCGCCGGCGTCGGTGTTCAGCAGGGCCGCCATCTGGTCGATAAAGGCGCCCGTGCCGCCCGCGCACGTACCGTTCATGCGCTGTTCGATGCCGTTGTCGAAGTAGATGATCTTCGCGTCTTCGCCGCCTAGTTCGATGGCCACGTCCGTCTTGGGGATGAACGTTTCCACGGCCGTTTTCGACGCGATGACTTCTTGGACGAACTGCACGTCAAGCCACTGGGCCAACAGCAGGCCTCCCGACCCCGTGATGGCGATGGTCATTTCGCGGTCGCCGAAGTCCTTCGCGGCCTCTTCAAGCACTTCCACGATGGTAGCGCGCACGTCCGCGTGGTGGCGGCGATACACCGAGTAATGGATTTCGTTGAGTTCGTCTAAGATGGCCAGCTTCACCGTGGTAGAGCCCACGTCGATGCCGATATGCAGCGTGTTGAGGGTCATGAGTGCTCCCTTGCTTGCTTTCCCGTACTAACAGGCGTCTCGAACTAGTTATTATACCGCGAACGCGGCGGAAAGACGCCCCCGCACGCAAAGACTTACACGCCCCTTACGAGGTGTTGGAAGACGTCCCGCTGCCTGGGGGGTGATGGCGGCTGCCGTTAGGGGGTCTCTGTTAGCACCCAATGCTGCGCGGCGCGCCGCGGCATTACGGGTGTAATTGGGACGGGTCCTTTTTGA
>JAUNIP010000018.1 GCA_030523425.1 Coriobacteriia bacterium
TTCGTCGTTCACACAACGCGCGCAGGCAGGTTTGGGGCCTAAGGCGGGCGCTGCGATGACGTCCCTAAGATGGTGTAAATAGCGAAGATGATGACGTCCCTAAGATGGTGTAAATAGCGAAGATGAGCCAGAGGCTCACATTTCCAAGTAAATTTGTAATCGCCAAAAAACAAAAACCGCTTGGAAGGAGTGAACATGGCTCAAATCAATTTTACCATCGACCAGGATGAAGTTCTCAAGGTTCTGGGAAACAGCACCGGGGAGGCCTTCAGGATGATTCTGCAGGAATCGCTCAACTCGATCCTGCAGGCCGAGTCCGCCGAGCAGTTGCGCGCCGGGCGGTTGGCAGCGCCGTCGAGCAATCTTGCCCGGAAGCAGGGCCGCCCCCGGTGGGCGGTTGCCGCCTGCTCCTTCCCGGATTAGGTTCCTCGGCTACGCTGCCGCTGCGCCCCGCATGCCTGCCCGCGTTCCGCGCGTTTCGCCCGCCACGGCGAACCCCGCCGCTCGGATTGGAATGGCATTGTTGGGGCTGACCGGTAATAGCGGCATTGCTGGGTTCGGCCCGCCTGAGCGCTTTCTTTTAAACAGAATGATCGGCCCGAGGAGCCATCCTAGGACTTTGCTCGTGCTTGCTCGCTTGTTACCAATCTTGCCAGGTGTTTTCGTATTGGGGGGCGGTGGGGTGCGGGGCGATTGCCAGCGCGGCGAAGATTTCTTGACCGGTGGGGGTTACTTCGGTTTCACGCGGGGCCAGCGCGGTCAGTGCGGCTTGCAGGTCGGCCGGGGGGTTGTCCAGGAAATCCATGCGTTCGCCGGTGGCGGGATGTTCGAAGCCCAAGCGGTAGGAATGCAGGAACTGGCGGTTCAAGCCCAGCTGGGCTTCCCGCGCTTTGGGGCCGTACGTGGTGTACACGGGCTCGCCAACAAGCGGATGCCGAGTGTATTCAAGGTGCGCGCGAATCTGGTGGGTGCGGCCGGTGAACAGCTTGCAGTCTATCAGGGTGAATCCGTCGTCCTTCGCGCCGGCGGCATAGCGGGCCAGCACCGTGAACGTGGTGATGGCGTCGCGCGCCTGGGGCACGTCCTTCACGGCCATGCGCAGGCGGTCTTTGGGGTGGCGCGTCAGGGGCGCGTCAATCATGCCGGTCTCCCCCGCTATGTTGCCGTGGACCAGCGCCAGGTAGTGGCGGTCCACGTTGCGCAGGCGGATGGCATCCATCAGGGCGAACCCGGCTTCGTCGGTTTTGGCAGCCAGCATCAGGCCGCTGGTGTCCCTATCCAGGCGATGTACTATGCCCAGCCGGTCGTCGTCTTCGCCCTGCACGCTGCACAGGTGGTCCGCGCCGCAGTGATGCAGCAGTGCGTTCACCAGCGTGCCGTCGTAGTGATCTTCCGCAGGGTGGCATACCAGGCCAACCTGCTTGGACAGCACCAGCAGGTGGTCGTCTTCAAAGCGAATGTCAAGCGGGATATCCTGCGGCTCCATGATGCCGCGCTGGGCAGTGGGCTGCTGATATATCACGGTGTCGCCCACGCGAAGTTGCTGCTTCTTGGCGGGGGTTTGGCCGTTCACCAGCACCAGGCCGTCTTCGATGGCCTTGCCCGCGGCCGAACGCGTGGGGTACAAGCCGGCATCTGCCAGCGCCACGTCCAGGCGTTTTCCCAGGTCGTTCGTGCTTGCCACGTACAGCTTCTGCGCAGGCATTAAGGGCGCTCCGCGGGTTGACTGCCTTCGCCTGCATCTGCATCTTCGCCTGGGTATTCCTTGAAGTCAAACAGCGCCACGGACACTACCAGCAGGATGATTCCGCAGGTCACGCCTATGTCGGCTACGTTGAACACGGGGAAATCCATGAAGGTTACGTTTATGAAATCCACTACGTAGCCGGTGAAGAAGCGGTCGTAGGCATTGCCCAGGCCGCCGGCGAACACCAAGCCCACGGCGAAGGCTTCAGCTGCGCGCGCTGTGGGGTTCACCACGAACAGCCACACCAGTAGCAACGCGCAAATGACCAGGGAAAACACACCAAGCAACACGGGGAATCCCGCGAACAGGCCCCACGCGGCGCCGGTGTTGTGCACCAGCGTGAACTTGAACAGGCCCAAAAACGGCCCGGCGATGTCTTGCCCCACGGCGTAGGCGCCGCTGTTAACGTAGCCCTTGGTGGCAAGGTCGGCCGCAAGCCACACAACAGCAACGCATGCCATCAGGCATGCGTTGCGCTTGCGCTTGGGAGTCTGTGCGCTATCCCCCGCCAACGCGCCCCCTACAGGCCCTGGCCCGCAAGCACGCCGGCGCAGCGTTCGCACACGTCCGCATGCGAAGGATCGGCCCCCAGCTGGCGGATGTTCCAGCAGCGCGGGCACTTGTCGCCTTCGGCCACTGAAATCTCGGCCGCAAGTTCGGCGCCTTCCACAAAGGCAACGCTGGCCACAATGAACAGTTCCTGGAACACGGCGGGGTCGTACGCCTGCGCGGCCGCGACCACATCGGCCGGGGCGGTCACCACCACGGCGGCTTCTTGGCTCTTGTTGATCACCTTGGCGCCGCGGGCGTCCTCTAGCGCCTTGGTCACCACATCGCGCACGGCCATCATCTGGGCAAACGCCTCGGCCGCGGCCTCCGCCACCGCGCCCACACGCAACCCGGGCGCCAAGTCGTCAACACCCGGCCCCCCACCCAACATCACGCAGAAAGGGCGCCCCAGTTCGCGCATGCCAGCCGGGAAGTACTCCCACACTTCGTCAGCCGTGAAGGAAAGGATGGGCGCGAACGCACGCACCATCACTTCCAGGATGTTCATCAGCACCGTTTGCACCGCCCGGCGCCGCGGCGAATCCGCCGCTTCGGAGTACAGGCGGTCCTTCGCCACGTCCATGTAGATGGCGCTGGTGTCGTTCACGAAGTCGTACAGCGCGCGGTACACGCCGTTGAAGCGGTACTCCTCATACGCGCTGGTAACATCCTGCAACAGCGCCACGGTGCGCACCATCATGTAGCGGTCAATGGGCTCTAGCACGTCCCATTCCACGGCGTTTTTGTAGGCGAAGTCATCCAGGCTGCCCAGCAGGAAGCGGAACGTGTTGCGGAACTTGCGATACGCGTCCGACACCTGCTTCAAAATGCCGTCCGAAATGCGCACGTCCTGCGAAAAGTCCACGCTAGACACCCACAGGCGCAACACGTCGGCACCGAACTTACCAATCACTTCAGCGGGGTCTATGCCGTTGCCCTTCGACTTGGACATCTTCTCGCCGTTTTCGTCCACCGTGAAGCCGCAGTGCATGACCGCCTTGTACGGCGGCTTGCCGAAGGCGCCCACGCTGGTCAGCAGGCTGGACTGGAACCACCCACGGTGCTGGTCAGACCCTTCCAGGTACAGATCGGCCGGCCAGCGCAGGCCTTCTTCTGCGCGGTGCAGCAGCACACCTGCATGGCTGACTCCGCTTTCCCACCACACGTCTAAAATGTCCTTTTCCGGCAGCAGTTCCGTGCCGCCACACGCGGGACAGCACGTGCCTTCCGGCAGGTATTCCGCCGGCTTGCGAATGAACCACGCGTCGGAGCCTTCGCGGTCGAACAGGTCAATCACTGCGTCGAACGTGGCTTCGGTGGCCACCGTTTCGCCGCAGGTGGCGCACTTGAAAACGGGGATGGGAACGCCCCAAGAACGCTGGCGGCTGATGCACCAGTCGGGGCGCTCGCTGACCATGGCGCCGATGCGGTTCTTGGACCAGTCGGGAATCCACTGCACGTCGTTCTGGATGGCATCAACGGCCTTTTGGCGCAGGCCGGTTTCGTCCATGGAAACGAACCACTGCGTGGTAGCGCGGAAGATGACCGGCTTGTGGCAGCGCCAGCAATGCGGGTAGCTGTGGTTGATGTCCACGCGCGCCACCAGCGTGCCGGCCTGGCGCAAATACTCAATGATGGGTTCGTTGGCTTCCCAAGTGCTTAAGCCTTCCCAGCGGCAAGTGCCCTGGTAAAAGCGGCCTTCATCGTCCACGGGCATCTTGATTTCCTTGATGCCCTTGGCCTGGCACACCTTGTAGTCGTCCACGCCATGGCCAGGCGCGGTATGCACGGCGCCAGTGCCGGTGTCCAGCGTCACGTGCGTGCCGGTGATGATAACGCCCGTTTCGCCGTCGCACACAGGGTGCACGTACGTGGCGCCTTCCAGCGCGGTGCCCTTGAAGGTCAGCCGCCCGCCGCCGTCCTGCAGGAACTGAATGTCTTCCCAGCCGGCCACTTCGGCCACGGCGCCGGCCAGATCTTCGGCCATCACCAGCAGGTTGCCGTCCACCACGGCCACCACGTAGTCGGCGTCGGGGGCCAAGCTGACGGCCTGGTTGGCCGGCAGCGTCCACGGCGTGGTGGTCCAGATGACCACGGCGCAAGGCGCTTCGCCCAGGCCCGCCGCAGCAGCAGCCCCAGCCACCGCTTCCGGCATGGCTTCGAAGAAGAAATTCACGTAGATGGACGGGCTGGATTCGTCGCCGTATTCAATTTCGGCTTCGGCCAGCGCGGTGTGGCAGTTGCTGCACCAATGGATGGGCTTGCGGCCGCGGTACACGCTGCCGTTCAGGTACATGTCCTTGAACAGCTCCACGTCGGCGGTTTCGAAGCTGTGGTGATACGTAAGGTAGGGGTGCTCCCAGTCGCCGTTCACGCCCAGACGCTTGAAGCCTTCACGCTGCACGCCCACGTACTTGCTGGCCCAGTCGTGGCACAGCTTGCGCAGTTCAGGTTGGCTGGTCTGGGCCATCTTTTCCTTGCCCAGCGTGGTTTCCACCATGTGCTCAATGGGCTGGCCGTGGCAGTCCCAACCAGGAATGTAAGGCGTGTAGTAGCCGCGCTGCGCGTGGCATTTCACCACGAAGTCCTTCAGAATCTTGTTGAACGCATGGCCAATGTGGATGGGCCCGTTGGCGTATGGGGGGCCGTCATGCAACACGAACGGTTCGCCGGTGGCGTTCTTTTCCAGCACCTTCCAGTACAGTTGCTGCTGTTCCCACTGCTCAAGACGCTTCGGCTCGTTTTGAGGCAGGTTGCCCCGCATGGGGAAATCGGTCTTGGGCAGATTCATGGTCTCTTTGTAACTTTGTGCCACGAAACTCATCCTTTCACATGCGCATATCATGAAGCCTTCCGCACGCGGCCAACCGCACGCAGGGGCTGTTTTCGCCAAGTTCAAAAGTATACGCCAACACAGGGGTTGTGGGAAGGAAACCCGCGTCATTTCGGCTGCCGAAATCAACCTTGGCTGTGACACGCAATTTACATTCGAAGTGGAACAAAATTGCTATAATTGTCCATGTTTGTGCATATTTCGCTATGGAAGGGTGTTACATGGGCTATCAGATCATCACGGACTCCAGTTGCAATCTTACGGTTGAGACCATCAACGAATTCGGCCTGGAGGTGTTGCCGCTTACGTTCATGATCGACGGCAAGCAGTACCAAAGCTTTCTGAAAGGCCAGGTTGTGGACCTTGGGCAGTTCTACGCCATGATGCGCGAAGGCAAGATGATTACCACTTCCCTGCCGAACTTGGTGGATTCCGAAAAGCTGATGCGCGAACACCTTGACGCTGGCACCGACGTGCTGTACCTGGGCTTTTCCAGCGGGCTTTCCGGCACGTTCGAAGCCATTACGGCAATGATGGGCCAACTGGCCGCGCAATATCCTGAACGCCAGGTTGTTTCTGTTGACACACTGGCTGCGTCCGGCGGTCAGGGCCTGTTGGTGTGGTATGCGGCGAAGATGGCCAAGGAAGGCGCTTCTATGGGCGAAGTGGCCAAGTGGGTGGAAGACAACCGGCTGCATTTGGCCCACTGGTTCACCGTGGACGACCTAATGTTTCTATTCCGCGGCGGCCGCGTGAGCAAGACCAGCGCCTGGGCCGGCACGCTGCTGAACATCAAGCCCGTGCTGCACGTGGACGACGAAGGCCACCTGATTCCCATGGAAAAGGTGCGCGGCCGCAAGAAGAGCATGAACCAGCTGATAGACCACATGGAAAAGACCGCGAATGCCCCCGTGGCCGACCAAACCGTGTTCATCACCCACGGCGACTGCATAGAAGACGCCGTGTACGTGGCCGAAAAGATACGCGAAAAGTTCGGCTGCCAAGACATCCGCATCAACTACGTTGACCCCGTAATCGGTGCCCACAGCGGCCCCGGCACGCTAGCGTTGTTCTTCTTGGCATCCCAACGATAGGGATTGGGGTGTACCACCCCCTGCGTCACCTGCCTTGAAAGGAGTGTTGCATGACCATTTTTGGGGGCGGCACTCCTTCTTCTTTGGTGCCGTGGAGCGGGCCAGCCATTTTGCTGGTTGACCTGGACGCTTTCTTCGCCAGCGTGGAACAGATGGACCACCCGGAATGGAAGGGGCAGCCGGTTATTGTGGGCGGGCCTTCCAGCGAACGCGGAGTTGTGTCCACGGCGTCCTACGAAGCGCGGCGCTTCGGCGTGCACAGCGCCATGCCTTCGGCGCAGGCGGAACGCATGTGCCCGCAGGCCATCTGGGTGCGCGGCAACCACGCGCGCTACAAGGAAGTGTCCCAAACCATCATGGGCATACTAGGCGACGAAACCCCGCACCTGCAGCAGGTGTCAATCGACGAAGCCTTCCTGGACGTTTCCACCACACGCCACAACACCGAACACCCCTACAATGTGGCCGCGCGCATCCAGCAGCGGGTGCGCACCGAAGTGGGCGTCACGTGCTCGGTAGGAATAGGCAGCACGAAAACGGTTGCGAAGGTGGCGTCCGACCGGGAAAAGCCGAGCGGTCTGACATGCGTGATGCCGGGATCGGAACAAGCCTTCCTGGCACCGCTTCCCATACGGGCCCTCAGCGGCGTAGGAGCGGCCTCTGAAGCCGAGCTGCGCAAGTTTGGCATACAGACCCTAGGACAGCTTGCACAGGCCGAAGAGAGCCTTCTGAAGCGCGTATTCGGCAAGAACGCGGGCCTTATGCGCCAGCGAGCGCTAGGCGGCGAACAAAGCCCCGTGGCTGCAGACCGCACCGTGAAGTCTGTCAGCCATGAAACCAGCTTCGCGCAAGACATCACCTGCCGCGAAGACGTGCGCGCAGCCATAGCCACCATGGCCACCGGCGTGGGGCGCCGTCTGCGCAAGAAGGGCCTGGCGGGCACCACGGTGTCGCTGAAGCTGCGCTTGGGAGACCGTCAGATTAAGCAGGCGCAAACCACGCTGGATGCCCCCACCAACAACGAACGCGCCTTCACCGGCCTGCTGTACGACCTACTAGACCAAGTGTGGGCCGAAGGCACCCCCGTGCGCCTGGTAGGCGTAGGCGTGTCCAACTTCGAAGCCCCCGGCGCCCAGCTGAACCTGTTCGCAAACGAAGCCGCCGGCCAGCGCGACCACAACCTGCTAACCGCGGCGGACGCCATAAAAGACAAGTTCGGCGAAAGCGCCCTGACCTTCGGCCACGAATGGCGCACGAAGGGCAAGTAACGCGCGTTGTGCTGAACGGGCGCGATCCACAGTGGTTTGAGGCTCCACATAGCGTTCGCCATCCTTAGCCATACCGCTGATGACGCCCTCGCTCAGACACCAAGCCACGCTGGCCTTCGAATAATCGGAAACCTTGCTGGCATCCGCCATCCCCTGCGGGGAGTTCTAGTTGAACTTGAAGATCTTTTGAGCTACGTGGTAGCCGAAGATGCCTAGGCGGCGGCCGGCTTCGGTGGGCAAGTTGGTGCCTAGGTTCAAGATGTTGCGGCGAATGCGGGAATACAGGTCGGCGTCTACCACACGCAGGTACTCCCACACGTTGTCAAGTTTTTGCCGTGACTCCTTCGTGTTTTGCATGCGCAGAAACACGGTACAGATGCACATCATCATGGACAGGTAGTTTTCCATGTACTTCAGCAGGTGCGAATCGGGCACGTCTTCGGGCAGGCGCACGGAATCTATCATCACCTTGGTGATGCGCAGCTGTTGGTCAATGCGGCTCATCATCACTTGCTCGTTCACGGACTGGTCTTCGCGGCCTATGAAGTAGTGGTACATGTCCACGTCGAAATAACGGATGGTGCTCACCTTCGGCAGAGGCACGTACACGAAGATGTTGTCCACATAAAAGCAGTGCTCCGGCAGGCGTAGGCCCATTTCGCGCAGCAATTCCGTGCGGTAGATGACCGAATGCATAAGCAGGTATTGGCTGGCGCGGAAGTGCTTGGTGTCGCCCCAGGCGAATTCGCGGTCGGTGGGAAACACGTTGCTGTAGCCCATGGCGGTTTGGGTGCCTTCGTGCACCTTGTCATAGATGTAGTTTCCCACCACCATGTCGGTGGCGTGCTCAAGTTCGCATTGGCGGCGCAGGTAGGCCATGATGGGCTTCATGGCGGCCTCGTCTAGCCAGTCGTCGGAGTCAACCACCTTGTAGTAGCGGCCCGTGGCGTTGTCTAGCCCCGTGTTCACGGCCGAACCGTGGCCACCGTTTTCCTTGTGGATGGCGCGAATGATGCCGGGGTAGTTCGCTTCCCACTCGTCGGCCTTTTCGCGGGTGTTGTCCTTGGTGGAACCGTCGTTCACTATCAGGATTTCAATGTCGGTGCCGCAGGTCAGAAGCGATTCAATGCACTTGTCCATGTATTCGGCGCTGTTGTAGCACGGAATGGCGAACGTGATTACCTTGCTGCCGGTCATGCCTTAGTCTTCTTTCAGCAGTTCAGCGGACAAATCCAGCGCGCGGCTGACGATGACGTCCATGTTGTAGTAACGGTATTCCGCCAAGCGGCCTAACGGGTAGAAGTTCGGCAGGCTTTGCGTCAGGCGCAGGTAACGCTGGTAGTGCGCGTTGTTTTCGTCGTTGATGATGGCGTAGTACGGCGTCTGCTTCGTGGGGTCTTCGTAAGAGCACGAATATTCGCGCATGATGGTGGTCTTCGGGCTGTTGCAGGGGTTCAGGTACTTGAATTCAGTGATGCGCGTGTAGTCTTCGCTGACCGTGTAGTTCACGGTGCCGCAAGGCAGGAAGTGGTCCTGGTCAAGCGTTTCGAATTCGAAGTTCAGGCTGCGGTAAGGCAGGCGGCCGAAGCGCGAAAGGAACAGTTCGTCTAGCGGCCCGGTGTAGACGATGGGCCCGGTGAACGGCACGTCCTTCACGCGGATTTCCTTCAGCTGCGCGTCTTCTTCAGGACCTTGGAACACCAGGTCAAACACACTTTCGGCGTCGGTGTTCAGACACACGGTAATGTGTTCGTCGTCTAGCAGGTTCTCGAACAGCTTGGTGTAGCCCTGCGCCGGCATGCCCTGGAAGTCGTCCTGGAAATAGCGGTCGTCGCGGCTGATGTGCACGGGCACGCGTGCCACCACCGAAGGATCCACTTCGTCAGGCGTCAGGCCCCACTGCTTTTGCGTGTAGTACAAAAACACGTTGTTGTACACGTAGTCGGCAATTTCCTTCAACTCGGGGTCGTCCTGGGCGCGCAGCTGGGTGATGGTCACCTTGCATTCGTCGCCAAACGTTTCTACCAGCTTGTCTATCAGGCGGGCGGCCTTTTCTTCGCCGAACGCAATTTCCATAGACGTCTTGTTGAACGGCACCGGCATGTACGTGCCGTGGATGTCTGCTTGCACGCGGTGCTGATAGGCGGTGAAGCCGCTGAAGAAGCGCAGGTACTGGAACACGCGGCCTTCCTTGGTGTGGAAGATGTGCGGGCCGTACTTGTGAATCAAAATGCCGGCATCGTCCACTTCGTCGTACATGTTGCCGGCAATCTGGGCGCGTTTTTCAATGATCAGGACGTTCTTTTCGCCCTGCTGGGCCATCTGGCGGGCCACCACCGCGCCGGCGAAGCCACAGCCTACCACCAGCACGTCATAAGCGGTAATGTCGATATCTTTGAACTGGGCGTAATGAACTGCCATAGTGGTTGAATCCTTTCGGGTCCCCTAGTTGCAACTGAAAATGGTTGCGTTACGTTTTTGCAACGAAACGATTTTAGCGGTTGCGCAGAAAATGAGGTAGCACGCGCAAGAAATCACCAAACCTGAACAAAACTGTTGGGATAACAAGGGGCAAAAAAGATGACCAGGGCTAGTGAGTCAAATAGGCGCCTGATCCCTTTTTGATTTACTGGCCCTACCCCTTGTGGACCTGTTTCACGCGCAGGGCGCGCATGGCGTTCAGGATGGCCAGGACGCATACGCCTACGTCTCCGAAGACTGCCAGCCACATGGTGGCTATACCTACTGCCGCCAGGATTAAGATGGCGATTTTCACGCCCAGGGCGAAGATTATGTTTTGCCAGGCTATGCGCATGGTTTTGCGGGCCAAAGTTATGGCAGTGGCTATGTGGCTGGGGCGGTCGTCCATCAGCACCACGTCTGCGGCCTCTATGGCGGCATCGGATCCCATGGCGCCCATGGCTATGCCCACGTCGGCGCGGGTGAGCACGGGGGCATCATTGATGCCGTCTCCCACAAAGGCCAGCTTTGCCCCAGGAAGCTGGGCCGCCAGCAGGCTTTCCACCTGCTGCACCTTGTGCTCGGGCAGCAATTCGGCGAAGGTTTGGTTAATACCCACTTCGGCAGCCACCGCTTCGGCCACTTCGGCGCGGTCGCCCGTCAGCATGACCGTGCGCTTTACGCCGGCTGACTGCAGCTGCAAAACAGCCTGCCGGGCATCGCCTTTCAGCACGTCGGCTATGACGATGTGTCCCAGATAGGCACCATCAAGCGCCACGTGCAGCACCGTGCCTGCCAGTTCGCATGCCTGAAAGGGCACCTGTTCCTGCTCCATCAGCGCGTGGTTGCCCACCAGCACCAGGCGTTCTTCCACCATGGCCCGCACGCCTTTGCCGCTTTGCTCCTGTACCTGGGAAACAATGCTTTCGTCAATGGCGCCCTGGTAAGCTTCGCGCACGGAAAGCGCTATGGGATGGTTGGAGAACGCTTCAGCGTGGGCTGCGAATTGCAGCACATCGCTAGGGCTGACGCCTTCGTTTGCGTGGATGGCAACCACGTTGAACGTGCCATTGGTCAGCGTGCCCGTTTTGTCGAACACCACAGTGTCCACCTGGGACAACACTTCAAGGTAGTTGCTGCCTTTCACCAGGATGCCCACCTTGCTGGCAGCCCCAATACCGCCGAAAAACGTGAGCGGAACGCTGATGACCAGGGCGCACGGGCATGAAACCACCAAGAAAATCAGGCCGCGCTCAATCCAGTCGGACCAAGATTGCCCCAGCACCAGCGGCGGCAGAATGGCCAGCGCCGCGGCAATACCCACCACAATGGGCGTGTAGTAACGCGCGAACCGCGTGATGAAGCTTTCGGTGCGCGCCTTCTTTTCGCTGGCGTTTTCCACCAGCTCCAAAATGCGCTGCACGGTGGATTCGCTGTAGGGCTTTTCCACCTGCACCGTGATGGCGCCGGTCAGGTTGATGCAGCCACTGTTGATGCGGTCGCCGGCTTTGGCCGTGCGCGGCACGGATTCGCCGGTCAGCGCGGCGGTGTCTAGCTGCGTGGCGCCATCCAGAATTAGGCCGTCAAGCGGCACGCGCTCGCCGGGTTTCACCACAATGGTTTCGCCCACGCTCACATCATAAGGGTCCACTTCCTGCTGCTGCCCTTCGCGCATCACCGTGGCGAATTCGGGCGCAATGTCCATCATGTCTGCGATAGATTTGCGGCTTTTCCCCACCGCATAATCCTGAAACAGCTCACCCACCTGGTAAAACAACATCACAGCGGCACCTTCGGCCATGTGGGCTTCGGCGTCGGGGAAAAACACCAACGCGAACGCGCCCAGCGTGGCCACGCTCATCAGGAAGTTCTCGTCAAAGATTTGGCCGTGGCCAATGTTGCGCGCAGCTTTCCACAGCACGTCGTAGCCGGCTATCAGGTAGGGAATAAGGAACAGCACGAATTCCGCCCACAGGGCGTAAGGTTGCGACAA
Source organism: Coriobacteriia bacterium (assembly GCA_030523425.1). Lineage (GTDB taxonomy): Bacteria > Actinomycetota > Coriobacteriia > Coriobacteriales > Eggerthellaceae > JAUNIP01. The sequence continues at coordinate 11,945 of JAUNIP010000018.1, forward strand.
AAGGCTGTCAAGCGGTAGTAACGCCACTACCGCGAAGATGGCAAGCGCAATCACAATCCGCACAAACGTGCGGCGCTGCCTTTTCGAAAGACTGTCCAGAAACCGCATGTCTAGCGAATGACCGTGCAGTCGGGTTCAATCTTGTTGAAGATGCTCACGCTTTCCGCGAACACTGCGTCGAACTGCGCGTCTTCTGCTTCCAGCGTGAACTTTTGGGTCAGGAAGTTCACGCGCGCGTGTTGCACGCCGTCAAGCCTTGCAATCTTGTCCTCAATCTGGGCGGCGCAGTTGGCGCAGCACAGGTCTTCCAGCTTGTATACCTTGCGCATGATTGCCTCCTATTCGCAGATGTGTTGCATGCCTTGGGCCAACACCGTGTGCACGTGGTCGTCGGAAAGCGAATAGATGACCTGCTTTCCTTCACGGCGAAACTTCACCAAACGAGCCTGCTTCAGTATGCGCAACTGATGCGACACCGCCGACTGGCTGGCCCCCACCGCTTCAGCGATGTGCGCCACGCACAAATCGTCATCCATCAGGGCAAACAATATTTTGATGCGCGTAGTGTCGGCGAACACCTTGAACAAGTCCGCCAAGTCATACAGCATTTCCTCATCAGGAAGCGCCGCCGACAAGTCCTCAAGCGCCCCTTCGCAGCAAACTTCGTTCTGTGCTAGTGTTTCAACCATAGCCCGCCTTCTTTACATGAACGTATGAACGATTGTTCATTTATTCAAGAATTATAGGATATAGTCTGGGGATGTCAAGAAAAAAGCGGCAAGTGACCGGGTCACTTGCCGCTTTTTTTCCGTGGCGGTATTTCTCTGTTTGCCGTGGCGTTATTTCTCTTCCAGCACCGCTTGAGCTGCTGCTAGGCGGGCCAGGGGGACGCGGTAGGGGCTGCAGCTTACGTAGTCTAGCCCAATACCATGGAAGATCTTTACGGAATCGGGGTCGCCGCCGTGTTCGCCGCATACGCCGCATACCAGGTTCGGGTTGCCCTGCTTGCCCAGTTCCACGCCCATTTTCACCAGCTTGGCCACACCGGGGTCAACCGTGGCGAAGGGGTTGTACGGCAACAGGTGCTCGGCCAGGTACTGGGGCACGAATTCGCCTTCCACGTCGTCGCGGCTGAAACCGAAGGTGGTCTGCGTCAAGTCGTTGGTGCCAAAGCTGAAGAAATCGGCCTGAGCGGCAATTTCATCAGCCGTCACGGCCGCGCGCGGCAGCTCAATCATGGTGCCTACGGGGATGTCTAGCGCCACGCCTTCGGCTTCCTGCACTTCAGCAATGGTCTCCAAGGCCACCTTGCGCAGGCGCTCCAGTTCCGTGTCCACCGAAACCAGCGGAATCATGATTTCGGGCTTCGGCGCGAAGCCTTCCTTGATAAGCTTGGCCGTGGCGGTGGCAATGGCGCGCACCTGCATAACCGGCAAGATGGGATAGGTGATGGCCAAGCGGCAGCCGCGCAGACCCAACATGGGGTTCTGCTCAGCGAAGGAATCCACCTTCGAAAGATAGGCACGCTTTTCGGCCAGCGTCTTTTCGTCGGCGCCCTTTTCTTCCAGGCGCGCCAGCTCCACCTCCAGCGCGCGCGGGCTTTCCAGGAATTCATGCAGCGGCGGGTCAAGCAAGCGCACGATGACCGGCAGGCCGTCCATGGCCTTGAAGATGCCGTAGAAGTCGCCGGACTGCGCAGCGTACAGGTCGTTCACGGCCTTTTCGCGGATGGCGTCATCCTCGTTCAGGATGAACGTCTGGATGATCTGCTTACGTTCGCCCAAGAACATATGCTCGGTGCGGCACAGGCCTATGCCGCCGGCACCGAAATCGCGCGCCAGCTGGGCATCCTCGGGGTTGTCGGCGTTGGCGCGCACGCCCAGGCGGCGAATGGCGTCCGCCCATTCCAGAATGGTATCCAAATCGCCCGTAAGCTCCGGCGTCACCAGGTCCACCGCGCCTAGCACCACAATGCCGGTCGTGCCGTCAATGGAAATCATATCTCCTTCGCGAATGACCACGTCGGTTCCGGCCACGGCGGCTTCCTTGCGCTCTGCGTCAATGCGCAGAGCCTCCACGCCGCACACGCACGGGGCGCCCATGCCGCGGGCAATCACGGCGGCATGCGACGTCTTGCCGCCATGGGACGTAAGAATACCTTCTGCGGCAATCATGCCGGCCAGGTCGTCTGGCGTGGTTTCCCAGCGCACCAGCACGGTCTTGCGGCCCTGTTCGGCCGCAGCCACGGCCTCCTTCGCGGAAAACACGGCTTCGCCCACGGCGGCGCCGGGCGAAGCGTTCAGGCCGCGCGCCAGCACGTCGTAGGTGGCATCCTTGTCGAACTGCGGGTGCAACAGCTGGTCAATCTGCTCGGAGTCCACGCGGCCCACGGCCTCTTCCCGCGTTATCAGGCCCTCGTGTTCCATTTCGATGGCAATATGCAAGGCGGCCGCCGCGGTGCGCTTGCCCACGCGGGTTTGCAGCATCCACAGTTTGCCCTGCTCAATGGTGAATTCTATGTCGCACATGTCGCGGAAGTGGTTCTCCAGCGTCACGAAGATGCCTTCCAGCTGCGCGCCCGCCTCTTCCAGGCCCGGCACGTCCTTCAGTTCCGCGATGGGGCTGGTGTTGCGGATGCCAGCCACCACGTCTTCGCCTTGGGCATTCACCAGGTAGTCGCCGTAGAATTCCTTTTCGCCGTTAGCGGGGTTGCGCGTGAACGCCACGCCGGTGGCGCTGGTGTTGCCCTTGTTGCCGAACACCATGGACTGCACGTTCACGGCCGTGCCAAGGTCGTCGGCAATCTTGTTCTTCTGGCGGTACAGCGTGGCGCGCGGGTTGTTCCACGAACCGAACACCGCTTCGATGGCCAGCTTCAGCTGCTCAGTGGGATCCTGTGGGAAGGCCACTTCCCCATCCACCACCAGCTGCGGGTATTCGTCGGCCGAAACATTCGCCGCGAAGATGGCCTTGAAATCGGCCACCAGTTCCTGCAGGTCTTCGGCGGTCAGGTCGGTGTCGGAAGCCACGCCGCGGGCTTTCTTCAGCGAAATGATGGCGTTTTCGAACAGGTCGCCGTCCAGACCCATGACCACGTTGGAAAACATCTGGATGAAGCGGCGGTAGGAATCCCACGCAAAGCGCGGGTTTTCGGTCTGCTTGATCAGGCCGTTGATGGATTGGTCGTTCAGGCCTAAGTTCAGCACGGTATCCATCATGCCGGGCATGCTCATGGGCGCGCCGGAGCGCACCGAAACCAGCAGCGGGTCTTCGGCGTCGCCGATGCGCTTGCCCATGCGAGCTTCCAGGTCTTCGCGGTATTCCTGGATGGTTTCCAGGGCGCCTTCTGGCCAGGTGTTGTTGGCGTTGGCGTATTCCATGCACGTTTGGCACGTGATGGTGAAACCCGGGGGCACGGGCAGGCCGATGTTGGCCATTTCAGCCAAGTTGGCGCCTTTGCCTCCTAGCACCATCTTCATGGATGTGTTGCCTTCTGTGACGTTATTACCGGCGGCGTCCTTGCCGAATGCGTACACGCGCTTGATTGTGTTAGACATAAAGGGCTCCTAAAGTACAGGTGGATATTACTTGCCGGATTTGACCAGCTTGCTGAAATCAGCAACGTTCACAAACACGCTCACGAACGCGTTCAGCAGCTTCAGGCGCATGTCGCGCAAAGCCGGGTCTTCGTCCATGACCATCACGTCTTCGAAGAAGGTGTCGATAGGCCCGCGCAAGGCCGCCAACGCGGTCAGTGCCGCGGTGAAGTCATCGGCTTGCAGGGCAGACGCCACCGCGCCTTCGGCCTGGGCAATGGCCCCTTGCAGCGCCTTTTCGGCCGGCTGCATCAGGCTCTCGTCAGCATCGGTACCCAGTTCGGGCTTGCGCAGGTTGTTCGCACGCGCATAGGCGGTGGCCAAGTCGGCGAAGTCTTCGGGTTGCTGCTGACGGGCGGTTTCCAGCGCCTGCACGCGAGCGGTCAGCTCCATGGGTTCGCGCACGTCAACCGCCATCACGGCGTCGATGGCATCCAACCCGTTACCAGCGTCTTTGAGCATCACCTTCGTACGCGTGATGAAGAAGTCTTCCACCGTGGCCTTCACAGCGGCCTTGTCAAACGCAATGCCGGCGGCGTCCAGAATATCCAGCGCGTCGTCGATGGCCTGCACCAGCGAAACGCCGCCTAGCTTGCCCAGAATGCTCACGATACCAATGGCGCTGCGGCGCAAGGCGAAGGGGTCAGACGTACCCGTGGGCAGCTGGTCAACCGCGAACATGCCGCAGATGGTATCCAGCTTGTCGGCCATGGCCACCACCTGGCCCACGGCAGTTGCAGGCGGTTCGTCGCCGCTGAAGCGCGGACGGTAATGCTCGGCAATGGCCTGGGCCACCTGATCGGTTTCGCCGGATGCCTTCGCGTAATACGAACCCATCACGCCTTGGACGCTGGTGAACTCGATAACCGCGTTGGTGGCCAGGTCGGCCTTGGCCAAATACGCGGCGCGCTTGGCATCGGCGGCGTCTTGGCCTTCCAGCCCTGCGGCAGCGGCAATGCGCCCAGCCAGCGCCGTCACGCGTTCGGTCTTCGCCCGCAGGGTGCCCAGCTTTTCTTGGAACACCACTTCGTCCAGGTTGGCCACAAAGCTTTCCAGGGGCTTTTTCAGGTCTTCTTCGTAGAAGAACTTGGCGTCGTACAGGCGGGCGGCCACCACGCGCTCGTTGCCGTCGATGATGGCGGCTTCGCAGGCCGGGTCGCCGTTAGACACCACAATGAACTTGTTGGTCAGCTTGTGGTTGGCGTCATACAGCGGGAAGTAGCGCTGGTGCATCAGCATGGCGTCCACGATGATCTCTTCGGGCACCTTCAGGAATTCTTCGCTGAACGTGCCCACCATCACGGTGGGGTATTCGGCCAGGTTGATGACCTCGGTCAGCGTCTTTGCCGGCAGTTCGGCGGTATAACCCGTGGCGGCTTCCGCGCGGGCCACGCCTTCGCGAATGACCGCTTCGCGCTCTTCCTGGCTTTTCACCACATAGGCGGCTTCCACCACGCCAAGCAGCGCGTCGGCGTTTTCCACGTAGTGCTTACCGGGGGCTAACACGCGATGGCCGTACGTGTACTTGTCGGCCTTCACGGTGGCATATTCCACGGGCACAACGGTTTCGCCTAAAAGCGCCACAATCCAGCGGATGGGGCGCACGAACACTTCGCGGTGCGTGTTCCAGCGCATGCTGCGCGGCCACGCCAAGCCAACAATCAGCCCGCGCAGAACATCCGGCAACAGCGCAGCCACATCTTGGGCAGCCACATGCCGCGTGGCGAACACGTATTCCGTGCCGTCCACGTTGCGCCGCTCTAGGTCTTCCACGCCTAAGCCCTTGCCCTTTGCAAAACCGATAGCAGCCTTGGTGGGGTTGCCTTCGGCGTCAAAGGCAATCTTGGCGGAAGGCCCGCGGAACACTTCGTCGATAGCTTCGGTCTGCGTGGCCACGGCGTCAACCATGGTGATCAAGCGGCGCGGCGCGGAATAAATACGCACTTCCCCGTGGGGAATGCCCAGGCCGTCCAAGGCTTCGGGCACCATCTTTTCCAGCTGCGTGGTGGCGTTCTTCAAGTCGAAGGCAGGCACTTCTTCAACGCCGATTTCGAAGGCCAGCGTTTCGGTGTTACTCATTAGTTTCCTCCGCCTCTTCGATGCCTTCCACTTCCACGTCCATGCCCACCACGTTCTTCATGTAGCTGGCGCAGCACGCCTTGGCCAGCGTGCGCACGCGCAGAATGTAGGCCATGCGTTCGGTGGCGCTGATCACGCCACGCGCGTCTAGCAGGTTGAACGTGTGGCAGCACTTCAGCACGCTGTCGTAGGCCGGCAGCGGCAGGTTGGCGCGCAAAATGCGCTTGCATTCCTTTTCGCGGTCGGCGAATTCCTGGAACAGGAAGTCGGTGTCGGCCACTTCGAAGTTGAAGGTGGAATACTGCTTTTCGTTTTCCAGGTACACATCGCCGTAGGTGAACACCACGCCGTCGTCGCCGCGGCTCCACACAATGTCATACACGCTGTCCACGCCCTGCACGAACATGGTCAGACGCTCCAGGCCGTAAGCTATTTCGGCCGGCACGGGCGAACATTCGAAGCCGCCCACCTGCTGGAAGTACGTGAACTGAGTGACTTCCATGCCGTCGATCCACACTTCCCAGCCAAGGCCCCAAGCACCCAACGTGGGGCTTTCCCAGTCGTCTTCCACGAAGCGCACGTCGTGCTTTTCAGGGTCGATGCCAATGGCCTTCAAAGAACCCAGGTACAAGTCCTGCACGTCTTCGGGCGAAGGCTTGATGAGCACCTGGAACTGGTAGTAGAACTGCAGGCGGTTGGGGTTTTCGCCGTAACGCCCGTCGGTGGGACGGCGGCAGCCCTGCACGTAGGCGGTGCGCCAGGTATCAGGACCCAGCGCCCGCAAGGTGGTGGCAGGCGCATTGGTGCCCGCACCCACTTCGTTGTCGTACGGCTGCAAAATCACGCAACCATGTTTGGCCCAGTAGGCCTGAAGACGCATGATGACGTCTTGAAACGAAGGCGCCTGCTGCGCGTTCGCTTCCTGATCGGGTGTGGTCATATCCCCTTTTCCTTTCTTATTGCACGCGAAACCGCGAGATGGGCTTAATTCAGAAGGCCTATATGATCGATAGGCCAATAACACACGCAGGCTTTGCCGGTGATGCTTGAAACCTTAATGGCACCGAAAGCGCGCGAGTCGCTGGAATTGGTGCGGTTGTCCCCCATCACCCACACATAGCCTTCGGGCACCACATAAGGATAGGTGATGGTAGTGCCCGGCAGCGGGTTGGATGGCTTGCCGTTGGTGTAGCTTTCATCAAGCGGCACGCCGTCAATCACCACCCTGCCATCTTGCAGGTTAACGGATTGGCCGCCCACAGCAATAATGCGCTTAACCAGCGTTCTACCAGGCGTTTCAGGGTCTTCGAACGTGATGATGTCGCCCTGTTTGGGCGCGCTGAAGTAATAGGAAACCTTTTCCGAGAAGATCATGTCATCGGTTTGGATGGTTGTCTCCATGGAACCGGACGGTACGTTATAAGCCTGGAAAACGAATTCACGCAGCAGGAACTGTAGCACCAGAACCACTACGACGACCAACACCAAGTTGATCAGAAAGCGTATTACTTTGGGGCGCTCTTCGGCATTTGAATGCTCGCCATACGGCATAAAGGCCAATACTCCTTAACGTAGTTACTATAGACCAAGCAATGATACCCCGATACGCCGGCAACACGGCACCTAGCAGCAAAGTTTTCGATAAAAAAATGAAATAGTTCTAAGGATCCAAGCACGTAAACCGAATTAGCCCAAAAAGGCCCGATCGGCTTCTGTCAGGTGGGCAGATTCTAGCAAATCGGGGCGCAGGGCGGCGGTGCGTTGCAGGCTTTGGTGGCGGCGCCATTGGGCTATCAGGGCGTGGTTGCCGGAAAGCAGTTCGGCAGGCACTTCCATGCCGCGATATTTTGCGGGGCGGGTGTATTGGGGGTATTCCAGCAATCCGTCAGCGAAGCTTTCGTCATCGGCGCCGTTTTCGGCACCTAACACGCCGGGCAGCTTGCGCACCACGGCGTCGATGATAACCATGGCGGCCAATTCGCCGCTGGTCAGCACGTAATCGCCCAAGCTGATAACGCAGTCCGCCAAGGAATACGCGCGCTCGTCTATGCCTTCGTAGTGCCCGCATACGAACAGCAGGCGCTCATGGGCAGCAAGCTGGTTAGCACAAGCGTCGTCAAAGGGCTGGCCGGTGGGGCTTAGGAAAATGGTGTAGGGCTTCGGCGCGTCGGCAAACTGGGGCGCGGGGCCCGTGGGGCCTTCTTCGCAGGCGCTTGCAGGACGCGCGGCGTAGTCGGCCGCGCCCACCAAGCAATCGTAGGCTTCGAAGATGGGCGGGCACTTCATGATAAGGCCCTGCCCGCCGCCGTAGGGGTCATCGTCGGTGGTGCGATGCCTATCGTAGGTCCAATCGCGCAGGTCGTAGCCGCAATAGCGCAGAATGCCCTTGTCTTGGGCGCGCTTCATCATGGACTGATTCAGAACCGAATCGAACATGGTGGGGAACGTGGAAAGCGTTTCGATGATCATAGCGCCACCCTGCCCTACAGCTCCAGAAGACCCGCCGGAAGGTTCAGCGTGATGCGGTCTATGCGGTCGTCCACGTCTGCAAGAAATTCGTCCACCAGCGGCACCAATGCGGGGGTGCAGGTGCAGCGGTCTATCTGAAGCATCAGCTGACCGGGCATTTCGCTTATACCTATGACCGTGCCCACATAGCCGCTTTCGGTATCGTACACTTCCCAACCCGTCCAGTCGGGGGCGTCGGGCGCGCAGGCGTTCAGGGCGCCTTCCGGCAGGCTGGAACGACGCACCAGGCAATGGCAGCCCACCAGCATCTGGGCAAGGTTAGGGTCGCACACTTCGCGAAAGTGCACCACTCCCCCTTCCAGCCCGTCAGGCTCGGCCCGGTCAACCACCACGTTGCGCGGGGCGTCCAACACCGGCGGCACCAGGCACACCTGCATACCGGCGCTGAACACAAAGGGAAGGCCCGCCGCGCACCGCGCAACGAGCCCTCCGTCAAGATGTTTGGTATTCGTCAGCTGGGCGATATCAATCCAGGTGTGCACTAGTCAACAAGCTCGACTTCCACGTGCATGCCTTCCCGCGCAGCGGCAGCCCTGGCAAGGGTGCGAATGGACTTGATGACCCTGCCTTGGCGGCCAATGACCTTGCCCGCGTCTTCTTCGTTGACCGTGAGTTCAACCAGAATCTCGGACCCTTCGGAAGAAGCGCTCAGGCGCAGCTCGTCGGGATAGTCGAGCAAGGGGCGGACAACCGATTCGACCAAGCCGGAAATGTCTTCGGTCAGGTCAGCCATGGGTTATGCGTCCTTTTTGGCAGTTTCAATCAGGCGCTTCACCGTGTCGGTAGGCTGGGCACCCTTCGAAATCCAGTCGTCAACCTTTTCCATGTCCAGGTTGATGGTGGCGGGGTCGGTCAGCGGGTTATAGCGGCCAACCTCGTCGATGAAACGGCCGTCGCGACGGGCGCGGGAATCGGCCACGATAACACGATAGTAAGGACGCTTCTTGGCGCCGTGACGGGCTAGGCGAATTTTCACAGCCATAAGAGAAATCTCCTTTTATAGTTCGTATTCATATCCACAGGAACTTCCCGGGAAAAACAGCGATTAAATATTGTAAGGCGAAACGGAGCGATTGGCAAGAGTGTGTTTTATTGCCCTAGCTGCTTTGCCAAGTTCTCCAGCGCCGCCTTGTCCATCTGGCCCATGCCAGGGATGCTCATGCCGCGGCGTTTGCGGCCCTTCTTGCCCTTCTTGCCACGCTTACCCTTCAAGGCGGAAAGGTCGCCGTCGGGCATCATCTTTTTGACCATCTTTTTGGTTTCGTTGTACTTCTTGATCAGGGAATTCACTTCCTGCACCGTGACGCCGGCACCGGCAGCAATACGCTTGCGGCGCGAACCATTCAGGATGTCGGGCTTTTGGCGTTCTTTCTTGGTCATGGAATTGATGATGACCACCATGCTGTCAAGCGCGCTTTCGTCCACTTGCCCGCTGCTGAGCGCCTTGTCGCCGCCAGGCAGTGCGCCCACCAGCTTGCGGATGCCGCCCATCTTGCGCACTTGGCGGTTCATCTCCAGGAAGTCATCCAGCGTCAGGTCCGCCCTCATCAGGCGTTCGGCCTCCTCGGCCTCAATTTGTTCTTCCTGCAGCTGCACCGCGCTTTCAATCAGGCTGACCACGTCGCCCATCCCTAAGATGCGCTTGGCCAAGCGGTCGGGGTGGAATTCCTCCAACGAGTCAGGCTTTTCGCCGCTGCTGATGAACTTGATGGGTTTGCCGGTAATCTGGCGAATGGAAAGGGCGCCGCCACCGCGGGCGTCGCCGTCCATCTTCGACATGATCACACCGTCGAAATCCACGCGCTCGGAAAAGGCCTGCGCCACGTTCACCACGTCTTGGCCGGTCATGGCGTCAACCACCATCAGCACCTGGTCGGGCTTGGTGGCGTCTTTGATGCGCTGGGCTTCCTCCATCATCTCTTCGTCAACGTGCAGGCGGCCGGCGGTGTCGATGATCACCACGTCACGCAGGTTGTTGATGGCATCCTGCACGCCTTCCGTGGCAATCTTCACCGGGTCTTTGCCGTCGCCGCGGTACACCCGCACGCCTATTTCGCCTGCCAGCGTTTCCAGCTGGTCGGCGGCGGCAGGACGATACACGTCGCAAGCCACCAACAAGGGATTGCGGTTTTGCTGCTTCAGGCGGTACGCCAGCTTCGAAGCGGCGGTGGTCTTGCCGGAACCCTGCAGGCCCACCAGCATGATCACGTTGGGGATGCGGCTGGAAAGCACCATGCGGGAATCGTCTTCGCCCAAAAGCAGTGTCAGCTCGTCCAGCACAATCTTCACCACGTTTTGCGAAGGCGTCAGCGAATCCATGACTTCGGCGGTCAGGCAGCGCTCCTTCGTGCGGGCCACGAAGTCCTTCACCACCTTGAAGTTGACGTCGGCCTCCAACAAGGCGCGGCGGATTTCGCGCATGGCAAGGTTGATGTCTTCTTCGGTCAGGCGGCCCCTGCTTTTCAGGTCGCCGAAAATGTCTTGCAGGCGCTCGGATAGATTCTCAAGCATGGCTTATTCCTGTTCTGCGGACGCTTCGCCGCGTTCGTCAAGGTTGCCCACCAGCGCGCGGGCAAACTCCATCGGGTCGAATTCGCGCAGGTCGTCTATGCCTTCGCCCACGCCAATCTTGTAGATGGGAAGGCGCAGCTGGTGAGAAACCTGCAGCGCTATGCCGCCTTTGGCCGTGCCATCAAGCTTGGTGATGATCAGCCCGTCCAGTTCAAGCGCCTTGTTGAATTCCTTAGCCTGCTGCAGGCCGTTTTGGCCGGTGGTGGCGTCGGTCACCAGTATGGTATACACCGGCACGGCGGAACGCTTGCGCACCACGTTCACCACCTTGCCCAGCTCGCGCATCAAGTCGCCCGACGTGTGCAGGCGCCCGGCGGTGTCAATCAGCACAAGGTCGGCCCCGGTGGCTTCGGCGCGCTCGATGGTGTCATAGCACACGCTGGCAGGGTCGGAACCGCGCTCGCGCGTGACCATTTCCACGTTTGCGCGCTTGGCCCACACCTCCAACTGCTCAATGGCCGCGGCGCGGAAGGTGTCGGCGCTGCCCAGAATAACCTTGCGACCGGCATCGGTTTCCACCTTGGCAATCTTGCCTACCGTGGTGGTCTTGCCCGTGCCGTTGATGCCTACGAACAGCACCACCGCAGGTTCGCCGCCGAAGATGTCTTTCTCAACCGGCGTGAAGTAGTCGGCAATCTGCTCATACAGCAGGTCAAACACGGCATACGCATCCGGCAGGCCCTTGCGCGTGGCAAGGGCACGCAGGTTGTCGGTGATGCCGAAGGAAATGGTCGCGCCCAAATCGCTTAAGATGAGCGCCTCTTCCAGGCCGTCCCAGAAGTCGTCATCCAAGTCTGGGCCGCGGTCCAAAAGCAGATTCATCTGCTCCCGGAAGCTTTCGCGGCTGCGCTGCAGCCCTTCGCTAATCTTATCGAAAAATCCCATGTGAATCCCCTATTCGGCGTACTGCAGCGCCTTTTCCAGGCGCTGGCTGACCACCTTCGTCACGCCGTCTGCCTGCATGGATACGCCGAACAGCACGTCGGCCATTTCCATGGTGCGGCGTTGGTGGGTGATCAAAATAAGCTGCGTGCGCTCGCTCAGTTCGCGCAGATACGACGTCAGACGGCGCAGGTTGGTGTCGTCTAGCGCAGCCTCAATCTCGTCAAGGATGTAAAACGGCGTAGAGCGGGTACGGTAGACCGCAAACAGAAGCGCGCACGCCACCAGGCTCTTTTCGCCGCCGGACATCAGCGTCATCTTCGTGATGCGCTTGCCGCGCGGCTGGGCCTTCACTTCCACGCCGGTGGTTTCCAGGTTTTCGGGGTCAACCAGCGTCAATTCCGCTGTGCCGCCCGGGAACAACACGCCGAAAATTTCCTGGAAGTAGGCGTCAACCGTATGGAAGGTGTTGATGAAGTCATCTTTCATGCGCCGGTCGATCACGCGGTCAATCTTCTTCAAGGCGCTGCGGGCGCTTGCCAGGTCTTCAAGCTGTCCCTGCAGGTAATCGTAGCGTTCCTTCAACGCCTGGTACTCTTCCGCAGCGTCGGGGTTGATGTTGCCCATATTCGCTATGCGGCGCTGCAGCTTGAAGGCGCGGTCTTCCACTTCCTGGCGCCGTTCCAGTTCCGGCAGGCGAAGGGCCTGCTCCATGGGGGTCTTGCAGTCATGAACGATGGCGTCGGCCGCCGCCTGCACCTTCATTTCCAGGCGGCCCTTTTCCACGCGCGTGTTCGACAGCGCTTCGTTAGACGCATCGAAGGACGCACGGGCGGCAGAAGACGCCTCACGCGCCGCGTTTGCCTGCGCATGGGACCCCAAGGTTGCGTCCTGAGCGCTTTGCGTTTCGTCCGCCAACGCCACACACCGGGCGTTTATGCCTTCGCGCAGTGCCGCCACGGTGTCAAGCAGCGGTTGGATGCGCTTGCGCGCGGCCTGCTTGCGGGAAAGGTCGGTCAGCGAAGCCTCGTCGGCGGCGCTGAGGGCCACCAGTTCGCGGGCCTGCTGGTCTACCTGGCGGGCCGCGAAGGTTTCGCGCTCCGTCAGCGTGGCAAAGGCCACTTTGGCATCGGCCAGCTGCTGGGAAAGCTTCTGTTCGGCATCGCGCGCGGGGTCAAGCTCCTTTTGCTTGGCGCTCACCTTGTCCTTTGCCTGTTGCACCGCCTGGTCAAGCTGGGCAGCCTTCGCTTTCAGCTGGTCTACCTGGGGTAGCGCCTGCTGCACCGCGGCTTCGGCCTGCAAATGCTGCTGCTGGCACGTTTCGCGTTCAGATTGCGCTTGTTGGCAGGCGGCCTGCGCGTCTTGCAGGCTGCGCGTGCAGGCCTGCACCTGGCCTTTGGCGTGGGCCAGCTGTTGCAGCACCTGCAGGCTTTCGGCTTGCGCCATCTGGGCAGCCTGCTTGGCTGCTTCCAGGCGCTGCTGGCAAGACGCAAGCGTGCTTTGTGCGGTTTTCAGTTCCTTGCCGCAAGCCTTGGCGCGGTTGGCATAAGACAGCGTGCCCTGCTCCTGCGAAGCACCGCCGCCTAACACCACCTTGCCGCTGGGGAACACCACTGCACCATCCTGCGTGGCAAAGCGCAGGCCCGCTTTGTCCTGCAGATGATGCGCCAGCGCATCATCCAAGCTGGGGCAAAGCATAACATCGCCTAGCAGCACAGAAATGCTGCCGGCCAAGGAATTGTCGCAGGAAACCTTTTCCAGCAAGGGGGTGCATCCGGGCACCGCAGCAGGCGTTGCCGCCTGTTCGTGCGGCAACATCAGCGTCACGCGCCCCTGCTTGCGCTGCTGGGAGACGGCCGCGCCAATGGAAGAGACGCTGCGTTTGTCCTGCACCAGCAAGGCGGTCATGTCAGAGCCCAAAAGCTGTTCCACCAGCTGCTCGTAGCCATCCTGCACCTTCAGGTGATCATACAGCGGCGAAAGGCTGCCCCAGGAAGCTTCAGCCTGCTTGGACACCCATTCGTGGGCCGCACCCGCGCCAGCCATGTAGGCCCGCTGGATCTCTTCGATGCCGCGCAGTTCCGCCTGTAGACTTTGCACGTCGGCATGTGCCTCATCGGCGGCTTCCTGAGCTGCGGAAACTTCCTGTTGTGCCTGGGAGTGGCACTGCGCGCTTTCCGCTTCGCTGTCTTGCAGGCGCTGCTGTTCGGCCTGCGCTTGCGTCAGGCTGTTCTGCGCAGCAAGCTGGGCTGCCTGCGCCGTTTCCACGTGTTGTGAAATGGTGGCCAGCCGCTCTTCTGCGGCCTGGGCGCGGCCTTGGGCAGAAGCAAGCTGCTCCTGAACGCGGGCCAGCTGCTTGGCGTTCTGCTCGGCTTCGCGGGCAGCATCGTTGCGGTTGCGGCTTAGGTCCGCAATGTCGCGCTCTATCCGCAGGCGCTTGTTGTGGCTTTCGTCGTAGTCGGCTTGCGCCTGGTCAAGCGCCGCTTGGGCGCTGGTGCGCTTCGATTGCACCTGTTCTAGCTGGTCAGCCGCTTCCTTGCGCTGCTGCTGGGCAACTTTGCGCTTCGTGGCGTTTTCGTCCAGCAAGGCGGAAAGCTCGGCGCAGCGCTGCGTGGCCTGGCGTTCCTTTTCGCCTAGCAGCAGGCTCAAGGAATCGAAGCGGTCCACCAGCGACTGCGCAGCGCTGTGCTTCTGCGCCAAGGCCGCCACGCCCGCGCTTTCGCTGCGAATGCTTTCCTGGATGTGCTCGTATTCCTGTTCGGCAGTGGCCACCACCGCGCGTTTTTGCTCCACTTCGGCAAGTTGTGCCTGCTCGGTTTCCAGCAAGGCGTCCCATTGGCGCCGCAACACGCGCAGGTCGTCCACGGCCAGCTGCAGCTTCACCTGCTCAAGCTGGTCGAACACGTCTTGGTACTGCTGGGCGCGCTTGGCCTTGCGCTGCAGGGGCCCCAATTGGCGCTCCAGTTCCTTCATCACGTCGTTCACGCGGGCCAGGTGCTGGTCCATCTGCTCAATCTTGCGATAGCTTTTGGCCTTGCGCTGCTTGTGCTTCAGCACGCCGGCGGCTTCTTCTATGAGCGCCCGGCGGTCTTCGGGCTTCGACTGCAATATGGAATCCAAGTGACCTTGGGAAATGATGGAATGGGTGCCTGTGCCCAGGCCGGTGTCGTGCAGAATATCCAGTACGTCCATGCGGCGCACCACAGTGCCGTTGATCAGGTATTCGCTTTCGCCGTTGCGATACATCCGCCGCGCAACGGAAACTTCGTCGTAGTCAACCGGCAGCGAGCCGTCGGAATTGTCCAGCACCAGCATGACTTCGGCCACGCCCACGCTTTTACGTGCGGAAGACCCTGAAAAGATGACGTCTTCCATCACCTGACCGCGCAGGTTCTTGGCGTTGCGTTCGCCTAACACCCACAACACGGCATCGGAAATGTTAGACTTGCCCGACCCGTTAGGGCCCACCACAGCGGTGATACCGGGCTCTAAGGTGAGCACGCTGCGGTCGGCGAAGGACTTGAAGCCTTTGAGTATCAGTTGCTTCAGATACATGGGCTAAACCTGCTTGGGCTGCCGGGCGGCGTCGCGTTCGGCCTTCTTGCGGGCCTTCTCTTCGGCCTTCGCGGCGGCCTTCGCCTGCTTTTCGGCCTTGGCTTCCTCGGTCAGACCGAAAAAATCGCTCAAGCGCTCAAGGGCGCTTTTCGCCGCCTGGCTTTCAGCTTCCTTCTTGGTGCGGCCCGTTCCCTGCGCAAGGCCTTGGCTGCCGGCAAACACCTGCGCCACGAATGTGCGGTCATGCGGGGGGCCTTGGGTTTCCACCAGCTTGTACGTGGGGGTAATGCCGTCCTCCTGCAGCTTTTCCTGCAGGGCGCTCTTGGGGTTTTCGGGCTCGTTGGCCAAATCCAGCGACATGCGCGGGATAAGCGTACGCTCCACAAAACCCGCGGCGGCATCCAGCCCGCCGTCCAAATACAGAGCGGCAACCACGGCCTCGTACACATTTTCCAACGCGGAATGCAGGCCCCGGCGCCCGGTGCCTGCTTCCGAAGAGCCAAATACGATGACGTCGGCGAAGCCCAAGGATTCGGCCACTTCGGACAAGCTGGCGCCCGAAACCAGCGAAACCTTGATGCGGGTCAGACCGCCTTCGTCCAGTTCGCCGTATTCATGGAAGGCCTTGTAGGCAGCTATGGCGCCTAAGATGCTGTCGCCCAAAAACTCAAGGCGCTCATAGGAGTACTTGACAGACCGGCCTTCCGTGGCAGAAGGATGCGTGATGGCGGAAAGCAGCAGCTGGTTGTTTTGGAAGGTATAGCCCAATATGTCTTGGGCCTTCGCCAATTTTTCAGCTTGTTCGTCGCTTAGCACGCTATTCGCCGCCTTCCGAAGCCTGATCGGCGTCGGTTTCACTGGCCAAGGCGGCCATGATTTGGCCTGGCAGGTCTTCGCGGACCATGGTTGCCGTGGCAGCAACACCGTTTTTGATGGCAGTGGCATTTGAAGACCCATGGCCCACCATGCAGCCGCCCTTCACGCCTAAGAGCGGGGCGCCGCCGTAAGTGTCGGCGCTGACAGTGTCTTTGAACTTATATAAATCACCCTTGATGCACAGCGCCCCAACTTTAGTCTTCAAAGACGTCATCATGATGTTTTTGATGGCGCTAAACAGCATCTTAGACGTGCCTTCTATGGTTTTCAGGCACACATTGCCGGTGAAGCCGTCGGTAACCACCAGGTCATACGTGCCATTCACCACGTCATGGCCTTCGGCGTTGCCCTGAAAGCCCTCCACGTCCTTCAAGGCCGCATGGCAAAGCTGCGCGAATTCCGACCCCTTGGTTTCTTCTTCGCCGATGTTCAGCAGGCCAACCGTGGGGTTTTGCACGCCTAGCACGCTGCGGCAATAAATGCGCCCCATAATGGCGAACTGCACCAGATATTCGGGTTTGCAATCGGCGTTGGCGCCAATGTCGGTAAGCACGCACGGCTTCACCGGCGAAGGCACCACCGTGGCCAAGCAGGGCCGCTTGATGCCTTTCACGCGCCCCATGACCAACGTTGCAGCAGAAAGGCAGGCGCCGGTGGACCCGGCAGAAAAGAAGCCTTTGGCCTTGCCTTCCTTCACCAGGCGGCAGCCCACCACCAGCGAAGAGTCCTTCTTGCGGCGCACCGCATTGGCGGGGTGTTCGCCCATATCGATGACTTCGGTAGTGACCACCGCTTCGCAGTGCGGCTGCTGTTCGGCGAAGGGTTCCACCACTTCGGCCGGCCCGCACAGCATGATGCGCAGATTATCGTCCGCCGCCAAGGCCTGGGCGCACCCATCAAGCACTACGCCTGGGGCATTGTCGCCCCCCATGGCGTCAACGGCAATAACAGTTGGTTCCATATGCACTCCTTCCGAGACATCCTCGCAATGAGTGCATGTGCCTGACAGCGCCCGCTGCAAGGCATATGCACACAAAGGCTGCGCACGGCACAGCAACTCTACATGATACCGTGAACAAAGGGACTTCGCTTGTGTGATTTATGTAAGTTGGCGCAGGCGGAAAGCGAAGGCACTGCTACCGCACAGCTCCTTGGCCTTGGTGATGACCACCATGTCCGAAGGCGGCCGGCGCGGGTGGGTCATGGGCGTCCCTTCGTGCGGGGTCCAACAGCGTGCAAATGTTTCGCCGCGGGGCCTTAAGGGCCCCGCGGCGGGATTAGAGGATTTCCAGATTACAGATTCACCCATAAAGCGGGGCGGACGGCGCCGATGGAGCCGTCCACGTAGTAGCCGACGGAGTTCACGTAGCCGTCGCCGATGACGTCCGCGGCGCTGCTCGAGTAGTAGCCTGGCGAACGCAGCCACCAGTCGCAGGCGGCCACACCGTCAACGGTGTAGCCGGACCACTGCCAAGCCCCCTGGGCCACGGCGTAGGGCGTCGGGGCGCACATGCGGTCGGGGTAGGCTCCTAAGGAGTCGTCGTAGGTGGAGTCGAAGTACTTGCCAACCTCCGCCAGCGACAGGCAGAACACGTTGTCGGAGGTGTCGTTGCCGCCAGGCGTCCCGTAGTCGGGGTTGTCGTCGTTCGCCACCCAGGTAGACGCTATGCGCGCCTTGTCCGCTGCGCTGAAGGCGGCATCGTAGAAGGTGCCGTTCAGCCATACGCGCAGCGTGCAGGTTTCCCACGTAACACCGGCGTAGGCGGTGTTGTACCGCTGGCAGTCCAGCGCGTACCTGCTGACCAGCAGCTTCTTGCCGTTCTGCTCGTCCAGCACGCGCCACTCTATGTCCTCCGGGCCGTTTTCCAGGTTGTTGTCCTGCTCGTACTTCCCGAACAGCACGTAGTCCCCCACCTGCCGGCCGCCGCCGGGCCGGGTGATGCCCGCGGAGTCGAAGGCGTCCTTTATGGCGGCAATCTGCTTCGGCGTCCATCCCAGCCGCCTGGCGGTGACCAGTATGGCTTCCCGCGCGTTCACGAACTTCGAGTCGGGGGACAGCAGGAACAGGGAAATGTAGTAAAGCTCGGCCCACTGTTCCTTGCTTATCGGGCTGCAGCGTCCGTCTGTCTGCATCAGGTAGGTCGCGTGGTTGAATATGCCGCTGTTCGCGTGGACGCCGCCGTAGTCGTGGTCGCCGTCTATTGGAAGGTTTTTGTAGTCCGCGTAGTTGTCGGGCTGACCGTAGCCGCCAGGGTTCGACAGGCTGCGGGTTGTCCATCCCTTGTCTTCCCCGTACAGCCACCGCCCTTCGTCGTCCTTTCCCTCTATGAGGCTGCCCATGATGTCGGCGTAGGACTCGTTCAGGGCGCCGGGCTCGCCAGCGTATGTCAGCCCGAGGCCGCTACCGCCGCCGACGACGCTGCCTATGACTGCATGGGTGAACTCATGCCCGAACGTGTCCAGGCCAGCCGTGTAGTTCCCCTGGTCACCGAAGACGAACTGCATTATGTCCGAGTCCCAGTAGGCGTTACGCACGCCCTCCTTCCTGCAGCTCACGCGTATGGGGGTGCCGGCGCCGTCGTAGGACCTCCGGCCCAGTTTGTCCCTGTAGTAGTCGTAGACGCAGGCCATGTTGGCATGGGCCGACACGTAGTCAGGGTCGGGGGTGCCATTGAAGGACACCAGGTCGCCGGGGTAGATGGGATTCCTGAAAATCCACCAGCCGGAGTACGCGACCCGGTAGGTTCCTATCGAGCGGAAGGGGTCCCACAGGTCATACCCGTTGCCATTGCTGGTTGCCGTGAACGTCCTGGTGGCGCCTAGCATGTCCTGTGCCGCTATGTCATCAACCCGGACGGGGGCGAAGTCGTCGTCCTGCTGATTGCCGAAGGACGAGAGCACCTGGCCGGCGGCGTAGCTTTGGCTGTTGGCGGCCACGTAGTACGTCTTGCCGCCGCAGGGCAGGAGCGGGGCGTCCGCCGCCGCGTCGGGGGTTGCCCCGCCGGTGTCCGGCCCGCTTATGACCACCCTGTAGACCAGGGAGGCCGAAGAGCCGTCGTCCCCCGGCAGCACGAACAGATCGGCCTGGGACAGCAGCGGCACGGAGGAATCAAGGGAATAATCGCCGCGGTAGCTTTGCTCGGCGGCGGCCACGGCGTCGGCGGCGGATATGCCGGCCTGGGTGTCCACGGCGCCTATGCCGGTGTCGTAGGTGCTGAACAGGCCCTGGGCTGTGCCCGCGGAGTCGGAGTCCACCACGATGCTGGAGCCGATGACGGGCACGCCGTTCACCGTGGGCTCGTAGCGCAGGATGATGTCGGCGTCGGCGTCGTCGGAGGTGCGGGTGACCGTCACGTCGGACTGGTCGGCCCCAAGGGATTCCCCGAACAGGCCGCTGGTGGAGTTCAGGAAGTCGCACATGCCGGCGGCGTCGGCGATAGGCTGGGCCCAGAACGTGCCGTCGATCATGGCAGGCGTCACGCCGTCGCTTTCGAACTCGGTGTCCACGGTGCCGTCATCCACCAACCCCTGCAGGTCGCCCCGGTCGAAGACGCCGTCAGACATGGTGTCGCGCATGATGGCGGAGGACCCGATGCCTAAGATCTTGCTGGCTTCCGCCCTGGTGGCGTTCCCTTGGGGGCGCAGGAAGCCGTCGCCGGTGCCGCTGATGGCCCCTATGCCGTTCGCCCAGCCGATGCCGTCATAGGCCCAAGCAGACGCCGAGCCCGCGTCCTTGAGCGCCGACTGCCACTCGTCGCTCGGCGCCCCCATCACGGAGCAGCCCTGCCCCCGGCAGTAATCGGTGAAGCCCAGCAGCATCGTGGCCAGCTGCTCCCTGGTGACAAGGTCGCCCGGCCCGAAGGTGCCGTCGTTGTAGCCGGTGGTCACCCCGACGGCCTTGCCCCAGCAAACCGCGTCGTAGAACCAATCGCCGGGCTGGACGTCGGGGAAGGATCCGCGCCCGCCCACGTCCAGGCCGAGCGTTCCCGCGCGGTTGTACATCACGGCCAGGGCCTCGGCGCGGCTGAGCAGGTTATCGGGGCCGAAACAGCCGGTCGGGTTGCCGTCCGCGTCGGAATAGCCGTGGAAGAGCCCCCTCTTCACGGCGGTTTCGACGCAGGTGGCGTACCAGGCATCGTCGGCCACGTCCGCAAAGCCGGAAGCAGAGTCGGAACCGTCCGACAGCGGAAGGACGGTTGCCGCGTCCGCCGCCGGGCTAGCCGGGGCCTTGTCGGGGCTGGCCACGGCCGCGGCCGGGCACAAGCCAGCGGCCAGCACCGCGGCCAGGGCGAATCTAACAAGCTTGCCGGAGATTCCTTTCATGGCATCCTCCTCTGCGCAGGGACAGCGCTTCGAACCGGAAACGTTTCAATACTGGAATAACGAAACCATAAGCCAAACAAGACAGCCGCGGGGCTTGGATTGTTGCTATGCGCAGAAACTGGCCGCCCGGCAGCAATCGCGGCGCCCTGGGAGCAACCGTGCCGCCCTGGGAGACGGCACGGATTCGTTCCTGGTTTGCGCCCTACAGCACTCCCCCGTCGATGGCGTTCACCAGGATGGTGGCCGCCCGGCCTCG
>JAUNIP010000019.1 GCA_030523425.1 Coriobacteriia bacterium
TACATTCGGTGTTCCTCCTGCCCTGTTTTGGTCCAAGATTTCCACCGCAGTCCCGAGCTGTGCAAACACATCGGCGCTGACACCGACGTGCCCGCTGGCGATATTGGCACCGGCGGCCGTGAAATCGGCTACATGTTCGGCCAGTACAAGCGCCTGCGCAACGAATGGACCGGCGTGCTGACCGGCAAGGGCCTGCAGTTCGGCGGCTCGTTGGCCCGCACCGAAGCCACCGGCTATGGCCTGGTATACCTGGTGGAAGAGCACTTGAAGTGCAATGGCGGCTCCTTCGCCGGCAAGACCGTTTCCGTGCATGGCTCCGGCAACGTGGCCATCTACGCCATCCAGAAGGTGACCCAGCTTGGCGGCAAGGTTGTCACTTGCTCTGACCGCAAGGGCTGGGTGTATGATCCTGAAGGCATCGACTACACCCTGTTGCAGCAGATAAAGGAAGTTGAGCGCGGCAGCTTGGCCGTGTATCCGCAACGCAAGCCCGGTGCGGAATACCACGAAGGCGATGCCCGCGGCGTGTGGAGCGTGGCCTGCGATATAGCTCTTCCCTGCGCGGCGCAAAACACCCTGCTTTTGGAAGACGCCCAGACGCTGGTGGCCAACGGCTGCAAGATTGTGGGCGAAGGCGCCAACATGCCCACCACGCTAGACGCCACAAAGTACCTGCAGGAAAACGGCGTGGCTTTCTTCCCCGGCAAGGCTGCCAACGCCGGCGGCGTGGCCACTTCCGGCCTGGAGATGTCCCAGAACTCCGAGCGCCTTTCTTGGACCTTCGAAGAGGTGGACGCAAAGCTGAAGGGCATCATGGTAAACATCTACCATGCGGCCGACGACGCCGCCAAGGAATACGGCGTGGAAGGCGACTTCGTGACCGGCGCGAACATCGCCGGCTTCGTGAAGGTTGCCGACGCCATGGTTGCCCAGGGCGTGTGCTAACAGGAAAACATTCCGACCGCGAAAGGGCTGCCCACGGGCAGCCCTTTTTTACGCGCTAATGGCAGACGTGCGGGGTGCGTTGCCCCAGGTGTGCTGCCGGGATTATTGGGTAACCCGCATAGGTTGTCGCAATGCGCGCCTTGTCCAGGAGCAATCGCTTGCGTTCAGGAACGGAAAGCCTCCCGAAACTGATGATTTCCGCCCCGTTCTCCGTTCCTGAACGAAAGCGGCCAGCCGTTGCAGCCCCGCTCCCCCGCACATAAAAAGAGCCCGCCGAAGCGGGCTCTCACACTTTCCCAAACGCGGACTACGCAGCTTCGGGCAGCTCTTCGGGGGCTTCGCCGTCGCCTGAAGCGCCACCGTCGTCGTGGCCCTTGTCGCGCTTGCTCAGCGCCCACTGCAGCAGCACGCAGGCAGCCACAATGACCACGCCGATGATGTCCGTCAGCGTGCCGGGCACCATCATCAGCAGGCCGCCGGCCAAGAACACAATGCGCACCAACGGATTGATCTTCTTGAACAAATGCCCGTTCAGGCAGCAGGCCACGCCGAAAAGGCCAATCAGGGCCGTCACAACAACCTGCGCCATGGCCAACACCGTCACGTCACCCTCAAGCAGCATGATGGGGTTGTACGCAAACAGGTACGGCACGATGAACGCCGCGATGGCCAGCTTGAACGCGTTCACGGCGGTCTTCATGGGGTTCGACTTGGCAATGGCGCTGCCGGCGTAGGCCGCTAAGGCCACCGGCGGCGTGATGTCGGCGGCAATGCCGAAGTAGAACACGAAGAAGTGCGCGCCCACCAGCGGGAAGCCCAGCTGCACCAAAATGGGTGCGCAAGTGGAAGCCATGATGCAATAATTGGCAGTGGTGGGAACGCCCATGCCCAGCACCACGCAGCACAGCATGGTCAGCACCAGGCCGATGAACACCGCGCTGCCCGCAACGCCCACGATGGCGTTGATCAGCGTGGAAGCCAGGCCCGTCACGGTGATGCAACCGGCAATCATGCCCGCCATGGCGCAGGCCACGGCCACGGCAATCACGCTCTTGGCACCGGCCTGGAAGGCCTCGTAAGCGGTTTCCAGCGCAATCTTGGTGGACATAGCGAACACCGAACCAAAGGATTCGCCTTCTACGCGTTCGCGCCAGTTAATCAGGATGAAGTTGATATAGCCAATAAGGAAGGCACCCAAAATGGACACGGCTGCGGAAACCGCCATGGTGAAGGTGCCCGTGGCCACCAGCCACACCAACAGCACCAACGGGATAATCAAAAAACAGTTCTTCGCCAGGTAGGACCATTTGGGCAGCTGGTCGCGGGACATGCCCTTCAGGCCTAGCTTCTTGGCCTCCAAATGCACAGTGATGAAGATGCCCGCGAAGTACAGAAGCGCCGGCAGGATGGCCTTGGCGGCAACTTCAATGTAGGGCACGCCCATGTATTCGGCCATCAGGAAGGCCGCGGCGCCCATGATGGGGGGCATAATCTGGCCGCCCGTGGAAGAAGCGGCTTCCACGGCGCCCGCGAATTCAGGCTTGTAGCCGGTCTTCTTCATCATGGGGATGGTCACCGAACCGGTGGTGACGGTGTTGCCCACCGAAGAGCCCGACACCATGCCGCACAGCGCCGAAGAAATGACGGCCACCTTCGCCGCGCCGCCGGAAGACCAGCCGGCCAATCGGTTGGCAAACGCAATGAAAAACGCCGCGATGCCGGTGCGCTCCAAAAACGCGCCGAAGATGATGAACAGCACGATGTAGGTGTAACACACGTTGATGGGTGTGCCTATGATGCCGCTGGTGGTGTAGAACATCTTGTACACCACGTTGCGCAGCGCCACGTAGAAATCCGGGTTCGCGGAAAGATGCCACCAAAACGCGTAAATGACCAGGCAGACCACCACCACGATGATGGGAATGCCCACGCAGCGCCGGCACAGCTCCATCAGCACAACAATGCCAATGATGCCTAGCACCACATGCAGCGGCTGGATACGGCTGGTAAGCATGATGATGGAATAGGCGTTAAACGCGAAGTACAGAAACGACCCCGCGCCGGCAACCATCAAAATGATGTCATACCACGGCAGGGAATTCACCTTGGCGGCGCCCTTCCTTATGGGGTACAACAAGAAGCCGATGATGATGACGAACGCCAAGAACCGACACAGCTTGGTTTCTGGAAGTTCGGTGCTGAGCAAAGTCATACCAATACAGTACACGGAAAACAGCGCCATCAGCACCGAAACAACAACCTTCGGCACGCCTTCCCATATGCGCGTGTTCGACTCCTTGTCGTATTTGCGCATGACTTCATCAGCGTCAACTTCAGTGTCGGCGTCGGGCTGGGCAGCGGCCTGCAAAACGTCGCTTTCTGCCTGGTCTTCGGCCTTCTTCTTGAAGAGCTTCACGTAACTCCCCCTTTCATGCGTGATTGGGCTTGGAATCCCGCATGAAAGGGCCGCGGATGCAAACGCACAACCGCGGCCCCCCATGCTTTGCGTATAAGCTGGCTAACAGCCAAAACCCTTACTTGGTAGGTACGGTAATGCCCTTTTCCTTGAAGTACTTGGCAGCACCGGGGTGATACGGCACCGATGTGATGGAAGCGGCCTTGTTCACGGTCATTTCCTTGAACTTGGCATGCTGGGTGGACAAGCTGTCCAAGTTGTCAAACACCTGGGACACCATGGCGTACACAGCGTCTTCGGACACGTCGTTGCGGGCCAAGATGACGGCGTTCACGGCAACCGTGGTGGTGTCGGTGGTCACGCCGGTGTAGGTGTTGGCCGGAATGGTGATAGCGGAATAATACGGCGAAGCAGCCAACAGCTGGTTCACATGGGCGTCGTCCATGGACACCAGGTAAGCCTGCTTGGACGTGGACAGATCAGTGATGGCAGTGGTGGGAGCGCCGGCCACGATGAAGGCAGCGTCAATCTGGCCATTCTTCAGGGCGTCGGCGGAATCGCCGAAGGACTGATACGTTGGCGTGATGTCGGCCTCGGTAATGCCGTAGGCACCCAGCACGTCAATGGCGTTGAAGTACACGCCGGAACCGGCAGCGCCGATGGAAACGCGCTTGCCCTTCAGGTCGGCCACGGTCTTGATGTTGGCGTCGGTGGTGACAATCTGCACGGCTTCGTCGTACAGGGCGGCAACCACCGAGAAGCAATCAACCTTGCCGGTGCTGGCGAACAGGTTGGTGCCTTCATAGGCGTAAGACATAACGTCGGACTGGCAGAATGCGAACTGGTCTTCGTTGTCTTCCAAGGCCACGATGTTAGCCTGGGAGCCGTTGCCTTCCAGGGAAGTGACGGCGAATTCGGTGTTGTTGGCCACCTGGTTGGCAATAACGCCGCCCACGGCGTAGTAGGTGCCGGTAGAACCGCCGGTCACGAAATTCAGACGGGCGGAAGAGGCCGCGGGGGTGGAGCTGCTACCGTTGGCATTGGTGTTGCCCGTATTGCTGGCAGGCGCCGAGCACCCGGCCGAGCAACCGGCTACAACCAACGCTAACGCAGTGGCAGCCAGTACAGGCAAAAACTTCTTAATCTGCATACTGGTTCCTCTCTGACTCAGGTTTGCGCTTTACCACACCACTTCCCTAACGTGATGCGTATGGCGCGTGGAATACGGCTATTATACGAAATGATTGAATAAATGTGACGCTCGTTAACGAACTTTAAACACTAATTTTCAAAATTTGGACATTTTATTCAATCTGACGCATATTTTTTGCATATTTTGCATTTCGTATGCATTATGAACCGCCGCTCGGCTTCGGTGAACGACAGAGGGGATTTTTTTGGACGGCGCAACCCGCGAAAAAGTATATGGCTGCATAGACTTAAAGACCTTCTACGCCAGCGTTGAATGCGCCGAACGCGGCCTTGACCCCTTCACCACCAATTTGGTGGTGGCCGACCCCGAACGCAGCGAAACCACCATCTGCTTGGCCATATCGCCGGCCATGAAAGCCCTAGGCGTGCGCAACCGCTGCCGCCTGTACGAAATCCCCGAAGGCATAGACTACCTGATAGCCAAGCCGCGCATGCGCACCTACATGCGCAAATCCGCCGAAATCTATTCGCTGTATTTGCGCTACATAAGCCCCGAAGACATCCATGTGTATTCCATCGATGAATGCTTCATAGACTTCACCCCTTACTTGGATTTGTACGGCATGACACCGAAGAACTTGGCCAACATGCTGATGGACACCGTGTTGCGCGAAACCGGCATCTGCGCTACGGCCGGCATTGGCACCAACCTGTTTCTGGCGAAGATTGCGCTTGACATAACCGCCAAGCACGCGCCCGACAACATAGGCTTTCTTGACCAGGAAACCTTCTTCCAAACGCTGTGGACGCACCGCCCGCTTACCGACATCTGGAACGTGGGCCCCGGCATTGCCAAGCGGCTGGCGCGCTTCCACGTGTACGACCTGAAGGGCATAACGCAGATGGACCCCGACGTGCTGTATGCGGAATTCGGTGTGAACGCGGAATATCTGATAGACCACGCCTGGGGATGGGAACCGTGCACCATAGCCCAGATTAAGGCCTACCAGCCGGAAGGACACAGCATGGGCAACAGCCAAGTGCTGCCTTGCGACTACACATACGAACAAGCGCGCATGGTGCTGCGGGAAATGGTGGACGCTTCCGTGTTGGAACTGGTTGAAAAGCGCCTGGTCACGAACCATGTTTCGCTTTCGATAGGTTATTCGTGGGGGCAGGGCGGCGCCCCCGGCGAAAGCGCGCCGGTCACCTTTGTGGGCGACCACGGCAAGCACCGCCAGCGCGCGGCAGGCACTTACGTGGCCGTCAGCCGCAAGATGGACGGCTACACCAATTCCTATGCCAAGCTGTTAGAGCAGGCAAACGCCCTGTTCGCAGAAAAGGTGGACCCCGCACGGCCCGTGCGGCGCATTTCTGTGGCCTTTGGCAACCTGGCCGACGAAGATTTCGCCACCTACGGGCTGTTCGACGACCAGGAAGCGTTGGCCAAGGAAAAGGCCCAGCAGCAGGCCATCTTGGCCGTGAAGGAAAAGTTCGGCAAAAACGCCTTGGTGAAGGGCATCAGCCTGAAGGAAAAAGCCACGGGGCGCGAACGCAACAAGCTGGTGGGAGGTCACAATGGATAGCCGCATGCAGCATGCCTTCGAACAGCGCCATGGCAAGCACACCCCTGCCGACCCGGCCCTGCGCGGGAAACTGTTCAAGCCCTTCGCCGCGCTGAAGGGCTATTACGACATCATAGACCGCCGCAGCCGCGTGGTGTGCCCACAGGCGCCCCTGACCGACGAAGAGGAACGCGCATTGAACCAGCAGCTGGCGTGCGTGAGCAAAGGCAGCCTGGTAAGCGTGACGTACTACGAAGAGGACGGATACGTAACCGAAGTGGCGGCCGTGCGGCAGCTAGACACCACCTTCCGCGTGCTGCACTTGGTCAGCCACGATGTGCCCTTAGACAGCGTGCGGGAACTGCACCTGGTTACAGAATGCGCGTAGAGATGATGCTGCCCTTGATGGATGTGGCAGCTATGCTTCCCACGCCAGGCGCCACAGTAATATAGCGGCCCTGCGAAGCGAAATCCCAGTCGTCAGGCGCTTGGGGGCTGGCCTGGATGACCACATCCACACCGCGCAGGCCGGCTATGCGAATGAGATTGTCGGTCAGCACCACCATGTGGTCCACGTTAAGCGAACGCAGGTAATCCACCTGCGCCTGCAGGAAGGAAAGTGACTTTAAGGTGTAAACGCTCAAAATGCCAACCCGCACTGAGCCGCGCTTGACCACCGATCCTTCTTCGTAATACGCAGGCAGCGCCGTGTTAATCACGAACACCGCAGCGCCTTTTTCGCGATAGGCAGCGGCGGCCTGCTGGATGTCTGATCCCTTGTAGGGCGGTGTTACCAGCACGTCGGCGGGTTCTTCCACCGCACTGACCTCTTCTTCGGTGGCAGACGTGTCGGTTTCCATGTTGAACCACTGGTTCAGCTTGTTGTTGATGCGGTCGGCCAAGGTGACGGTGGTGGTGGGCGTTTCGGGAACCACGGTGCCTTCGTACAGAAGCACAGTGTATTCGTCCATGTCGCCCACGGCATCGTTAATCTGCGTAGCAGTGTAATTCCAGTTGTGGCCCGCAACAATGTAGCCTGCGATGCATGCCAGGCCGAACAGCATCAGCAGGAAAAACATCACCAGGGCGTTTCTTTCGCGTTTACCCACCATGGAACTGCATTATAGCGGGTACCAGCGTTACTGGGTTGCACCGCCCGGCGCAGCGTCCAAAATGCGCGCTAAGAACATACCAGTGTAACTTTCCTTCACAGCCGCCACCTGTTCGGGCGTGCCTTGGGCCACAATGCGCCCTCCGCGCAGGCCGCCTTCGGGCCCTAAGTCCACTATGTGGTCCGCATTCTTGATGACATCTAGGTTGTGCTCGATGACCAGCACCGTGTTACCCGCGTCCACCAAGCGCTGCAGCACCGCCAACAGCTGGCGCACGTCTTCGAAGTGCAGGCCCGTGGTGGGTTCGTCCAGAATATAGAACGTTTTGCCCGTCTGCACGCGCTGCAGTTCGCTGGCCAATTTCACGCGCTGCGCTTCGCCGCCAGAAAGCGTGGTGGCGGGCTGGCCAAGCCGGATGTAGCCCAGGCCCACGTCGAACAGCGTTTGCAGCTTGCGCTTGATGCCGGGGATGTTCTTGAAGAAGTCCAGCGCTTCTTCCACGGTCATGTCCAGCACTTCGGCGATGTTTAGGCCGCGGTAGCGCACCTGCAGGGTTTCGCGGTTGTAGCGCTTGCCGTCGCACACTTCGCAGGGCACGTAAATATCAGGAAGGAAGTGCATTTCAATCTTTATCTGGCCGTCGCCCTTGCACGCTTCGCAGCGGCCGCCGGCCACGTTGAAGCTGAATCGGCCCGGTGCATATCCGCGCGCCTTGGCTTCCTGGGTGCTGGAAAACAGGGCGCGGATGTCGTCCCACAGCCCTATGTAGGTGGCAGGGTTGGATCGCGGGGTGCGGCCGATGGGGCTTTGGTCGATGTTGACCACCGTCTTCAGGCCTTCCAGCCCCGTGATTTTCTTATAGGCACCGGTGCGGCGGTGCGCATGGTTTAGGCGGTTGGCCAAGGCGGGGGCCAAGGTGTCGGTAATCAGCGAGCTTTTGCCGCTGCCGGAAACGCCCGTGACCACGGTGAGCGTCCCTATGGGTACCTTCAGCGTGACCGACTGCAGGTTGTTTTGCGCGGCGCCGGTCAGCTGGATGTGCCCCCTGCCGGGCTTGCGCCGCTGCGGCGGCACCTCTATGGTGCGGCGCCCTGCAAGGTAGTCCGCTGTCAGGGAATGATTCGCGCGCATGATCTGCTTGGGCGTGCCGGAAGCCACCACTTCCCCACCGTGTTCGCCCGCGCCCGGGCCCATGTCCACCACGAAATCCGCGCTGCGGATGGTGTCTTCGTCGTGTTCGACCACCACCACGGTGTTGCCCAGGTCGCGCAGGCGCTCTAACGTGGCAATCAGACGCTGGTTGTCGCGCTGGTGCAGGCCTATGGAAGGTTCGTCTAAGATGTAGAGCACGCCCATCAGGCCCGCGCCAATCTGGGTGGCCAAGCGGATGCGCTGGGCTTCGCCGCCGGAAAGCGTGGCCGTGGCACGTTCCAGCGTTAAGTAGTCAAGGCCCACGTCCACCAAGAACTGCAGGCGCGCGCGGATTTCCTTCACGATGGGATTGGCAATCTGGGCAGCCGAGCCTTCGAAGTGCAGGCCCTTGAAGAATTCCAGGCTTTCGGCGGCCGACATATCGCACACCTGGTGGATGGACTTGCCCCCCACGGTGACGGCCAAAATTTCAGGCTTCAGGCGCTTGCCGCCGCACGTGGCGCACGGGATGGTGGCGAAAAACGCGCCCAGCTTTTCGCGCTGGCGGTCGGACTGCGCTTCGCTGTAGCGCTGGCGCACGGCGTCTAAGATGCCGTTCCATTCTATGTACCAGTAGGTTTCGCGGCCATCCACCGTCACGTAGTCCACGCGCACCTTTTCGGCGCCCAGGCCGTGCATGAGCGCATGGCGGGCGCGGGCGGGCATGTCTTCCCAGGGGGTTTCCGCGTCCGTGCCCATGTGCGCCGCCACGGCGGCTAACACCTGCGGGTAGTAGTTGCCGCTTTTGAAGGGCGCCACGCAGCCTTCTTCCAGCGTCAGCGACGGGTCCGGGACGACCAGGCTTTCATCCACTTCGTCGCGGCTGCCCAGGCCCGAACAGTTCGGGCAGGCACCGTACGGCGCGTTGAAGGAGAAATCGCGGGGCTGCAGTTCGTCCATGGAATGGCCGTGTTCGGGGCAGGCCAGCGCCAAGGAAAACAGGTGCTCGCCCTTGCCCAGGCCGCCCTTCGCACCCGACGACGTGGGCTTTTCGGCTTCCGGAGCTTTGCCGTTTTCGTCCAGCACCTGCACCAGCACGCGTCCTTCCGCCAGCGCGGTGGCGATTTCAATGGATTCCGCAATGCGGGTGAGCGCGCTTTCCTTCAGCGTCAGGCGGTCCACCACCACGTCTATGAAGTGCTTGTACTTCTTGTTTAGCTTGGGCGGTTCGCCTTCCAGGCGCGTGATGGCGCCGTCAATGCGCACGCGGGTGAAGCCTTCCTGCATCAGCTCGGCGAACAGCTTCGTGAATTCACCCTTGCGGCCTGCCACCACGGGCGCCATCACAAGGGCTTTGGTGGTGCCTTCCGCGTTGCCCAAGGCCAGCACCTCATCTGCCACCTGGTCGGTGGTCTGCTTGCGTATTTCGCGCCCGCATTCCGGGCAGTGCGGCACGCCCACGCGGGCGAACAGCAGGCGCAGGTAGTCATAGATTTCGGTGGTGGTGCCCACCGTGGAACGCGGGTTTTTGCTGGTGGTTTTCTGGTCGATGGACACCGCCGGCGAAAGGCCGTCGATGCTATCCAGATCGGGCTTGCTCATCTGCCCCAAAAACATACGGGCGTAGCTGGACAGGCTTTCCACGTAGCGGCGCTGCCCTTCGGCATACATGGTGTCGAAGGCCAAGCTGGACTTGCCGGAGCCTGAAAGCCCGGTGATGACCACCAGCTTGTCCCGCGGGATGTCCAGGTTGATGTTTTTCAGGTTGTTTTCGCGCGCGCCCTTTATACGGATGGATCCCTGTGCCATTACGCTCCCTTTCGCCTTTTTTCGCAAGCTTGTATTGTAACGCAAGCCGACTGGATAAGGCCGAACGCTGCGAGCCCGCATACAGCGAACCCTTCCAAGCGCCAGGCCGGATCATGGGTTTATAATGCGCGCCACGCGGACCTATCTGCCGGCAACCTGGGCATGCCTGCCCTGCCCAACCAGTCCCGTGCGACCTGTCTAACCCTGTTCAAAAGCACCCTAACCCCTAAAGGCGCCACCTACAAACAACTGGAAACCGTAGAGTGAGAGTAAACTTCCGACTGATTTTCTCCAATTTTGCAGGTTTAACGCCCTTATTTTCTCCAGGTCGTGAGATACTAAGGGCGTTTCAGTATAATTGGAGGCAGTATGGACAGATTTCTCATGGAAGACCTCATCAAGTGGAAGAGCTCGAAGCGGCGCAAGCCGCTCGTCCTCAACGGCGCGCGCCCGGTCGGCAAAACTTGGCTGCTCAAAGAATTCGGCAGAACCCAATTCGAGAACATCGCCTACGTCAGCTTCGACGACAACCCCCTTATGGCAGCGGCCTTCGATGAGGGCTACGACATCCCCCGCCTGATAATGAGCCTCCAGGCCGCAACAGGCGAGCGCATCGACCCCGCGACCACCCTCATCATCTTCGACGAAGTTCAGGAGTGCCCCAAGGCCCTCACCTCGCTCAAGTACTTCTGCGAGAATGCGCCCGAGTACCACATCGCCGCCGCAGGATCGCTGCTCGGCATCCTCGTCCATGAGGGCACCGGTTTCCCCGTGGGCAAGGTCAGCACGCTCAACCTCCACCCCTTAAGCTACCGCGAGTTCCTCCACGCCACGGGAAACGGGCGGCTTTGCGACCTCATCGACAGCGGGGACACCGCCATGATCGAAACGTGCGCGCTGGCGTTCACGCAGCTCCTTAGGCAGTATTACTTCGTCGGGGGAATGCCCGAGGCCGTTGCCACGTTCGCCGACACGGGCGTCCTGGCCGATGCAAGGGAAGTTCAAGGGCAGATCCTCTTCGGCTACGAGCGCGACATCTCCAAGCACCTCTCCGCCAAGGAGACCGAGTTCACCTTGGCGGCCTGGAAGTCCGTTCCATCCCACCTGGGCCAGGAGAACAAGCGCTTCGTCTTCGGCCACATCAAGGACGGGGCCCGCGCGAGGGACTACCGGCTCGCCATCACCTGGCTCACCCAAGCCGGCATGGCGACCCTCGTCCGTCGGATATCGAAACCCGGCATTCCCCTGGCCCCCTACGCAGACGACACGATCTTCAAGCTCTTCACCCTAGACGTCGGCCTCCTGGGAGCCATGGCGGGGCTTGACGAGAGGAGCGTCATCGCCGGCAACTCTGCCTTCACCGAGTTCAAGGGCGCTCTCACCGAGCAGTACGTCTGCCAGCAACTGGTTTCGGACTGCGGCCTTGCGCCGTTCTACTGGTCGGCCGAGTATTCCAGCGGCGAGATCGACTTTCTGGTACAGGATTCCGGCAGCATGTACGCTATCGAGGTAAAGGCGGAAGAGAACCTGCGGGCAAAAAGCCTGCGGGCCTTCCGTGCGGCGCACCCCGAGACAAAGGCGCTGCGCTTCAGCATGTCGGGCTACCGGGAGCAGGACTGGATGCGCAACGTGCCCCTGTACGCTATCTCCAACAAGGCGCTGTGGGGGTAGGCAAAATGGTTGCGGATATGCTCGCACGAACACAGAGCTTCGATGACGGCACGGTGTGCTACTGGGCCGGTGAGCACCGGCGCGATGGCCTGCCGTGGCTTGTCTTCCTCCCCGGTCTTACCGCCGATCATCGGCTTTTCGCAAGGCAGATAAAGCACTTCGAAGGAAAGGCAAACTGCCTGGTCTGGGATGCGCCCTCGCATGGGAAGTCGCGGCCCTTCCCCTTGAACTGGAGCTATCGGGACCTGGCCCGCATGCTCCACAACATCCTGGAGGCAGAAGGGGTGCGCCGTCCGATTCTTGTGGGGCAGTCCATGGGCGGCTACATCTCCCAGGTCTTCTTAGAACTTTATCCCGGCGAGGCGGCGGGCTTCGTATCCATTGACTCCTGCTCCCTTCAGCGCAACTACTACGCCGGCTGGGAGCTCTGGGCCCTGAAGCACACGCATCTCATGTATCTGAGCATCCCCTGGGGGCTGCTGGTTTCCTGGGGCAGCAAGGGCTGCGCCACCAGCGCCCGAGGGCAGGAACTCATGGCAGCCATGATGCGGGATTACGAAAAGCGGGAATACTGCGCCCTGGCGGCCCACGGCTACCGCGAACTTGCCCGAGCCGTTGAGGTCTGCCAGCTTAGGGAAATCCCCTGCCCGGTGCTCTTCATCTGCGGCGAGAAGGATGCCGCCGGCGCGGCCAAACGCTACAACGAAGCGTGGAGCAAGAATACGGGCCTGCCCGTGCATTGGATTGCCGGCGCCGGCCACAACTCCAACGTGGATTCCCCTGACGAGGTAAATGCCTTGATTGAAGGGTTTGTCACGGAAGCGGGCAAACTCTTGGAAAGGGAACAAGGCACGCCGTCCTAGAGTGCGCGCAAGGGCGGTTCCCATTTGGTTCCCAAATCTTGGAAAGTCAAACTCACTACGTAAGTACTGGCAAGCCACAACAAACAATAATGCACTGTGGTAACCGGATTTTCTATTGAGTGGGAATAAATCCGCACATTACTGTGAGGTTGCGAGGGATGGTAATCCTAGGAAATCCTGCGTAAGCAATGGACACGCAAGCCACCTGGACGCTTCGAGTTGAAAGGCCCTTCGGATTCGTTTCCGGAGGGTCTTTTTCGTGGGTTTGAACTGGGATTTCACGTAATACGTGAGGGCTTAGTGATAATGCACAGCAGGCTCGTTTTTGACATAAAAGAGGCTCGTTCGAGCCTACCTTATAAATCGGGATTTGCCTGTCCTGAAAATGCGATTATCTACTAAAAAAGTCTTAACTTCGGGTTACCCGAACTTAATACACTATCTTCAAACACCTCAATCGAGGTTTATGAAATGGAGGTAACCTGAAAATGAAACATGTGCTTTTTCTGGGAGCGACCGGAACGGCGGGTTCTGTGATTGTCAGAGATTTGTTAGAGAGGACAGATTGCATCATCACCGCCTTCGCCCGGCATGCTTCCCAAAACTACCATGAAAGTGACCGCTTGAAGGTAGTCGATGGCGATGCGCTTGTGCAGACAGAACTGACAGCAGCCATGCAGGGACAGGATGCTGTCTATTGTGCCATCTCCGGAGAAAGTCTTCCACAAGTTGCTGCAAACATTGTCGCTGCCATGAAGGCCTGTCAGGTAAGGCGAGTGATTTTTATGGGGGCGGTCGGCATTTATAACGAAATCCCCGTGGAAATTGACGGCGATGACAATGTGGCAATCAATCCAGGGCAGATTCCAAACCGGGATGCTGCAGCTGTGATAGCGGATAGTGGGCTAGATTACACCATTCTCCGTCCCGGCTATTTGCAGGAAGGCATACCGGATGACTTTATCTTGACATTTAAGGGAGAGCCTGCAAAAGGCTACACGACATCACTTCCGGCATTAAGTGATCTGGCAGTCCGGCTCATCAGTGATGAAAAGCTGTATGCAAAAGAAAGCGTAAGCATCACAAGAGATATGACAAAAAGAACGGAGGGATTTGCTATGAAAGCAGTAACTTTAAACAACGGCATCGAAATGCCGATGCTTGGATTCGGCACCTTTCTGACCAGCGAGGAGACCTGCGAGCAGTCCGTCCTTGCGGCGCTGCAAGCCAAAGTTCGCCTGATTGACACGGCGGCAGCCTATGGAAATGAAACATTTGTCGGCAATGCCATTAAAAAGAGCGGCATCCCTCGTGAAGAAATATTTCTCGTCAGCAAGGTGAACTTTGACTCCTATGAGGATGCCGGGAAAGCAGTTGACAATTCTCTCGCCCGCCTTGGCACAGACTATGTGGATCTGATGCTGCTTCACTGGCCGTTTGGCAATTACTATGCAGCGTGGAGAGCACTGGAAAAGGCATATAAGGATGGCAAATGCCGGGCTATCGGCGTTTCCAATTTCGATCCGGACAGATTGATTGACCTCATCAAGTTCAATGAGATCGCACCGGCGGTCAACCAGATCGAAACGAATATCTTTGTGCAGCGTAAGACTGAACATGAATGGATGGAGAAATACGGCGTTGCCCATATGGCGTATGCACCGCTTGGGCAGGGACACCGTAACGAGATGTTTGAACTTCAGGAAGTGACGGAGCTTGCGGAAAAATACGGTAAGACTCCTGCGCAGATTCTTCTCCGTTACCAGCTTCAGCGTGGTGTTATCCTTATTCCTAAGAGCACCCATGAGGAACGTATCAAAGAGAACTTTGATGTCTTTGACTTCACGCTGACGGTAAAGGAAATGGACGATCTGGCCGAACTCGACCGTGTCACGCCGCAGATTGGCGATCCGGAGAAGCCTGAAAAAGTTGAAACGGCAATGACATGGATTGGTAAGTGAAAATGGCGAAATATTATACGTTCAAGCAGGTGTGTGCCATGACAGGACTTACGGAGCATACCCTGCGGTTTTACACAGATAAAGAACTGCTGCCTTATGATAGGGACGGTGCAAATCGCCGTATCTTCACAGATGAATCCCTGAATTGGCTGCAGGGCATCAAGTGTCTGAAAGAGTGCGGCCTGTCCATCGAGGAAATCAAGCAGTACGGAGACCTGTGCCTTCAGCCGGGGACGCGTGAAAACCTCCAGGCAAGGTACGAGATCATTTTAAGGAACAGGGATCGCGCCTATGAAAAGCTGGCGGAGGCGAAGGAACTGGTCGCATTTATGGATGGCAAGGTAAAACATTATGAGTCCATCCTTGCCGGGAAGATCGAGGATGACTCCAACCCGGCTGAGTGGACAGACGAAAATCGTCCGGTGGAACATACGCATAAGAGTTTCCCGTAGAACCTATGAAGAAGAGATTATTAAACAATCTGGTCGTATCAGAACACCTTCGGAAACAACTGGAACCAGAAGAAGTAAAGGAGGGCGGCAAGTATGAATACAAAAGATGCGATACTCCTGCGGCATGCCTGTCGGAGCTATACAAATGAGCCGCTGACCGATGAGCAGATTGATACCCTGATTCAGGCGGCAAATGCTGCGCCTGCGACAATGGGAGATTATTCAGGGATTGAGCTTACAGTTGTGAAGAGCCCGGAGCTGCTTCAGGAAATCGAAAAGGAGACGGCACACGGCATGCCGATGATGGGGGATCACCCGACCTATGAAGCCCCTGCCTTGTTTATCATCAGCGTGAAGCCGAATGAGCACTACGCCATGCTCCCGTACTGCAATGCCTCCTGCATGGCGGAAAACATCATGATTCAGGCAACAGACCTGAAGCTTGGCTCCGTGTATATCATGGCAGTAGCTACAGTTATGCAGAAGAAGCCGGAGCTGCTTGGGAAGCTTCAGATTACATCGGGCTTTGTGCCTGCTGTCGTAGTGGCAGTCGGAACGGCAAATGAAGATGTCCGGGTATCAATAACGGAAAGAATTAGGAGCAGGGTCGTGTAAAACACCTCGACAGATTCCAGTTTATAAAGCAAAAGGCTCCCGACCACCAATCACGGTGACTGGGAGCTGTTTTTATGTCTGGGCTTATCCTTCGAATGTCTGTCCGTTCTTGAAGGTGAAGGTCATCCTGCCGTCTGCGTAGGCGGCGGCGTAGTCCAGCAGCCCGTTCCAGAAGCTGTCGGAGAATTCAGTAAGCTCACCGTTTTGCTTTTTCAGAAGCTTCAGTGCGTATAGCAATCTAATCAGCACGCCTTGCTCAGAAGCGCATCGGTACACTAGACCAAATTAAATCAGCGCAGCAGCCGCAGCAACCTGCAAGCCACCCGAACACGGATGGATAACGAATTTCGTGAGTACGATATGAGTCAGAATTTTCGTGCACTCAGAACCACTCCGTGAACGAGACGCAACCAGGTTCACAACAAGCAACTCAGAACCACCCAGGTCACGCAAATGATCGTAGAGTGGGAATGACGTACTTTTGCACCCAGCTATTGCAGGTGCTATCTCGAGTATGGGGGATGCATCTTTAGTTATCCGGCCTATGAAACTTGAGAGCCAGACGGATACCCCATACTCATCGCTATCATCAAGTCGTAATCAAACTCTCAGCATTCTGAGGTACGCGTCAAGCCGCTCGTTCAAATAGCCTGCGAACAGCCTCTCCATAGCCGAAAGGTCATGGCGCACATGGTATGCGTCAAAAGCGTCATAATACGCCAGACGATCGGCGAATTTGATATCGATGGGGGGATAGCCAGCCTTCAAGAGCTCCAGGTTCACCAGCAGCCTTCCCGTCCTGCCGTTGCCGTCTATAAACGGGTGAATTCCCTCGAACTCAATATGAAAGCGCGCCAGCTTTGTGACGATGTGCTCGCTGCTCTTCTCGTAGGTTTTCAGCAGCTCCGCCATCTTTTCTGCGATAAGGAAGGGTTGAGCCGGCTCGTGCGCGGCGCCCATGATTCGCACCGGGATGCTGCGATACACCCCCCGATCATCGGGCTTGTCGACCAGGACCAGGGAGTGGATCTGTTTGATTTCCCATTCGGTCATCTTCGCTTTTTCACTGACAAGCCCAACCACATAGTCGAAGGCCTCTTTGTGGCCGACGGCCTCCATATGGTCCTTCAGGGGTTTTCTGTCAATTGTTAGGCCGCGGAGAACCAAATCGGTCTCCCGAAGTGTCAACGTGTTCCCCTCAATGGCATTGGAGTTGTACGTGTACTCAACCGCGAAGTCATTGAATAGCCGCTCGAGTTCCCCTTGTGTGAGGGACCTGCATGCGTCGAGCTCCGCCTTCTTCCGGTCGACGGCTTCCAGCAAGCTGCGAGACGACTTCATCCTTCCATCCGAGGGTTTTTGAGCGTCGGCCGGAATCTTCCAGCCGCGGCCTTCTTGGAAAGCGCCTGGGATTTTTCCCTCAGAGCAAAGAACGCGTACTCGCCTGTCTGACAAACCCCAGTTTTCTGCAGCTTGCTTGGCGGTGATGTACATGGAACTCCCTTGGTGTCGGAACAATATCTTACTTTACGGAATATTATCATGCTTGTTATCGGAATAGTAGAGTGACTACAGATTCTTTACATCGCCAGGCCTTTGATATGGGAGGCTGGATCCCATTTGGTTCCCATATTTTGCAAAGATAAACTCACTACGTAAGCGCTGGCGCATCGCGGGAAACGCCAGCACACTGAGGCAATCGGATTTCCTATGAAGCATCTTGGGTTTCGGAGGTCTAAGAAGAGATTATCTCGAAGACTCAGAGCCGCTATGCAAATAAGAAGTAACCAAATACGTAACGATTGGCTCAGAACCACTCAGATCACGCAAATGCTGGTTCGCCCCATGAATATATTCCGCGGGCCATAAAGACCAAACAGATTGCCGCCCCCAAAGATTTCGACCTCTGGCGTCACATACATCGCGGCAGCATGCCCGAGCTGCAGGATCCCAACGTTGACTGGGACGCGTTCTATTCAGACTACATGCGTGCCTACCTAGAACGTGACGTCCGAGATCTGATTAGCGTGAAGGACGAGGCGAACCTGCGCGACGTGTGGTTCTACCGCGACTCCAAGAAGCGCGAGATCGACCTGGTCATCCAGGACGGGCACACCCTGCACCCCGTGGAAGTCAAGACGAACGCGCTGGTGAAGAAGGATGCGGTCAAGAACTTCTCCTGCCTCGAGGGCATGGCCGACTACGAGGTGGGCTTCGGGCATGTAATCTGCCAGGCAAAGGAGCCCTATCTGCTGACGGAGAAGGTGGAGGCCGTTCCTGTCTGGGCGATTTAGGATTTAGGGGGATTTGCAAAA
Organism: Coriobacteriia bacterium; assembly: GCA_030523425.1. Classification (GTDB taxonomy): domain Bacteria; phylum Actinomycetota; class Coriobacteriia; order Coriobacteriales; family Eggerthellaceae; genus JAUNIP01. Next base: position 18,008 of record JAUNIP010000019.1, read on the forward strand.
GTCAGAGGTCAGCGGCGTGCCAAATCGCCCGACCTCTGACACAACCTCTGACACACTAGCTGTCGCGGGCGGCCAAATCAGGTTCTATGCTCATGCTCTCGAAGCGATTCTGCATGTATTCGTCGTCATAGTTTTCCGCGAAGAACTTCTGCACATCGGTGACCACGGGCTTGCCCGAAACGCGTTCATACCAGCAATCCAACGACTGCACGGTCATCACGCAGTTCACCGCCATCAGCGCCGCACACACCGCCGTCACGGCATAGCGGGCCTTCCACGGAATCAGGTTGATAAGCTTAAGCATCAACGGCAGCAACAGCTTGATCCAAAACGTGCCCAGCACGCCGAACATGGAAGCGAACATCAGGCATGTGCGGCCGCCCAGCAAATCGCCCAAGAACTTATCGCTGTAGTCCCAAGCCTTAGCGCCGAAGCCAATTTCCATCCACCAGCTTACGCAATACTCAAAGGTCCCGCCGATGATGGTGCAGACAACGAAAATGAGAATGATGTTTTTGTTGCGGAAACGGTTGAGCGCCAAGGTCATGAGCACACAACCCACGCCGTAGATGGGACTGAAGGGCCCATACAGCAAACCTGTGCGGTCCTGGTAAACACCGGGGTCTACCACCACCATGTGCCAGATGATTTCCACTATCAGCCCCAAGAAACACGCGATGACGAAAATCCAAAACAGGTTGAAGAAGTCCAGCTTGATGTAGCCTTCGCCATCTAAGTCCAGGCCCAATGTGCCCTTCGCAGCGCGCTCTTTGGTGTCCAAGCGTTTCAAGAAGTTTTTCAGCTGGCGTTCCCGGGCAAGGCTGGGCTGCAAATACGCGCTCAAAACAATTTGGAGCACCAGGTAGCCCACGGGCGAACTGAGCTCTAGGGAAACACCTTGCACCATAGTCAGGAAGAAGATGGTCAGCGCAGAAAGCGCCATGGCCACATAGGTCAGGCGCGCCGCTTTGGTGCGCTTGTTCAGCAGCAACCTGGCCCCCAGCACGCCGGCAACCACGGTTTGTGCCAGCAGCAGCACAATCAAAATGACATCAATGACCAGTTCCGTGATGGAATGCTGCGCATAGACGCCGCTTCCCAGCTCCGAAACGACACTCGCGACGTACACAACGAATTCGCCAACGGCGAACACGGCTGCCAACAGGGCAACCGCCCCCAAGACGCGCATGGCAACCGGCACCTTCTTGGTGGGGCCTTGGGAAAAAGCATCCACCGTGCGCAGCAATTCCTTGCGCTGCGCATCGGTCAGACGGTCATCGCCTTGTTCTTCCACAGCAGCAGCAATGCGATCCAAATCGCTTTTGGAGAAATCCCCGTCGGCCACCAGGGAACGCGCCAAATCTTGAATAGCACTGAAGCTAGAGTCTTTCACAACATGCCTCCGGTTTTCATCATGAAGTGAAACAATAATGGCACAACTCAGCACGTTGCAAAAGATATTAGGCATCCAGTGGCACAAACGCACGAAATTGTCTGCCTATCAGCCTAAGATTAAGACCAAAGCAGACGGTGGCGACCTGGATTTTCTTGAAATAGAAGCTTCACGCTGTTACGCCCACGGACAAGCGCTTGACGCCTTGTTCCACCAACCGATATTCGTCGCTTAGCTCAGACAGGCATTCCTTTAGTTCCCTGCTGGTGCAGAAACCCTTCTTATGGTGGCAACGCTCTATGATATGAAGGCAGGAGTTGGCCAATTCCGACGGCCCCAAATAACCCGCCAAGCCGCACAGAGCGCTCACCTGGATTTGCATGGAATCGAATTCCCCGCGCCGCGCATGCTCAATGATGCTGGCAAACGTTGGGTCTTGGCAAAAATCCGCCAAGTGCCGCTGAATCCTCTCATCGCTGTGCAACGCCGCAAATGCGTCCTCGTAAGAACCGTGCACCGATGTGTAAAAATCTTGTAACTGCTTCACTGCAACCCTTGCCCTTCAATGTGACCAACTGGTCACTATGCTACCATGCGACCAGTTGGTCACACAAGAGAGGGCACCGAAATTGGCAAGCGATACGCGCGAAAGAATTATCTGGGCAGCGCTGGACATGATCAGCGAACGCGGCTACGACGGCACGAACCTGCGGGATCTTGCTGCTTCCCTAGGCCTTAGCAAGTCGGCGCTCTATCGGCATTTCTCCAGCAAGGAAGACATCTGGAACGCCCTGACCGATTCCGTAGAGCAGCGCTACGCCGCAGGGTTTGCGGCAGCAACCGAAGGCAGCGCAGCACCCACAAGCATCAAAGAAATGATGCAACTGAGCCTGCGTCAAATCGACTACACCATAAACGACCCGGTCATCATCAAAATTCGAAAAGTTTTGACGCAGGAGCAGTTCCGAAGCCCCCGTATGGCACACCTTGCCACCAAGCACTTCTACACTGACCTGGTAAGCCTGAACGAAGGGCTGTTCAAACGGCTGATGGGTGCTGGCATCATGCGCACAGATGACCCTCACCTGTTGGCCATGGAATACGTATGTCCCATCGCCGAACTCGTTCGCACCAGCGACCGCCAACCTGAATTGCGCGAAGAATGCATGACCCAAATAAGGGCCTACGCAATTCGTTTCTTCAATAGCCACGCCGCCACTTAGCGCAGCCGGCAAAAAGCTATCAACAATTATCTACAAAATAAGAACATTTATTCTTTATGCATGACATACTAGGCGCGGGTCGCCAGCGCCTCCATCTTGTGGGCGTAGGCCGCTGCGCCCACGATGCCTGCGGTGTTCAGCAGCGCGGCCGGCACAATGGGGGTGTTGATGTCGATGTAAGGGAAGAACTTCTCGTGCTTTTTGCTGACACCACCGCCCACGACGAAGATTTCGGGGGCAAGGTAGTGCTCAAGGGCGCGATAGTACTTGGTCAGCCGCGCGCCCCACTTCTTCCAGCTTAGCTCTTCGCGCGTGCGGGCCGAATCGGCGGCAAGCTTTTCCGCGTCTGTGCCATCAAGAATGATGTGGCCAAGTTCAGTGTTGGGAATTAGGATGCCATCCATGATAAGCGCAGTGCCTATGCCAGTGCCTAGCGTGGTAGCAATAACAAGGCCCCCAACGTTGCGGGCGCTGCCATACAGGGCCTCACCCAGCCCGGCGGCATCGCCGTCGTTCACCACATGCACGCGGCGGCCGGTGGATTCGCTCATAAACTGATTGATGTCCACGCCAAGCCAGCTTTGATCTAAGTTCCCCATGAAGTGCAGCGGGCGCCCCACGTGCACAGGGGCTGGAAACGCAATGCCAACCGGCGTGCCGTCAGCAACCTCGAAGGCATCCAGGATCTCTCTCACCACGCCGGCAACAGCCTCAGGCGTGGATTCCTGGGGCGTGGGAATGCGCAGGCGCTCCTGTGCGAATTCGCCGGTTTCCAGGTTCACAGGCGCTCCTTTGATGCCCGATCCGCCTATGTCAATGCCAAACGCTTGATCAGTCTCAATCATACTTCCTCCTGTGCTTTGGGGTCATTCGTCACATGCCTTTCAGCACACGCATTGCCGCCTCAATACACTTCCGCCGGCTACAGCATCATGCGCAAGCGGCCTTGACAAGCCGAAACGAACGTATGGCACCAGGTTCAGGCATATGCGCTCCTTTACGCGTGAAACAAGGAACAAGTCTTTGCACGTCACGTGCTTTCCCGATGATACCGCATTCCAGAAACATCAGAAGCATCATTGACGCGCCGCGCGGCTTGCGCAGCTGCAGGCAGCGCAACACCCACCTGCTCTACCTGAGCGGACGTTTCGCGCAAGTAACACTTTGTGGTAATGTGCCGTATTCCCAGTAAATGGGAGCATCCCTGGTGCTACAGTTTTTTTGAGGGCTTTTACCCCATTTCTTACCAAAAAAGGACGTGAGAATCATGCAGAAGGCCAATCTTATTTGGAAGACATTCCGCACCGCATTGTCCATTTTCCTTTCCGTTGCGCTGGTGGTGTGCTATACGCCTATACCCTCATATGCGGATTCGTCCGATTCGCTGGACGATTCGTATATGGCCAGCCTTGCCGCCATGGCGGCTGCAAAAGAAGGCGACGGAACGGAAGTTGACGCAACGCAGCCAAACCCGCTGGCTAACACCTTAGGCGCCTTAGACGCCATCAACGAAGATCTAGACGCCGGTGCCCAGATTGCCCAAGATCTGGCGGCCTCAAAGCAGGTGGAGGTCACCGAAGGCAGCACCACCGGCTTTGACACAGAAGATGACATCGAATACATCTTCAACCAAGACCTCACGTTCACCAATGACGCTGCAGGCAGCGGCATAACCATTCCAGAATGCGCCACCGTCATCTTCACCATTGCCCAAGGCGTGACCATAACCGCACAAGGCGGCGACGCGAACGGCACCGCAGGCGCAGGCGCCGGGGTGCATGTGCCCGAAAGCGCCACGCTGATTGTGCGCGGTTTCGGCACCTTGGTGGCAACCGGCGGCAACGCTTCGCCCGGCGTGGCAGGGCAAGCAGGCGAAAACGCCGCGTTGGATGCTAACGCCACCGACACAGGCGGTGGAAAAGGACTGATGTATGGCGGCGACGGCGGCGCAGGCGGTGCCGGCGGCGGCGGTGCAGCTGCTGGCATAGGCGGCATAGGCGGCGACGGCGGCGCAGGCGGTGCCGGCGGTGCTTATTACAACGACACCGGCAACACCCTCAACGGCCACGTGGCAGGCCCCTGCAGCCCGAGCGGTTCTGGGGAATCAGGTGGCACGGTTGGCACAAACGGTGCGTCCGGCTCGCCGGGCACGGGCTGCGGCAATGTCTACGTTTTGGATATTACCCAGGTGAAGGCGGTTGCGGGCACCGCGGCCGACAACGGCGCCAACGGATCGACCGGCACCAGCACCGACAGCAGGCACACCGATTTCAATAACAAATTTTACGCAGGCGGTGGCGGCGGTGGCGGCGGCGGCACCGGCGGTTTGGCCGGCACCTACGCAATAGGCGCCGGGGGCGACGGCGGCGCCGGCGGCGGCGGCGGCGGTTCCGGCGGTACCCGGTGCACCGATGTGCGCGGCTGGACCGACCACCATCCTTCCGGCGGCACGGGCGGCACGGGCGGCGCAGCCGGATCGGGCGGCGAAAGCAGCGGAAGCGTGACCGGCGGCACGGGCGGTTCCGGCGGTGAGCTGCCAAGCGGCGACAAAGCCGATGGCAACGTGTTTTTGAACGACGGCGCTTCGGTGGACGGGCGCAGCCCAGGCTACATTCAAACCGGCACGTTCTCATTTGACGAAAAGGGCCACGTCGTAAACGAAAACGTCACCGTGGTCACCGACCCGTCTACGTTTTCTCCTACCGGAAACACCATTTACCTGTTCAACCAAAACATGGAATTCAATGCCTCCGGCGCAAATGGCAACGGCATCACCATACCTGAAAACTCCCAAGTTATACTGGAAATCCAAGAGGGCGTGACCGTTACCGCAACCGGCGCGGATGCGCCCTTCACGGCATCTTCCGGCGCGGGCGCAGGCATTTATGTGCCAGAAAGCTCTACGTTGTTCGTGCGCGGCGGCGGCACCTTGATCGCCACCGGAGGCAAGGCCAGTCAGATTGTCCGGGTGGAAGACCAAGTCATCGGAGGAGGAGGCGGGGCCGGTGCGGGCATTGGCGGCTCAGGAGGCAGCGCAGGACAACGCGGAAGCAACTGCGGAACCATCTATTTCTCGGGCGAAGACCTAACCGTGGACGCCAAAGGCGGAAAAGGCGGCAAAGACATAGACGGCGACAGCACCACGGGCCGCGCGCCTGACTTCGGCATCGGCGGCGGCGGCGCAGGCGGCAGCGGTTCGGGCGTGCTGCAAAGCGGCACCAATGGCAGCGTGTACTACGATTACACCTTCGTGAAAGTGAAAGGCCGCGACTTTTATTTCCATCGCGGCAACGTGGTGCTAAGCCGCTTCTTGGAAATCACCCTGACCGGCTACAACGACCTGGTGCTAGGCACCACCGACGACACATCTCCCCAGCTGTACGAACTGTATTACGCGCTACGCGAAGCGGCCAATCGCGGTGCCCTGGTCAAGGACGCGCAGAACGGCTACAGCGTGGAACCCATGCCCAAAGAAGAAGGTTACGAGCAAAACGAGATTTGCAACGGGGCCTATCGCGTAGGCGGCGTGGAATGGAACAAGCACCTGATAGACAACAGCGGCGGTTATCTGTATCTGTTAGGCGTGTATTTCGGCCACTACATAAAAAGCTCGCACGGACACGAAAACCCCTATTGGTGCGTTGAAGATTACATCAACGACGTGAAGAAATACGCCCAGGACAACGGCCTGTATTACAGCGATGACATGGGCGCAATCATGCACGAGATCTTTTTCAACCAACACTACCAAGAAGCCTTGGCCGGGGGGAACGACCCGCAATACTACACAAAAGATCATCCCACCAAAGGAAAGCACAAAAGCAAGGGCGACGGCCTTCAGATGGTCGGCTACACCTACTCCACTGTCTATGACACCGCTACGGCGCGCTACATGACCATTTCCTACGACACCAACCGAAAAGGCGAAGGCGGCGCCTTTGGGTGGCAGCACTTGTACTACAACCTGCAGTGGGACACGTTCTGCTGCACTGACGGCTACAAGGGCGTTCGCATGGAAAACTGGATGTCGTTCTTGCCTGACAGCATGTCCTTGGCACAGGTGAACATTCCCGGCACCCATGACGCTGGCACGTTCAATGTTTCGCTGAATGGCGATGCCATCACCTGGTGCCTTGAGAATGTCTCGAAAATCATCGAAGCCAAAACCGGGTTGCAAATATGGAAGCAAGTGCTGATAGCCCTTGGCGGCGCGGCTGTGGTCAAGATCATTGCGGACTTGGCTTTGGCTCTGCTAGAAGTTGCCGACATTGCAGCTGCCCTGTTCTTGGTGGCGAAGCTGCCTTCGGTGATTCCCGACGCCCGCGACGCCATAGCCCGCTGCCAAGACCTAGACATCAGCCAGCAGCTGGCCAGCGGCATCCGCCTGTTCGACACGCGCATTGCCTTCAACCGCAGCGATTCCTTCGACGCTAAAAACCTGAACGACCTTTCGGGCAACGAAAAGCTCATGTATGCCGCATCGTATCTGAAGCTTTCCCATGGATCGTTGGGTGACATGGGCGTGGCAGGAGAATGCAAGCATGACCTTACGCTGGTAGACGCCAAGAACAAAGACGGCAGCTGGATGCACCTCGATGACGTGTTCAATGCCTGCTTCACCTTCCTAGGCAAGGATGAATCAAAGAAAGAAACCGTGGTGGTGTTCTATCAGAACGAAGGCAGCGCGGACGAAAAGATAGACAATTCGGAATACAACCAGCTGATCAAGGCTGTGCTTGACGTCGCCAGCCAAGACAGCCGCTTCAAGGTTCTTCACGACGGAGACCCCATGCCTTCTATGCAAGAAGCAGCAGGCAAGATTATCTTGATCGGCCAGAAAGACTATGCCACCACCGAAAACGCGTATTCGGTGAGCGCTGCCACCAAGATAGACAACCTGAAGAAGTGCTATGACCAGTCCAGCTTCAATCCCGAAACGGGGTCTAGGGGCATACCGCAAGACATCTCCAAACAATACGACCTTTCCACCAAAGACCTGATGCCGCGCGTCATTTACGCTTCTACCTACGACTTAAGCTTCCATCCGAGCAAGCTGGTTTCAATCACCTACAAAAGCCCCTTCGAAGGCACGCCCCGCGAAATTGCCAACGATGTGAACGAATACCTGGGCACCTACATGTACCAGCGCGGGCAGTACTACGGCTGGGTGCTGATGAACTTCCCCACTGGCATGGCCACCAGTAACATTGCTTTCAGCAACATCTTCGACAAGGGAAAGCTTTCCGACCACAGCTCGGATACGGGCATGACCGATACGCCGTTTTCCGCGCCGGTGCTGATTGGTGCCATCTTGGTGCTGTTAGCGGCGGCGGGCGCAGGCGCTGTGTTCGCGTGGCGCCGCAAAAACGCGACGGCTGCAGAAAGCGCGGAAGCAGTGAATGCTGCCGCCGAGGAAACGATGTCTGCAACGCAAGACACAACCGACTAAGCAGGGATTACAGAAGGGGGCTGCACGTGGAAATCAGCATCGTTACGTTGTTTTTCTGCCTGTTAGGCCCCCTTCTGATGATGTGCGTCGCCTTCAGGGGCCAAGGGCGCATCAACATGATATTTTTGCTGGTGGGGATGATAATTTGCATCATTTGCGGGCAGCTGAACCAGCTGAGCATAAAATATGTGGACGCATCCGCATTCCTGAACAGCGTCACCTTAGGGCCCGTGGTGGAAGAGCTGCTGAAAGCCTTGGCAGTGCTGTATGCGGTGTTCGTGCTGAAACTTCAACGCCAAGGCGCACTTGAATGCGCCGTTGCGGTGGGTGTGGGTTTCGCCCTTCTGGAAAGCACGTACTTTATGGTCAACTACCCTGCCGAGGTCACCTTCGCCCGCGTGCTCATCCGCGGGTTCTGCACCGGACTTATGCATGGTGTGTGCACATTAAGCGTGGCCTACACGCTGGTGCTAGCGCGGGTGCGGGGCAACCGCTACGTGGCCAGCGTGGTGGGGGCGCTGGTGGCGGCCATACTCTTCCACGCCGCCTTCAATTGGCTGGTGCAATCCGATTTCTTCGTGGTGGCTTACGTGCTGCCCCTGCTGACGCTTATCCCCTTCCTGATAGTGATGAACGGCAAACCGAAGAAAGCCTGACAAAGGGCCCGAAACGGGAGCAAACACAAAGGGGAGGCCCGCAGGCCTCCCCTTTCGCGCGGTTTTCGCTGCTGTTACATAAGCTTGCGGAACATGTCCTTGAACTGATCGATGGTGGCTGGGCGGGGGTTGCCGGGGGCACACGCGTCGGCAGCGGCGGATTCCGCCAAGAAGTCCAGATCTTCTTCGGCCAGCTTTTCCAGCTTGGTGGGAATGCCCACGTCAACGGAAAGCTGCTGCACGGCATCTATGGCAGCCTTGCGGTATTCAGCAGCTTCCATGCCGTCCGTGCTTACGCCGAAGGCTTCCGCTACGGCCTTGAACTTTTCGCCGGTGAATTCCTGGTTGAACTCCATGACGATGGGCAGCATCATGGCGCAGGCCACACCGTGGGGCGTGTCATACACCGCGCCCAAAGTGTGAGCCATGGAGTGCGCAATGCCTAGCCCCACGTTGGAATACGCCATGGCGGTAACATACTGAGCCAAGGCCATGCCTTCGCGGCCTTCGGGATTGTTGGCAACCGCGCCCCGCAGGTGCTTGGCAATCAGCTGGATGGCTTCCAGGTTCAGGCAGTCGGAAAGCTCCCACGCCGCGGCGGTGGTGTAGCCTTCGATGGCATGCGTCAGGGCGTCCATGCCGGTTGCGGCCGTTAGGCCCTTGGGCATGGTAGACATCATGTCAGGGTCGACGACGGCAACATCGGGGATGTCGTTGGGGTCTACGCACACGAACTTGCGCTTCTTTTCCACGTCGGTAATCACGTAGTTGATGGTGCTTTCAGCGCCGGTGCCGCCGGTGGTGGGCACAGCAATGGTGAACACGGTGCGCTTCTTGGTGGGGGCTACGCCTTCCAGCGAACGCACGTCGGCATATTCGGGGTTGTTCACGATGATGCCGATGGCCTTGCCAGTGTCCATAGAAGAACCGCCGCCTACGGTGATCATGAAGTCGGCGCCGGAAGCCTGGTAGGCCGCCACGCCATGCTGCACGTTTTCGATGGTGGGATTAGGCTTGATGTCAGAATAGATTTCGTAGTCGATGCCGTTTGCTTCCAGCAGGCTGGTGACCTTTTGCGTCACACCGAACTTCAGCAGGTCGGGGTCAGATGCCACGAAGGCCTTCTTGAACCCCTTGTTGGCCACAATGCCGGGAATCTCTTCGATGGCACCCTTCCCGTGATACGAAACGCCATTCAAAACGAACCGATTTGCTGCCATAAGAAGCCTCCTTAGGCCGTAGTTATTTCCGCCCCGCTATAAGGGCGCTCGAAACCAGTATACGTCAGTTTTGCCGCGCTGAAGCGGCAGGAACGTTCACATTTACTCGGCGGCACTTCATTCCCATTCAGCAATTTCAGGCAGGTCCACGCCGTGTTCGGCAATGTATTGCTTGTGCTCTACCAGCTTGTCCTTCATCTGCTGGATCAGGTGGCTGCCTTTGTTACCCAGCTGCGTATACACGAAATTCTGACCAGGGCAGGTGCCCCCTTCCAGGCCGCGTGTTCGCAAGCTGCCGTTAGTCGCCGAACAGCTTGTACTTGCTGATGGCGCCCTTGGCGCGGCCCTTCACCCATTCGGCGCGGTTCTTCAGCTGCTCGGTGCGGAAGCCCTCTTCCACATCGAACAGTTCGGCGAACTCCTGCAAATCCACCAGCAAGTGGGGCAGGTCGTTGCCGTAGTCGTCGCGCAGCAATTCCTTGAAGAAGGGGTATATTTCCGCCTCGTCGTGAATGAGCGCGCGTTCGCGGCACTTGCGGGCCACGAAGGCTTCCGCAATCTTGCTGGCTTCGTCGCGCGAACCCAGCGTGCGCTGGGCAATATCCACAACAGGCAGCCAATATGTCTCGTACAGATTCTGCCCCGGGTTTTCCTTGTCCACCGGCAGGATGCGGCTGCGCAGCAGGTCGGCCGTGGTCAGCGACATGCCCTTGGAATTCAGGCTTTCGAACACAATCTGCGGGCGATCGCGGCCCTCCAGTTCCACTTCCAGCACGAACAGCTGCGTCACGCCGCGCCAGAACGCAGCCAGGTCAAAGCCTTCGCGGTTCATGCGGTCATAGAAAAACTGGAAGTTCTCTCCTATGCGCTCCGCGTGCTCTTCGGAAGGATCCGCCCCTATGACCAGCTCGAACAACGTGAAGCGGTCCAAATAGGTAAGCACCAGCTTGCTCTGCAGTTCGCCGTCTACGTCTGCCAGCAAAAAGCGCGCAGCTATGTCGTCGGGACCCATGTCATCCACAGTAAGACCGTGTTCGGTGCAGTAGCGATGCAGCGCCGTCAGCATGACGGTGAAGGTGGTCAGGCGCTGTTGACCGTCAACCACGTTCAGCTGCTCGATTGATTTCCACCCCGCTGAGCTGCGCGTATACAGCACCACGCCCATGAAATGGTTGTGCCCTGCAGCGCCCGCCTTCATAATGTCGTCCCAGAAGTCCGCGCATTCCTTGGCTTCCCAGGAATACACGCGCTGGAACGGCGGCACCGTGAACTGCGTTTGCGGCTGCCCCAAAAAGGCCAGAAGGGTTTTCTGTTGTGTGTTCATGCGCTGTCCCCTTCCCTATTTGGTGATATCCACGGTCATGTAGTGCTGCCAATAGAAGCTGTCCTTGTCGGCGCGCACCTTGTTGCGCACCTCGTCGGGAATCAGCGTGTTCGCGCCTAAGACCGCCCAGTTGTACGACAGATAGCGGCGCGAATAGTGGAACCGGTAGCGTTCCGCCCACATCTGGGTGAAGTTCACCAGTTCCTGCAGCAGCTCTTCGGTACGGCCGTCCAGTTCGCCTTCGCAGTAATTCTTGAAGATGGAAAACATCTCGCGGTCGTTGTGGGAGCGCGCTTCCTTGCAGCGGATGGTCAGCCACGCGCGGATGGCGCTGTTCAGGCGCTTGCAGCCCGGATCATCGCCGAAGGCGGACTGCACGCGTTCCCAGTAGTTCTCATACAGGCGATCCTGCTCGCTGGGCTCTTCAGCCAGAAGCAGGTAATTGCGCACCATGTCCGCCAGCGCCAAGGCCACGCCCTTGGAATTGAAGCTTTCGAAGATTTCCTGCGGGTCGTCGTGTTCGTCTAGCAGGATGGATATGACCGCCACGCTTTGCAGGCCCTTCCAGAACAGCTCATCGTCGAAGCCTTCTTCAGCCATACGCTGCTCGAAGAAGCGGTAGTTTGCCAACACGCGCGATTCCTCTTCGGTGGCGCCTAGCGCAACGGCGGCTTCTTCTAAGCCGTCTACCAGGGCGAATAACACGCCCTGGTCCTCTTCGGAAAGCGTGAGCTTGCGCCCGCCTTCCGCGCGCAAATACGTGTCCAAAAGGTAGTCCGCGCCTGCGCCGTAAAAGGAAATATTGTGCTCCTTCACGTACTTCGCGTAGGACAGCAGCATCAGAAAACACGTGGTCAGGCGCTGCTGGCCATCGATGATTTCTAGCACCTTCCCCGTTTCACCTTCGTTGTACGCCGAAGCGGCGGCGTCAGCGCAGATGATCATGCCTGCGAAGTGGGCGATGTCGTTGCGCGCGGCGTTGAACACATCCCGCCACAGTTCCTTGCACTGGTATTCGTCCCACGAATAGCCGCGCTGGTAGGCAGGCAGAACCAACCGCGCGTCAGGATTTCCCAGGAAATCCAGCAAAGCTTGCTGCTGTGTTTGCATATGCTTCCTTCCCGCAAGGCCCGCGGCGTTGCACGCGGGCCCAATTCTTTCCACCTCTTATGATACCCCCATTCAGGGCTGAATTGCAACGCAAGGCTGAAGAGGCTTCCGTGTTTGCTGCAGGTCGCACTTCGGCAAACCGGGGAATCACGGCTGCGGCAGGTTGCGGCATCCCGCGGCGTACACCGCAGCCGCCACCAGCGGCATAACGCTTATTGCCAGCCACATGCCAAAATAGCCCACCGCACCCGCCAGTACGCCGGAAGCAACGGCACCCACGCCTATGCCGCCGTCGAACCCCAGCAGGTACGTGGCGTTCGCAGAACCCCGGCGGTTAGGCGGCGCCAGCATGATGGCCATGGCGGAAAGGCTAGACTGCAGCGTGCCGAAGCCCACGCCCAGCAAAACAGCTGCCACCAGGTACATGCCCAGACTGCTGGCAAACGTTATCAGCAGCATCGACGGCACCATGATGGCTATGCCCGCAACCACTGCCGGCGTGAACCCTTTGCGGTCCACCAGCATGCCCGAAACGGGGCGGGAAACCAACGTGGCCATCGCATACACGGTGAAGAACAGCGGAATGCCTTCTATGCCGCGATACTGCGCGTCAAGGGCCAAAAACGTGACCAGCGCGCCGTAGCACAGCGATGTGAAGAACACCGTGACGGCAGGAAACACCGAAGCGGGCTCTATGAACTCAATCTTTTTGGGCGCGGTTTCCGGGCTGATACGTTTGAAAGTGATGAAGAACGACCCCACCAGCGCCAAGGCCAAAAACACCGTGGAACACCCTGCCAGCACGGGCATGCCCAACACGTTGAGCATCTGTATGCCCAAGCCGGGCGCAATGGCCAACGCCAAGGCGGCAGAAAGGCTGTAGTAGCCCATGCCTTCGGCGAAGCGCGGCTTGGGGATGACGTCGCTTGCCGTGGTGGAATTCGCCGTGGTGGAGCAACCCCAGCCCACGCCTTGCAGCAAGCGCAGGGCCAGCAAGGCTCCAAAGATGGGAACAAGGGCCATAAGGATGATGGAAACGGCCATGATTATGAGGCCGGCAATCATCACCCCATGGCGCCCCTTGCGGTCCACCACCGCTCCCATAACAGGGCGGGTGACCAGAGCGGAAACGGTGGTGAGCGCCGTAAGCCAGCCCAACAGGTGCTCAGGCGCACCAATTTCGCGCGCATACAGCGGCAGCGACGAAGGGAACAGCTGGAAGCTCATGAACGTGAGGAAGTTCACCAAGGCGATAAGCAGGAAGTCCTTGGTAAACACCTTCGTTGTTGTTTGAGTTTCGGCCGCCATGTCCCCCGCCCGTTTCCCTACTGTTTCCGCATGCAGAACATACCCGCCAGCGCGTCGGGCGTCAAGGTGGACACACAATCTTGCGCGTAAGTGTTAGTTCGACCGGAGGCGAGAAAGTACCGTAGTGGAGAGGTCTAGTCCAGAGTGTGAACCGCTTGTATTGGGCGGGCGCATGAGACGCGAAGCAGGAAGTGCGCCGGGGCCAGGGCAGCCCTTCTTCGTTGTGTGAACGACGAAAGGGCCGTTTTCGTCGCTCACACAACGTTTTTCGGGCGTTTTGGGCGTTGTGTGAACGACGAAGGTCCCCCAGGGAGCGCCTGGGGCGCGGATTGGGCCTTCGCGGCCCGTTGTGTGAACGACGAAGGGGGCGAGGCTCTCAGCAGCGTTCACAAAACCCCAGGTCAGCGAAGCGAGCGTTTCGCAGCGAATCTCGAAACCAGCAACGCGCCGAAAGGCGGAAGACCTTCGTCGTTCACGCAATGCGAAAATGGGGCGTTTTTCGTTGTGTGAACGACGAAATCGGGCGTTTCGTCGTTCACACAACGCGCGGGC